>NZ_CP017241.1:3252500-3552500 GCF_001908375.1 Rhizobium etli 8C-3 | reverse complement strand
GGTCTCCACCGGCTGGTACCAGTGCGAGCATTCGTATGCCCTTTGTCCTCCGGTTCTTGCCGGAGCTCTGGAATTGGAAGAGGGAATCGATATGACCACCCAGCGCATCCGCGACTTTCTCGCAACCCGACGTCCCGACGGTCCCTGCCTCGTGGTCGACCTCGACGTCGTGCGCGACAATTTCAACGCCTTCCGTCATGCGATGCCGGACAGCGCCATCTACTATGCCGTCAAGGCGAATCCGGCTCCGGAAGTGCTGAAGCTGCTGGCTTCCCTCGGCTCCAACTTCGATTGCGCCTCTGTCGCAGAAATCGAAATGGCACTCGATGCCGGTGCGACCGCTGCCCGCATTTCCTACGGCAATACGATCAAGAAGGAGCGCGATGTCGCACGCGCCTGTGCGCTCGGCGTCAGTCTCTTTGCGGTCGACAGCCACGAGGAAGTCGAGAAGATCTCGCGTGCCGCTCCCGGCGCCCGAGTGTTCTGCCGCGTTCTCACGGATGGTGAAGGCGCTGAATGGCCGCTGTCGCGCAAGTTCGGCTGCGTCCCGCAAATGGCTGTCGATGTACTTGTCTATGCCCATCAGCTTGGCCTCGAATCCTATGGCGTCTCGTTCCATGTCGGTTCGCAGATGACCAAGGTCGATGCCTGGGATTCGGCTCTTGCCGATGCCAAGCGCGTTTTCGTGCAGCTTGCCAAGCAGGGCATCCATCTGCAGATGGTCAACATGGGCGGCGGCTTCCCGACGAAATACCTCCGTGACGTTCCCACGGCCGAGGCATATGGCCGTTCGATCTACCAGAGCCTGCGCGATCATTTCGGCAACCAGATCCCGAAGACGATCATCGAGCCGGGCCGCGGCATGGTCGGCAATGCCGGCGTCATCAAGGCTGAAGTGGTGCTTGTCTCGAAGAAGTCGGACAACGACACGGCCCGCTGGGTTTTCCTCGACATCGGCAAGTTCGGCGGGCTCGCCGAAACGATGGACGAGGCCATCCGCTACCCGATCCGCACCGAACGCGACGGCGACAAGATGGAGCCCTGCGTCATCGCCGGCCCGACCTGCGATTCGGCCGACGTGCTCTACGAGAAGAACCTCTACCCGCTGCCGGTGAGCCTTACCATCGGCGACGAGGTTCTGATCGAAGGCACCGGTGCCTATACGACGACCTATTCGGCGGTTGCCTTTAATGGCTTTGAGCCGCTGAAGGCCTACGTCATCTGATCCAGCCGGCCCCGCAGCCAATCGGGGCGGCACCTTCACAATTTCCTTTCGACACCGTCTGAAACGGTTTTGAGTGCGGGAGGCCAAGATGGCCGCTGTTCTTGATTCTGTCCGCGCATTCTTTGCGCCCTCCGTCTTCACCATCGACTCCGAAAACCCGTCGGATGTCGTAGCGCGCGAGAACCTGCTCGATCGTGCCATGGGTCCGAACCGCCGCAAGAAGTCGTCGGAGAAGATCCGGCGTGGCCGCATCCCGGCAGAAGGCTTGGCACTGGTCGCGCGTGACCGTGACGGCCATGTCATCGGCACCGTCCGCCTCTGGAACATCGAAGCTGGCGTCAACGCCGAGGCAAGCCCGGTCAATGCGCTGCTGCTCGGCCCTTTGGCCGTCGATCCGACCTTTGAAAGCAAGGGCGTAGGTTCGGCGCTGATGCGCGCGGCGATTCTCGAAGCCAAGAACAAAGGACATGGCGCGATCCTGCTCGTCGGCGACGCTGCCTATTACGAGCGCTTCGGCTTCTTTGCCGAGAAGGCTTGCCATCTCGTCATGCCAGGCCCGTTCGAACGTTCGCGCTTCCTGGCGCTCGAGTTGACGGAAGGCTGGCTTGACGGTGCAGCCGGCATGGTTGTTCCCTCGGGGCGCATGCTTGCAAAAACGCCTCTTTGGAAGGCGGCCTGACGGATCAAGCCTCTCGCTGAAACCAGAGGGGTTTATCCTTTAGGCGCTGATGCGCCCTTGCGCGATGAGCCACTGGACCGATTCCTGCACAGCCTGGAGGGAACTGTGGCGCGGCGTGAACTCCAGCAGGCGCCTTGCCTTCTCCATTGAGCAATTCGGGCTTCGGGCGATGTGCTCGAATGTCGCCCTTGCGTCCTCGGCGCTTTCCGTCTTCGACCAGTCGTCATAGGGGAAGAAGGCAAGCTTCGGTTCATGCCCGAACCAGCGAAACATCGCTTCGGCATACCCTCTCAACGTCAGTGCCTGGTCCGAAACCGCGTGGAAGCTTTCTCCGGTCGAGGCGTGCCAATTGCTGATTGCTGCCATGAACATGGCTGCCACATCGTCGGCGTGAACGTGATGAACGGTCTCCAGTCCGAGGTTCGGCAATCTCAGCATCTCGCCGCGCGCAATCGTCGAAAACACAGAAATGTTGAAATGTCCGGCGGGGTTGAGTGGAGGCCAGCCCGGTCCAACGATATGGCCGGGATGGATGAGGGTTGCAGGAAAGGCCCGCCTGCGTGCCGCGCCCAGAAGATAGTCCTCGATTGCCTTCTTCTGCTCGCCGTAGTTTCCAAAGGGCGTCTTGGGCGCATCCTCACGCGTCGGAACCAAAATGGAATGGCCGTGCGTCCAGATGGTGCCTGTGTGCAGAAAATGGCCGACATGGCCGTCCAACACTTCCGCCAGATGGCGAGCGCTCTCCAACGTGAAACAGATCATGTCGATGACGATGTCGGGCCTCAGTGCGCGGACGGCGGAGCCGAAGCTGCCTTCCTCCTCCATCTGCGCCCTATCCATCTGCTGGCGTTCGACACACTGCCATGTTGCGTGGGAACAGTATGGCTTTCCTTTGCCGCGGCTGATTGCAACCACGTCATGCCCCGCCTCGACGAGACGCGGGACGAGATATGTGCCGACGTGGCCGGTTGCTCCGATCACGATTACGCGTGCCATCGTCTTACGCTCCTGGCCGTGTGTTGAGCTGGTCGGGCCAAATGTTGGGCGGCCGGCCGATTGGGCAAGCAAGGATCATAAACTTTCACGTCCGCGTGAATCGGCTCTTCGGACGGATGAATTCTGCCCCGGTTTGCGCTAGCTCATGGCGATGACCAGAGCCTTCTTCATATTCTTGGTGCTTCTTCTTTCCGCCGCGCCGGCCCCAGCCCAGCAGGAAAATGATCGCCTTGCGTCGCTGCTCGACGATATCGCTTCCCGAGAGGAACTGAAATCGCTGAAAACCATCATCATCTCACGTGACGGAAAGATCCTGGCCGAGCGAGGCTATCGCGGACATACAGCGTCGGAATCGACCAATATCAAGTCTGCCTCGAAAGCGATCATCTCCGCCCTGGTCGGCATCGCCGTCAGCAAGGGTGTGCTTGCAGGACCCGATCAGAAGATTGCGCCGATCCTGAAGGCGGATCTGCCGCAATCGCCCGATCCGCGGCTGAACGAGATCACCGTCGGAAACCTGCTGTCGATGCAGGCAGGTCTGGGCCGCATGTCGGGAGCAAACTACGGACGCTGGGTTGCGAGCCGAAACTGGGTGCGTTTTGCACTCTCGCAACCCTTCGACGACGAGCCTGGTGGCCGAATGCTGTACTCGACCGCCTCGACCCATCTCCTGTCAGCAATCCTGACGAAGGAATCCGGCAAGACAACCCTTGCCCTGGCACGGGAATGGCTCGGGCCAGTCGAAGGGTTTCGGATAGGCGCCTGGGAGCGCGACCCACAGGGCATCTATCTCGGCGGAAACCAGATGGCCATGAGCGCCCGCTCGTTGCTTGCGTTCGGCGAGCTCTATCGCAACGGCGGCAGGACGCCAAAGGGGCGACAGGTCGTTCCTCGAGAGTGGATTGCCGCGTCCTGGCAGCCGCGCACCACCTCGCGCTTCTCGGGCGATGCCTATGGCTACGGATGGTTTGAACGCAATGTGGGCGGCGAGGACGTGCATTTCGCGTGGGGCTACGGTGGGCAGATGCTCTACATCGTGCCGTCGCTCAATCTGACCGTGGTGATGACCTCGCAGGAAAGCGGGCCATCCGCCCGCAACGGCTATCGCGACGCCTTGCATGGCGTCCTCGGCGAGATTATCGAAAAAGCCCGGATATCGTGACCGGAAGGGATGGCGAAGGCACTTGGCCATCACCATCGAAGGAATTTGAGCGGTCAGGCCGAGATATCGACGACGCCGCAGTCACCTGCTTCCGAGGCGAAGGCGAGTAGCTTGCCGTTCTTGTTCCAGCTCATCGCGGTGATAGCGCCCTTTCCGGGGCGGCGGATCAGCGCCTCTTTACTGTCTGCAATACGCACAGCAAGAATCATGCCGTCGATGAAGCCGATTGCAAGGATGTCTTCAGCCGGATGGAACTTGACCGAGGTCGCCATGATGTTGGCGCGCGTGCCGAGCTCCAACGGCGCCTTGCCCATCGGACCGTCCTTGCCCTGGAAAGGCCAGACGATCGCTGCCGGCGCGCCAGATGAGGCAAGCCACTTGCCCTTGGCCGACCAGGAGAGCGACTTCACCTTGGCCGGATAGCCGGTCATGCGCATGTGACGCGCCTCAGCGCCAGGCTTGGCGTCAAGCTTCCAGCCGTGCAGGGCGTTTTCCTGCATGGTCGTCACCAGAAAATTGCCGTCGGGCGAGAATGTGACGCCGGTATGTGCGCCCTTCCACTCCAGATCGACCGGCTTTGCGTTCATGCCAACCCAGTGCAGCGACACGCCGTTGTAGCGCGCTGCAGCGATGCGCAGTCCCTTCGGTGCAAAGGCAAGGCCTTCGACAGTCCGCTCCTCGGTGAATTCCTTGGCGTCGCCAGTCGAAAGACGAACGAAGGCGCTCTTTCCATAGGCATAGGCGACGGCACCTTGCGGGCCGGCGGCCACTTGCGAAATCCATTTGCGCGGCGCGCTGGCGATCTCGCTGACGCTGGCGTCGGCTGCAATGCGCAACACCTTGCCGTCTTCGCCGCTCGAAATCAGGCTTTCGCTATAGGGATCGCGGATGCAGGTGAGCATGCCCTGATGGGCTTCGCAAACCTTCTCGCCGCCATCCAGCCGGTGTAGCGTGCCGGCGGCATTCGCGAAAAAGGGGACATCACCTAAAAATTCGACGGCCAGGATGTGGCCGTCGAGATCAAGCGGGGCAACTGTCGGCATCAGGCCGCGGCCTCGCACGCCTTGAAGGAGGCTTCAAGCTTTTCGCGGTCGAGTTCGCGGCCGATGAAGACCAGGCGCGTCTCGTGCTTTTCGCCATCCTTCCAAGGACGCTGGTGATCGCCTTCGACGATCATGTGCACGCCCTGGACGACATAACGCTCGGCATCGTCCTTGAAGGCGATGATGCCCTTAAGGCGCAGGATGTTTGGACCCTGCGTCTGGGTGATCTTCTGGATCCAGGGGAAGAAGCGCTCGGGGTTCATCTCGCCGCCGCGGAGCGACACTGACTGCACCGTCACGTCGTGGATCGGCGACACCCGGCCGTGATGATGATGGCCATGGTCGTGATCATGGTGGTGGTGGTCATGGTCGTGGTCATGCGCATGGTGATGGTGGTCGTGATCACAATCGGGGCCACAGACGTGATCGTCGTGATCCTGCTCCAGGAAGTGCGGGTCGTTTTCCAGCGCGCGTTCAAGGTTGAAAGCGCCCTGATCAAGCACGCGGGCGAGATCGACGCCGGAGCGGCTCGTCTTGTAGACGCGAGCCGACGGATTGATAGCGCGGACGATGTCCTCGATCTGCGCCAGTTCTTCCGGCGAGACGAGATCAGTCTTGTTGATGAGGACGACATCGGCAAAGGCGATCTGATCTTCGGCCTCGCGGCTGTCCTTGAGGCGAAGCGGCAGGTGCTTGGCATCCACAAGGGCGACGACGGCGTCGAGTTCCGTCTTGGCGCGCACGTCGTCGTCCATGAAGAAGGTCTGGGCGACCGGCACCGGATCGGCAAGTCCGGTCGTCTCGACGATGATGCCGTCGAAGCGTCCGGGGCGGCGCATCAGGCCCTCGACGACGCGGATCAGGTCGCCGCGCACGGTACAGCAGACGCAGCCGTTGTTCATCTCGTAGATCTCCTCATCCGACTCGACGATCAGGTCGTTGTCGATGCCGATCTCGCCGAATTCGTTGACGATGACCGCGTATTTCTTGCCGTGGTTTTCGGTCAGGATGCGGTTAAGCAGCGTCGTCTTGCCGGCGCCGAGATAGCCGGTGAGCACGGTGACGGGGATGGGCTTCTGCTGAGTCAAAATTGCGTCGGTCATGAGAACCTCGAAGAATGGGCTTGCCGCCGAGGGGGCTTTCAACGGTCGGTTCCATATAAGGATTTGGACGCGTCAGTTCAAAGGTTTTTATAATGTTATAAGATCACATCGCCGTCGGATTTGCCTATGTGAATTCGGATGTGTCGAACGCATCCACATCCTGCAGCAGTTCCATCAGCCCCTTCACCGCATGGCCGACCAGCGCCTCGCCCTTCTCGACGGTTGCGGCCGCGGCGTTTCCGGCCGCGCCCTGGATGTTCAGATCGAACATCTTCCAGCCGAAGGCGTGCTGCCCGTAGGCCCGTAGATGTTTGAATCGCCTGGCAAATTCCAGCTGCCGTGAAGCGAAGTTCTGAGCCCTGGACATGGCGACCCTACCGGGATGCAGCGCCAGCATGACCGAGGTTTCGATATCGCCGCCGTGGATGTCGATCGCCTTGTTTTCAGCTGAAATCACCTCATCCGGCACGCCAAAGCGGGTCCAACCGGTCGCAACGGCCAACATGTTGAACTTCACCCGCGCCTCGGTCGCGACGATTGTCATCAGCGGTGAATTGCCGCCGTGGGCGTTCAACATCACCAGTTTTCGGCAGCCGATATCGCTAAGCATCCGGGCGATTGCGAGCCAGCGGTCGATCGCTTCGTTATAGGTCAGCGTCTTCGTACCTTCGACGTCGCTGTGTTCGATCGAATAACCGACCGGTTCTGTGGGCAAGAAGGTGACCGGCAATGTGGGGGGCAGGGCAGCCTTTAGCCGTTCGACGATGCCTTCGGCAATCAAGGTGTCGGTTTCGAAAGGAAGATGCGGGCCGTGCTGCTCATGCGCGCCGAGCGGCAGAACGGCGATCCAGTTGCGGCGGTCTTCGGCCGAAAGTGCGGCATCGTTGTCTGCGAAGTTCCGGGCAGGCGCTGTCATCCGGTTTCAATGCCCCTTGTTTATGACGTGAACCTGCGCAATGTCATAACGCAGCGTTGTCACGGCTTAAAGATCAAAGGGATGGCGATGGGGAAGAAGCACAAAGACGGCAAGAAGAACAAGTCCAGGAAAAAGGACCAGACCGAATATACGCTTGCCGATCTGTCGCCGGCTTTGACGCAGGCTGCGCGTTCCATGCGCACGGTGCTTTCCCGTAATCTGCTTGAAAGCGGGCTTTACGCCGGCCAGGACGGCGTCATTCTTTCGCTTGCTGAAACCGACGGGATGACGGCAGGCGGGCTTGCGCAGAAACTTGGCGTCAAGGCACCGACCATGACCCGTACCATCGGCCGCATGGAAGCCCAGGGCTTTTTGGAGCGCAAGCCGGATGCGGAAGATGCGCGGCTGACGAAGGTCTACCTTACCGAACTCGGACGCGGCAGCGTGAAGGCGATCGAGATGGCGGCATCGGCCTGCGATCGGACGGCTACGCTCGATTTTTCGGAGAAAGATATCCGCAACCTCGTGCGCCTTCTAAAGGCGATCGACAACAACCTCCAGGCCGAAGCAGTGCCGTTCGAAGAAGCCGACGAAATTTGACGGGCGATTAAAATTCGGTTTGCCTCCCTGCGTTTAATCTTTTAATTAAACATTTTAAGGGGCGCTCTCTTACGGTTTGCGATGCGCTCCACCATCTCGCGCGTTGCCTGGGGAGGATGCGTGGCTCAAAAGATAAAACTTTCGACAATTGCCGAAACACTCGGCATTTCAACGGCAACGGTATCGCTTGCCTTGCGCGACAGCCCTCTCGTTGCGGGCAATACGCGAGAAAAAATCAAGGAACAGGCGCGCGCGCTCGGCTATATCTATAACCGCCGGGCCGCAAGCCTGCGCACGTCTCGCTCGGGCATCGTCGGCGTCGTCGTGCACGACATCATGAACCCGTTCTACGGCGAAATCCTGAAGGCGATCGAGAGCGAGCTCGATCGCAGCCGTCATACATTCATCCTGTCCAACCACTATGATTCGGTCGAGAAGCAGCGCACCTTCATCGAGACGCTGCTGCAGCTCGGCGGCGATGGCGTCATCATGTCGCCCGCAATCGGCACGCCGCCGGAAGACATGCAGCTTGCCGAGGCCAACGGCATGCCGGCAATCCTTGTCGCTCGCTCGATGGAGGGGATGGACCTGCCGACCTATCGCGGCGACGACAGCTATGGCATCTCGCTTGCCACCAATCACCTGATCGGGCTCGGGCACCGTTCGATCGCCATGATCGGCGGAACGGATCAGACCTCGACCGGCCGCGACCGCTATCAAGGCTATGTCAATGCGCTGCGCAAGGCGGAGATCGAAGTCGATCCCAACCTGCGCATTCCCGGTCCGCGCTCGATGCAGGGCGGGTTCGAAGCGGCTGTGCATTTCCTGTCGCTGCCACAAAAGCCTTCGGCCGCCGTCTGCTGGAACGATCTCGTTGCCATCGGCCTCATGAACGGCATTGCCCGTGCCGGTCTTGTGCCGGGCAAGGACATTTCGGTGACCGGTTATGACGATCTCGAGGAAGCCTCGCTCTCGACACCGGCGCTGACCACGGTCTGGAATGGGCAGGCTGAAGTCGGCCGCCTTGCCGCCCGGGCCCTTCTCGATCGCTTGGCCGGCAGTCACGAGCCGGACGGCATCCACTTGATCAAGCCCGAGATGCGCATCCGCCAGTCGACAAGCCCTTACAGACCCCGCCAGTAAGACAAGAGGAAAAGCCATGTCCCGCATTGCCATTCTCGTGCCCGGGAAGATACACGAGCGTGTTCTTGCGACCTTGAATGACCGTTTCGATGTTGTCGCGGTCGACAAAGACGAGACGTTGAAACTCGACGCTACAACCGCAAACCGTATTCGCGGCGCAGCTGTTAGCGGCGCGTTTGCCGCAAAGTGGATGGATCAACTGCCCAACCTTGAGGTGATCGCGAGCTTCGGCGTCGGCTATGACGCCGTGGACGTCAGGCATGCTGCGGAAAAAGGAATCGTCGTTACCAACACGCCGGATGTATTGAACGACGAGGTCGCCGATACGGCGATCGGCCTTTTGCTCAATACCGTCCGCGAGCTGCCGCGAGCCGAGAACTGGCTGCGTGAGGGCCACTGGACGATGGGTTCGGCCTATCCATTGTCGCGCTTTTCCTTGAAGGGACGGCATGTCGGTCTTTACGGTCTCGGCCGTATCGGCCAAGAGATCGCCAAGCGCCTCGAACCGTTCAAGGTGAAAATCAGTTATCACACGCGCACGATCCATCCCGATATCGCCTATGATTACCACCCGACGCTGAAAGGTCTCGCCGACGCTGTCGATACGCTGATTGCGATCGTTCCGAAGACGCCTCACACCCACAAGACGATCGATGCGGAGATCCTTTCTGCACTTGGCCCCGACGGCATCCTGATCAATGTCGGCCGGGGCTGGACGGTGGATGAAGCAGCGCTCGTTTCGGCGCTGAAGAGCGGCGCACTCGGTGCTGCTGGCCTCGATGTCTTCTACGGTGAGCCGGTGGTCCCGGCGGAACTCTTCGCCTTGCCGAATGCGGTGCTGCTGCCGCACGTCGCCTCCGCCTCGATCCCGACGCGCAACGCGATGGCCGATCTCGTTGCCGGCAATCTCATCGGTTGGTTCGAGGAGGGCAGGCCGCTAACCCCGGTGCCGGAGACGCCTTTGGCAAGGTAAAAGGCTCAGTCAACGATCGTGCCGCGCCATAACGACGTCATGGATTTCCTCGCCGTCGTCAATCCCGCCCGGAATTTGCAAGATTTGGCTGGATCCCTCTCGCTCGTAGAAGCGGAGTTCTGCGCGCTTACGGCAAACCATTGATCGTGGCGCGGTGGGCCATCTTGCTTGATTGCTGTCGCATCAGGCCCACATGCCAACCGGTTTTCCTCGCTAAAATGCGACGAACACGGCATTGTTCGCGCGAGGCGGTGACGCCATCCATCGTTTGTCAGGCTCTCCCGATCGGCGGCGGTGCTCGCATATGACGCGGGCTCGGCCTGCATTGCCGAAAGCCTCGATTTCCTCAGGGCCGAGAAGCCGTAGGTTGATCTGCCCGCCGTGAGCTGCTGTCGATACCTGTCGTTTGTCGTGCAACCGAAGCGCCTAAGCCTTAACCGTCATGGAGACATTCTTGGTCTCCGCATATTGCCGTGCCGCATCACCGAAGGCGGCAAAGATCTGGTTCGACGGCTTGTCGGTTTCGGCCCAGTATTCCGGATGCCACTGCACGCCGACGGCAAAGGCTTTGGCGTCGATGACGGAAACGGCTTCGATCGTCCCGTCTTCCGCGATCGCCTCCACCTGTAGGCGGGGCGCCGTCTTGGCGATTGCCTGACGGTGCAGCGAGTTCACCAGGACTTCGCCTGGACCGATGATGCGGGCGATGCAGGAGCCCTCCTTGACGAAAACGCTTTGGCGGATAGCGTACATGCCGTCGCGATCGACATCGGCCGGCTTTCTGTGGTCCCAGATGCCATCCTGCTCGTGGATTTCACTGGCAAGGGAACCGCCGAGCGCGACGTTCAGCTCCTGTATGCCGCGGCAGATCGCCAGGAGCGGGATGGCTCGGTCGATTGCACGGCGGATGAGGGGTATGGCCGTTGCGTCACGGGCGGGGTCGAAGGGGCCATCGCTCTCGCGAGCCTCGGCACCGTAGAGCGATGGGTGGACGTTGCTCGCAGAACCGGAAACCAGCAGGCCATCCACTCGGTCAAGGATCTGGTCCGTTTCATAGCCCTTCTCGAAGGCAGGAATGATGAAGGCCATGACGCCTGCAGCGTTGAGCGCCGCGCGTACATATTGATGCTGGACGGCATGCCAGTCGGCGCCATCGAGGGTGCGGGTATCGGCAGGAACGGCGACGATCGGCTTCATCATTTTTCGTCCGGTAAGCTCTCGTTTTTTCTATTGTGAGAACCGAGATCGGTCTCAAGTCAACTTCTCGGCGCAATGGCGGGCCAAATTGCGGCCGATCTGCTCCATTCAAGCATCAAGACCATGCTAAACTCCTGATTTTCGATGGAAACGCGACATTCGCCAAATTGCTGCCCTGATGCCAAAGTCTGATCGACAAAAGCTTGAAACCCGGACTGCCACATGCTTAGCTCGCCTCATTGCCGCGGGCAAGGATGTAATTTCCGCGCATGCCATCTATACGGGAGGTTTTTGATGGATCGTCGTTCGTTTATTAAGAAGGCCGGAACCGCGGGGGCAGGTGCCGTTGCCGCGAGCGCACTCGCCGCCCCGGCGATCGCGCAGGAGAATCCGAAAATTTCCTGGCGCATGACCTCTTCGTTCCCGAAGAGCCTGGACACGATCTTCGGCGGCGCGGAAGATATCGCCAAGCATGTTTCCGATGCCACCGGCGGCAATTTCACGATCCAGCCTTTCGCGGCCGGCGAGATCGTCCCGGCGCTGCAGGCCGCCGATGCTGTGACCTCAGGAACGGTCGAGGCAGCTCACACCACTGCCTATTATTTCGTCGGTAAGGATCCGACCTATGCCATCGGTACGGCCATTCCGTTCGGCCTCAACAGCCGCCTGACGAATGCTTGGTATTATCAGGGCAATGGCAATGCGCTGATGAACGAATTCTTTGCCACGCAGGGTATGTACGGCCTGCCAGCCGGCAATACCGGCGCGCAGATGGGCGGCTGGTTCCGCAAGGAAATCAATACTCTGGACGACCTGAAGGGCGTTAAGATGCGCATTGCGGGCATTGCGGGGCAGGTCATGTCTAAGCTCGGCGTCATTCCGCAGCAGATTGGCGGCGGCGATATTTACCCCGCGCTCGAGAAGGGTACGATCGATGCCGCGGAATTCGTCGGTCCTTATGACGACCTGAAGCTCGGCTTCCATAAGGTGGCGAAGTACTACTACTATCCGGGTTGGTGGGAAGGCGGCCCGACGGTGCACGGCTTGTTCAATCTTGAAAAGTGGAGCAGCCTGCCCAAGCACTATCAGGCGGCTCTGACCGATGCCTGTGCCTTCGCCAACACGAACATGCTGGCGAAGTACGACATGAAGAATCCGAGGGCGCTGAAGCAACTCGTCGCGGAAGGTGCAACGCTGCGTCCCTTCAGCCAGGAAATTCTGGAAGCAGCATTCCAAGCTTCGATGGGTCTCTATGGTGAGCTTTCGGCTTCAAACCCGTATTTCAAGAAGATCTACGACGACCAGACTGCGTTCAAGCGCGACGCTTACCTCTGGATGCAGCTTTCCGAATACACCTTCGATACCTTCATGATGATCCAGCAGCGCTCGGGCAAGCTCTGAGCAGCTGCCGGCAAGCTTCCATATGCATGTGCAAACAAGAAACCTCGGATTTTCATCCGGGGTTTCTTGTTTTTATTCAATTATTTTATCTGCGGCGGTTGGCTAAGATCGGCTGGTGGTGCCGTCGGTTGCGCCGGATTACCGGGCGCAGGCTTGGCAGGAGGCGCTGGCTGCTGGCCTGGCAGACCGTTCAGGGAGGGCAGGGTGAGGCCTGGGATCTGCGGCGAGCCGTTGCCGCCGGGTGCGCCCGCGGGCGGCAACGAAAGCTGGTTGCCTCCAAAGCCGGGTATTTCGATCTTGATCGTGTTGAGGTCCACGGCCGGACCCTTGTTCAGCCAGTAGGTCACCGATTGCGGCCAGAATATCACGATCGCGACGAGGATGAGCTGCATGACGACCCATGGGATCGCGCCCATGTAGATATCCCGTGTCTTCACGTCACGGCTGGCGATGGAGCGCAGATAGAACAGTGCGAAGCCGAAGGGCGGGTGCATGAAGCTCGTCTGCATGTTCACGCAGATCAGCACGCCAAACCAGATCAGATCGATACCGAGCGCCGAAGCGACGGGCGCCAGCATCGGGATGACGATGAAGGCGATTTCGAAGAAATCGAGGAAGAAGGCGAGGACGAAGATGAAGAGGTTGACGAAGATCAGGAATCCGACCGGCCCGCCCGGGATGCCCGACAACATGTGCTCGATCCAGCGCGAACCATCCATTCCTTGAAAAACGAGGCTGAAGCAGGTCGAGCCGATCAGGATCATCACCACCATCGAGGTGATATGCATCGTCGAAGTCATGGCTTCGCGAACCAGCGGCCAGGTCAGGCGGCGGTGGAGCGCTGCAAGCATCATCGCGCCCACGACGCCCAGGGCGCCGGCTTCCGTTGGCGTTGCAAGCCCCATGAAGATCGTGCCGAGCACGAGGAAGATGAGGATAATGGAGGGCACCATGCCGGCCAGCACCTTCATCAGCAGTGCCCAGTTGAACTCGCCGCGCACATCCTTCGGCAGCGGCGGCATCAAGCCTGGCCGGACGATGGACAGGAACAGGATGAAGCCAAGGAAGATCGCGACCTGCAGGATCGAAGGGCCGATGGCGCCGAGATACATGTCACCGACCGATCTGCCGAGCTGGTCGGCGAGAACGACGAGCACGAGGGAGGGCGGGATGACCTGGGTGATCGTGCCCGACGCGGCGATGACGCCGGTCGCCAGGCGCGGGTTGTAGCCGTAGCGCAGCATGATCGGCAGCGAAATCACGCCCATGGTGATGACCGATGCCGCAACCGTCCCGGTGATGGCGCCGAGAACAGCGCCGACGAGGATGACGGCATAGGCAAGACCGCCAGGAACGGCGCCGAAGAGCTTGCCGGTTCCCTCGAGAAGATCCTCAGCCAGACCACATCTTTCCAGAATGGCGCCCATGAAGGTGAAGAAGGGTATGGCGAGCAGCAGGTCGTTGGAAACGATGCCGAAGATGCGAAGGGGCAGGGCCTGCAGGAAGGCCTCGCTGAAATGGCCGGTTGCTATGCCGATGACGCCGAAGAACAGGCCGACGGAGGCGAGTGAAAAGGCCACCGGAAAGCCGTAGAGCATGAAGATGACCATGCCCAGAAACATCGCCGGCGGAATGATACCGAAGTCAAACAAGTCCGTTCCTCCCGGAGAGCCTTATTGCAGGGGCTTTTCGTATTTCGTTTCGAGCTGGATGTAGCCGCTCACCGCGGCGATCCTCTTGATGAGTTCCGAAATACCCTGCAGCACCAGGAGTGCGAAACCTGCAAAAAGAACAAGCTTGACCGGCCAGCGGATGAGCCCTCCGGCATTGGCGGATACCTCGCCCTGCTGGAAGGCGATCACGAAATAGGGCCAGCAAAGGTAAGCCAGGAAGGAGCAGGCCGGAATCAGGAAGACGATCAAACCGATGATATCGATCCAGATTCTGGCCCTGTCGGAAACCGAACCGTATATGAGGTCGACGCGCACGTGCTCATTGTTGCGCAGCGTATGAGCTGCCCCGAGCACGACGACGTAGGCGAAGAGATACCATTGGATCTCCAGCCAACCATTCGAGCTGTAATTGAAAAGATAGCGGACGATTGCATTGCCGGCGCTGATGAAGCAGCACACAAGCACCATGTAATCCGCGATTCTCCCGATGAATTGGCTGACGCTGTCGATCAGCCGGCTGACGCTTAGGAACGCCGGCATGCCTTTCCCCTTACTCTGCCTTTGCGGCAAATTCTCCCTTTTGAAATTTGTCTAAACTACGGTCCGCGAAATTGAAAGAATAAACGGCCGTTTAGGATTTTAGTCGTAGACTTCGGATGCGACGGTTAAGATGCATCCTGTACAATAAGCAACTTAGGCGTGGATCATTTTTCCACAAACTTCACTTATTGGCTGTGAAATTCCGCATTGATCTTCAAACTCTCTCTTGGGTTTTAGAAAAAACAACCAAATAGATAGGCTCCAGGCAATCAAATTTTAAAAGGTTCCCCGTATCATCCCGGCGCACAGGGAAAGTATGGATGAAACCACATAACCCGAACAGGGTCCCTATCGACGTGTATCTGTCGTTTGTGAGTTCTCTTTCGGGGAACCGCATGACGCTGCTCGCCGGCGTCGTCGTGCATGTCGCAACTTTCCTGGCGGTTGCAGCCAAAACACAGTCTTTTGTCTATGTTCTGCTGTCGGCAGCCGCCCTGCTGGTCTTTTGCGTGCGCATGATCACCTTCCGGCGCTTCGACCGCGTGGAGAAAGAGAAACTGTCGCGCGCCGGAATCGAGCGCTGGGAGCGGGTCCTGGTTGCCGGCGCCGCCTGCACGACAGCCATCCTCGGCATCGGCAGCGGCTATGCCATCTTCGTCGTGCATGATTCCTTCGCCGAGCTTGCCTGCATTTCCGTCACCATGGCGACCATGGTTTCCGTCGTCGGCCGCAATTACGGCTCGCGGCTGGCAGTTGACCTGCAGACTTTCTCCTGCTGCCTGCCGATGATCGTCGGCAGCCTGATGGCGCTGGATTTCTATCGCGGCATCCTCTCCATCTTCCTCATTCCCTTTTGGCTGACAACGCGGGCGATGGCGAACGGTGTGCGCGAGTTTCTTTATGAGAATGTCATCGCTCACCGGCAGATCTCGCTGATTGCCGATCGTTTCGATACAGCGCTCAACAATATGCCGCACGGTCTCGTGATGGTCGATGCGTCGAACCGCATCCAGGTGATCAACCGGAAGGCCTGCGAGCTTCTCAAGATCGGCGAACCGGACCGTTTGAAAGATCGCGACCTCGGTGCCGTGCTGCGCTACGGCGCGCGCTACAGCTTCATGGATGCCTCGCAGCCGGAATTGATTCTGCGGCAGCTGACACAGGTTGCCGAGGAGGGCCTGTCGCGCACCCTGATCCATTTTCCTGAGAGCCTGTCGCTGGAATTTTCCGCGAAGCGTCGTGCCGACGGCGGCGCAGTTTTGATCTTCGAGGATGTGTCGAGCCGCGTCAAGGCGGAGCAGAAGATCCTGCATATGGTTCGCTTCGATGCGCTGACCGGACTGCCGAACCGCGAATATTTCGGTCATCTCGTAAAGGAATATATCGAGCGCCATCCGAAAAGGCGTGGGCCGCTTGGCTTCATGGTCCTCGACATCGACGAGTTCAAGCACGTCAACGACATGCGCGGCCACATCACCGGCGATCACCTGCTCTGCGCAATTGCCGCGCGGCTCAAGGACGAAGCAGGCAATGCCATCGTCGGACGCCTCATGGGCGACCAGTTCGTCATCTTCTTCCCGCATGCCAGGAACAACGAAGCGCTCGATGCCGAAATCCGCCGGATGCATGGCGACGTTCAGGGCAATTACGCAGTGGACGAGGTCACCTTCCTTGTGTCGCTCAGCGCCGGCTACGCAATCCTCGAAAGCAATGCATTTGCAATGGAGGAGTGGAGCATCAAGGCAGACCTCGCCCTTTTTGAAAGCAAGTCACGACTGCGCGGCGGCATCACCGGCTTCGAGCACGAAATGGATGGACGCTACATCGAGCAGCAGAAGCTGAAGGCGGACTTGCGCGAGGCGGTGGCTGCGGGCGCGCTCAGCGTTGCGTTTCAACCGATGTTCAAAGCCGATGGGGCACGCATCGAATGCGCCGAGGCGCTGGCGCGCTGGGTCCACCCGGAAAAAGGCGCCATTCCGCCGGACGTTTTCATCCGCCTCGCCGAAGAGATGGGCATCATATCGGACATCACGCGGTTCATCCTTTTCAAGGCCTGCAGCGAATGCATGACCTGGCCCGACCACATTGCGATTTCGGTCAATCTCTCGGCACGCGACCTGCGTGACAACGATATCCTCGCCGTCGTTTCGGAAGCGCTTTCGACATCGGGCCTCAAGGCGTCGCGGCTGCATCTGGAAATTACGGAAAGCTGTCTCATCGACGAGCCTGCGGCGGTGCGCGCCATCCTCGCGGAGTTGCGCTCCCACGGCATCACCATAGCGATCGACGACTTCGGCACGGGCTTCTCCAGCCTTAGCTACCTCGACACGCTGCCGCTCGACATCGTCAAGATCGATCGCTCCTTCGTTCGCAATATCGCCGAAGACACGCGCCGCCTGAAGCTTTTGTGCGGTACTGTCAATCTCGCCCGCGAGCTTGGCCTGAAGATCGTCATCGAAGGTGTGGAAACTGTCGAGCAACTGGCATTGCTCAACAAGCATCGCAGTGCAGATCTCGTGCAGGGATATGTATTTTCTCCGCCCGTCCCCTCAAAGGAGATCGGCATCCTTTCGCAAGCGCTCAGCCGCCGCGTCACCCAGCGCCGCCGCAGCAAGGTTGCCTGATAGGGGAATTGGCGCCATCGAAGCAAGGTCATTTATCCGCGGCCGTTAACCTTAATAATTCAAATACGTCAAAAATTTTTGATAATTCTTGCTCTTTGCGCGCCCAGATATGATTAATGACCCGTTAACGGCGGGAACATCAATGGCGTCAATCCCTTTGAATACAAGTGACTTTTCAAGAAAGCTTCTCGAAATTCTGGACCATGTCGAATATCGCCGCATCGAAAGCAGCGAGGATATGGAGGATGTGGAACGGTTGCGCTGGAAGGCCTACAAGGCCCATGATGTGCTGGCGCTCGCCCCAAAAGGGCTGTTGGACGATACCGATTTCGATAGCCATGCTTATGTCTTCGGTCTCTACTATTACGGCGAACTGGTCAGCACGGTCCGCCTTCACTATGTTACGCCGGACCATCGCGTCAGTCAGTCGGCGGGCGCCTTTCCCGAGGCGATCGATTCGCTTCTCGATGCAGGGCTGACCTTGATCGATCCGGCGCGCTTTGCCGCCGATCCGGAACTGACCGCCGACCTGTCGTGGATTCCCTATCTGACGCTGAGGCCGAGCATCGTTGCGGCCGCGCATTTCCGTGCCGACAGCGTTCTCCAGTTCTGCCGGCCTCCGCATGCCGCCTTCTACAAGCGGGTTTTTTACGCAGATACCATCGTGCCGGGCCGGCTGGCGAAGAACTACGGAATCGACATGACGCTGATGGCGACGAATGTGATCGAGGTTGGCCGAAAGCTTCTGACGCGCTACCCATTCTTTATTTCCAGCGCCAGCGAACAGCGCATGATGTTTTCCCGTGGCCCCGAAAGCAGGCTGCCATCGCTCACCATCATCCCGACCGCTCGCTTCGTGCCCGAAGGCCAGTTCGGCACCGATCTGCCGCTCTGACGCCCGCGTTCTTGAAATGCTGCAGCGCTTGCCGGTGCGGCATTCTCATGCATTGCGCTTTTCGAAGGCTTTGTGTAAGCCCTCAATGGGATCATGGCATTCAGGGAGACGAAATTTCATGGCCGAAGAACACAACGGACCCGTCGAAGTCGGCGCGCCGATGGACTACAAGGAACATGAACAGACCTACAATCTGTTCATTTCGGCTGCGAAATACGGAACGATGTTCCTCATCGCCTTGCTGCTTGGCATGACAGCCGGTTTTTTCACCAGCAGCGGCTTTCTCGGCGGCCTCCTGGTTTTTCTCGTCATCTTCGTTGCCGGCATCGTGCTGCTGCGCTGATCGCCAGCAGGCGAGGAGCGGCATTTCCGATCTTTCGAATAGGTGCTTGGCCTGAGCGGTGAGCCCGCGGCGGTTTGGCTGACCCAGAGGAGGGGGCAGTTGGGCAATATCGTATTCATCACAAAAGAATCGATCGGTTCGGAGACGCGCGTTGCAGCGTCTGCCGAAACTGTGAAGAAGATGAGGAACCTCGGCTTCGACATCGTGGTCGAGGCAGGTGCTGGCGTTTTGTCGCGCATGCCGGACAGCGAGTTCGAAGCTGCAGGGGCCCGGATCGGCTCGGCCGGCGATGCGGCAACCGCCGATGTGGTGCTGAAAGTACGCCGCCCGACAGAGGCGGAGATTGCCGGCTACAAGAGCGGCGCTGTCGTCATCGCAATCATGGATCCCTACGGAAATGACGAGGCGATTGCCGCCATGGCGAAGGCGGGGCTATCAGCCTTCGCCATGGAACTCATGCCGCGCATCACCCGCGCGCAGTCCATGGATGTTCTTTCCTCCCAGGCAAATCTCGCGGGTTATCAAGCCGTCATCGAAGCGGCGTCCGTCTATGATCGAGCCCTGCCGATGATGATGACGGCGGCGGGTACCGTCCCGGCCGCCAAGGTCTTCGTGATGGGTGCAGGCGTGGCAGGCCTCCAGGCGATTGCAACGGCGCGCCGCCTCGGCGCTGCGGTCTCGGCCACCGACGTTCGCCCCGCCGCCAAGGAGCAGGTCGCCTCGCTCGGCGCCAAATTCATCGCCGTCGAAGACGAGGAGTTCAAGGCAGCGGAGACGGCAGGTGGCTACGCCAAGGAAATGTCAAAGGAGTACCAGGCGAAGCAGGCAGCCCTCGTTGCCGAGCATATCGCCAAGCAGGACATCGTCATCACCACGGCACTGATCCCCGGACGCCCTGCGCCGAAGCTCGTATCGCGCCAGATGCTGGCTTCGATGAAGCCAGGTGCTGTCGCCGTCGATCTTGCGGTCGAGCGTGGCGGCAATATCGAGGGCGTGGTTGCAGACGAGGTCGCCGAGGTCGAAGACGTCAAGGTGATCGGCTTTGCCAACCTGCCAGGCCGGGTCGCCGCCAGCGCTTCGGCGCTTTATGCCAAGAACCTCGTCACCTTCCTCGAGACCATGCTCAACAAGGAGACGAAGAGCGTCGTCCTCAACCTCGACGACGAACTCATCAAAGCGACCATGCTGACCTATGCAGGCGATGTCGTGCATCCGGCATTCGGCGGGACGAAGAAGGGGATAGCCGATGGCCAGTGAAGCAATGGACAGGGCGCTGGAGCAGCTTGACCAGGCGGTCAACGCAGTCGTGGCGGCGGCCGCGCAGGCACCGGATGCGGCAGGTGCTGTAACGGGCGGGGCGATCGATCCCTTTGTCTTCCAGTTCGCGATCTTCGTGCTGGCGATCTTCGTCGGCTATTACGTCGTCTGGTCGGTGACGCCAGCGCTGCATACACCGCTGATGGCCGTCACCAACGCCATCTCTTCGGTCATCGTCGTCGGCGCGCTGCTTGCAGTCGGCATCTCGGCAAGCGGGCTTGCGACCGGTTTCGGCTTCGTCGCGCTCGTTCTCGTGTCGGTCAACATCTTCGGCGGTTTCCTCGTCACGCAGCGCATGCTGGCGATGTACCGCAAGAAGGACAAGTGAGGCGGACGCATGACCGATATCGCAGCTTTCCTCTATCTCGTCTCCGGCGTGCTTTTCATCCTGGCACTGCGCGGCCTCTCCCATCCGGCCACCAGCCGCAAGGGCAATCTCTACGGCATGATCGGCATGGGGATCGCGATCCTCACGACGCTGGTGCTGGCAACGCCTTCTTTTACCGGTTTCGTGCTGATCGTGCTCGGACTGGCGATCGGGGGCGGGGCGGGCGCCTATATCGCCCGCATCATCCCGATGACCTCCATGCCGCAGCTGGTGGCGGGCTTCCACTCATTGGTCGGCCTTGCCGCCGTGCTGGTTGCTGCCTCCGCGCTTTATACGCCGGCCTCCTTCGGCATCGGCGATATCGGCTCTATCCACGGCGAGGCGCGTATCGAGATGGCGATCGGCGCCGCCATCGGGGCGCTTACCTTTACCGGCTCCATCATCGCTTTTCTGAAGCTCGACGGGCGCATGTCCGGCAAGCCGATCCTGCTTCCCTTCCGGCACATCATCAACATCGCTCTTTTGGTGCTGATCGTCTTCTTCATCATCGGGCTTGCGGCAACCGAAAGCCATTTCGATTTCTGGGCGGTCGTTGCGCTTTCGCTGGCGCTCGGCGTGCTGCTGATCGTGCCGATCGGGGGCGCCGACATGCCGGTCGTCGTGTCCATGCTGAACTCCTATTCGGGCTGGGCGGCAGCCGGTATCGGTTTCACGCTCGGCAATCTCGCCCTGATCATCACCGGTGCGCTGGTCGGCTCTTCGGGTGCGATCCTGTCCTACATCATGTGCAAGGGCATGAACCGATCGTTCATCTCCGTCATTCTCGGCGGCTTCGGAGGCGAGACCTCCGCCACGGCAGCGGACAATTCCGACAAGACCGTCAAGCTCGGCTCGGCGGAGGATGCCGCCTATCTGATGGCAAACGCTTCCAAGGTCATTATCGTGCCGGGTTACGGCATGGCGGTTGCTCAGGCGCAGCACGCGCTTCGCGAGCTGGCTGACAATCTCAAGAGGGCCGGCGTCGAAGTCAAATACGCAATTCATCCGGTCGCGGGCCGCATGCCCGGCCACATGAACGTGCTTTTGGCCGAAGCAAACGTGCCTTATGACGAGGTCTTCGAACTCGAAGACATCAATTCCGACTTCGGCCAAGCCGATGTCGCTTATGTCATCGGTGCCAACGACGTCACCAATCCAGCGGCGCGCGATGACAAGACCTCGCCGATCTACGGCATGCCGATCCTCGATGTCGACAGGGCCAAGACCTGCCTGTTCGTCAAGCGTTCGCTCGGCTCGGGCTATGCCGGCATCGACAATACGCTGTTCTACAAGGACGGCACGATGATGCTGCTTGGCGATGCAAAGAAGGTTACCGAGGAAATCAACAAGGCGATCGGACACTGAGCCAAGGCCCGGCGCCGGGATCAGGCCTTCGTTTCACAGATGCAGACCGAAGAAAAAGGCCCGCCTGAGCGAGCCTTTTTCCGTCACCGCTGACCTTGTCAGGTAGCAGCGGGCGCCAGCGTCATTTTCTCCACGCCGATCGCGAGGTTGAGGCCCTCCTGGGCCTGCACGTTCAGCGGCTGCAGCATGAAAGCCTTGTTGGTGCCACCGGCGATCACCTTGGCGCCGGCACCCGCGCCAAGGCTGGCATCGGCGCCGATCCCATAGTATTCACCGGCAAGCGCAAATTCCGGAATGTTTGTTCCAGTCTTGGCAAGAACCTGCCAGATCATAACGCTTTTGCCCGTCTCGCCGATGTCGAGGCCAAATTTTTCGATCCTGCCAGCATAGACGGCTTTCGGGCCGCCTCCGGCAGGGGTGTAGGTGCAGATCAAATTCTTCTGCGACGTGACAATCAGCCCTTGACCGCCTTCCGATCCGCAGACCAGACGGCCGACGCTGATATAGTTTGCAGCGCCGGCCGGGCCTGCAAAGACTGCTGCCGCCGCCGTTGCTGCGATGATCATGTGCTTGAACATGGCCGTTTCTCCTTTCGGATGACCTATCGGAAACGAATTGATCCTTTTGATTGTTCCGGCCGTTATTCGCGCTCGAGCGCGCTGCGCGGTGCTGTCAGAGTCCAGATCAGGCCCTGCGGCAGATAGTCCACCTGAACCGTTCCGCGGAAGGCTGCTGCCGCATGCGTCTTGATAACGGTGGTTCCAAAGCCGGAGCGGGACGGTGTAGCGACCTTCGGACCGTTGCGTTCCTCCCAAACAAATCGCAGCATTGCCTCGGACTGATCCTCGACCCGGATATTTCCCCAGGATAAGGAGACGCGGCCATGCGGTACCGAAAGCGCACCGTATTTCACTGAATTGGTAGCCAGTTCATGCAACGTCAGGCCGAGGTTCTGGACCGCCTCCGGCTTGACCACAAAATCCTCTCCGGAAATCTCAAGCTGTTCTGCCGCCTGCGGAAAGGCCTGCAGGTGAATTTCGACGACCCGGCGGAGCGAGGCACCGGACCATTGCTCGCTTGTCAAGAGCTCGATCGAACGGACGAGCCCGTCGAGGCGATCGGAAACGGCTTTCTGGAAGCCTTCGACGCTGTCAGCCTGTTTGGCGAGCTGGCGCATCATTGCCTGGGCCAGCGTAAGCAGGTTCTTCGTTCGATGCACCAGCTCATGCATTATGAAATGCAGACGGTCTTCCGTCTGGCTGCGATCGAAAGAGGCATTGGAGAGCGCAACGGCGACCTGGTTCGCCTCGATGACACTGGTATCGATCGGCGAGACGATCTGGCCCTCGCCCATGCGCTTGGCCATGTCGGCTATGTCGCGTATCGTCGTGCGCACCTGCCGCGCCACGGCATAAGCGGCGAGCACGGCGACCAGGAGCAATGCGATGCCGCCGACGATCAGGAAACGCCATGTCGTGAGGATCGATGCCTGGGCCGTGGCAACCGGTCCCCAGACCACCGTTTTCCAGGACCAGCCGGGAATTTGGGCATAGCCCAGGAGCTGATTCGGCAGAATATCCTTGTCTTCGAAGACGCCGCGCGAAGCGACAAGCGACGGCAGGATGCGGGTGTCGAATGGCGTTCCAGGGGCTAAGCTTGCCATGCCGCTCGAAGCCACCACATGGCCTCCCTGATCGATCACCGCAGCAGACCAACCCGACGCAAGACCTTCGGTCGTGACAAGTCTGGCGAGGTCTTTGGCGTTCTGGGTGGCGATCAGGGCCGCAACATGACCTGCATCCAGTGGCATCGTGACATTGTAGACCCACTCGCCGCTGATCGTTCCCTTGAAGACGTCGGATGCTTCGATACGGCCGGACTTGATGGCCGATTCCATTGCCGGGATATTGGCTGTCTTGCTAAGCGGCGTGCCGAAATCACGGCGCGTGTTCAGCAGCTGCTGGCCGCTACGGTCGACGGCGATCACGTAGAGCGTATCGCCGCGCAGGGCCGTTTCGGTCCGCCCATGAAACGAAGCGAAATCGTTGTTCTCGAGTTCCGGCGAGGTCGAGAGCAGACGAAGCGTCGTCGCCATGTCCTGCAATTGCCGGTCAATGGAGCGAGAAAGGCTCAGCGCGTCTTGCGCCGTCTCGCGCCGCAGCGTCGTCCGCTGATTGTCCTCGAGCTGCAGAAGCAGGAGTGTGACGAATGCAAAGATCGGCACGGCGATCGAGACCGCCATGGCAACCAGATAGGTGCCAATCGAAGCTTTGGGAAACAGCCGCGTGCGCAGACTCATCGGAATATTCTTTGCAGCCTTTCGAGGGCGAATTGCCCGGCTTGATTTTCGCAAACAGTTACGAAAGCAAAAAACTGCATCGCCGTCAGTGCCCTCAATGCGTTCGATTCCCGATAGCCTGCTATCGAAGCACGGATATGTTAGGGGTACGGGAAAGTGGTTGCAACACACTAAAACATGCTGACGGAAGAATTGTAATGGTCATACAAATATGCCGTCAGGCGAACCGGGAAAGGCGAAATGGCTCGAGGCTTTCGTCAGTTGCGCCTGACAGAATTTCGTTTGCCGCCAGCATGCCGACCAACGGAGCAAGCGTCACGCCGGAATGCATCACTGCGATGTAAAGACCGCCGATGCCGCAATCGCCGATGATCGGGAAGCCGTCTTGCGGTGTCGGGCGATATCCGACAGTGAGGAAATCCATCGTCAGGGCCTCGGTTTCTAAAAGGCTGGCTTTGACCTTTGCAAACAGAGCTGCCGCGGTCGCCTTTCGGTCTTCGCCCGGATCGCTGCCGGCGAAGTCGCTGCCCGCGATGATGCGCCCTTCTGTCGTCTGGCGCATATGCAGTTCCCTCGCAATCACCAGGCCGTTCAGCCGTTTTTCGAACGGGCGGGAGTGAACGATCAAGCCGGGAGGCGCTTCGACCGGCAGCGTGATGCCGGCTGACGCGGCTATGGGAACGGATCCTGCGCCGCAAGCCAGGACGACATGGTCCGCATCGATCAGGCCTTGCGACGTCACGACGCCGGCAATGTGATCTCCGCTACGGATGAGGCTGCCAACGGCAGCGCCGATGAATTTCGCCCCCCGCGCCTCGGCATCCGCCAGCATCATGCGCGCGGCTGCAACCGGCTCGACTGCGCCTTCCTCGGCGACAGCGAGGGCGAAATCGGGTGCATTTTCGAGATAGGGTTCGCGGCGGGAGATCTCACTGCGCTCGATGCGGCTTACTCCGTAACCCCAGCCGCCGTGCTCCTTCGCGAAAGCTTCGAGTTGATCACGGGGCAGATCCCAGCAGATGCCGCCGCACCAGGAAAGCGGCATGCCCGGAAGCTCGGCAGCGAGCCGCTTCCACTGCGCCATCGAGCGGCGCCGGAAACGAAAGTAGAATTCGGGGTTACCCCAGCTGGCATTGATCCAAGCGAAGGAGTTGGGTGTTGCGACGCCGCCGGTTTCTTCGGCAACGACCGTCACAGCTGCACCGGCCTTCGCCAAATGCCAGGCGATCGAGGCGCCTATGATACCGGCGCCGACGACGATCACATGCCGTTTCGCCGCCATCGCTGTTTCCTCCGTGATCTGCAGGTATTAGCCGCTGGTTGCAGCGCCGACCCGGGCAAGGCCATCGCGGGCCGGCTGGTATTTCGGGTCCAGGCCGATTGCGTGGCGATAGGAACGTGCCGCCTTGTCCTTGTCGCCGCGGCGCTCATAGACGAGCGCCTGATTGGCCCAGGATTCGGCAATGTTGCCGTTGAGCTCTATTGCATGGTTGAAGTCGGCGAAGGCATTGTCGTCGTCGTTCAGCGCGATATAGGAAATGCCGCGACCGTTATAGGGCTCGGGCGAATTCGGTGACAGCGAGATCGCCTTGGAGAAATCGTCGATCGCCTTGTCCTGCTGATTGCGCTTCTGGAAAATCAGGCCGCGATTGTGATAAGCGCGGCCATCGGTCGTGCCGAGCTGGATCGCGCGGGCGAAATCGTTGAATGCCGCATCGTCCTGGTTGGCCTGGCGATAGACGTTGCCGCGGCCGATATAGGCGACGTCGTAGCTCGGGTTGATCTGCAGCGCGGAGTTGTAGTCGGCGATCGCCTGTTGCTGCTGGCCCATGTTGCGATAGACGAGCGCGCGGTTGGCATAGGCCTGGTAAAAGCGCGGATTGATCTGCAGGGCGCTATTGAAGTCGTTCAGCGCGGCCTTGAACTGACCGGCACGGCCGTAGGCCGAGCCTCGGACGTTATATCCTTCCGGATCACGCGGATTGGCATTGATCACCGAAGTCAGCGAGGCAATGTTTTCTTCCGAACCCTGAGCCTTGTCGAGGCGGATCACAGCATCGGAGGTGTTGTCGGTCTGGCAACCGGCAAGGCCGATGGCCGCAAGGATTGCGAGCACCGGCAGCGTCGCTTTCGCCGCGCGCAAGGACCGGTGCGAGGTGAACAAGAAATCAGCCATTCGTGCGCTTTCCCCCTGCGTCATATCCGGGGGCGATCGGATATACGCTCTTCAGCAGCAAAAACAAAAAGGCGGCGGCGACACGTAATCGCCCCCGCCAACATGCATCTGAAAACGTCGAAATAACGACGGTACCGCTTAGCGTGCGACCAGACCTTCACGCTGTGCCCGCTTGCGAGCCAGCTTGCGGACGCGGCGAACAGCCTCGGCCTTCTCGCGGGCGCGCTTCTGCGACGGCTTCTCGTAGTAGTCGCGCATCTTCATTTCGCGGAAAATGCCTTCGCGCTGCATCTTCTTCTTGAGAGCGCGGAGAGCCTGATCGACATTGTTATCGCGGACGAGTACCTGCACGAGAATCACGTTCCTTTGGTTTTGGTTGACACCAGCGGCGGCACAGCGCCAGGGCAAAATTATACGGTTCGCGCGGCCGGAGCCTTGCGATTGGTGAAGCGGGATAACAGATAGAAGGCACGAAGTCCAGACTGATATGGCGTTCTGCCGAAAAAATGGCGCATTAGCCTTGTGCCGGCTTGGCCGATACGGCCTCCAGAAACGTATTTGCTATTGCGGTATGCAGAAATACCCCTATATATGAGCCTATCGAATATTGCTTGTGACCTTTGTCACGCGCTGAGCGCTCTGTCAGATTTCCTCTCAACTCTCGATAAGAACCGGTGAATATTTCCCGGCAGTGCAGCGATTGAAAGGAGATCGTTCATGAATTCAGGCACAGTTAAGTGGTTCAATAGCGCCAAGGGCTTTGGCTTTATTCAGCCGGACGACGGTTCGACCGACGTATTTGTTCACATTTCCGCCGTGGAGCGCGCCGGCATGGGCGCGTTGTCCGACGGGCAGAAGCTACGCTACGATCTTGTCCGGGACAAAAAGTCCGGCAAGAACGCCGCGGACAATCTCCAGGCCGCGTGATTTGTCATTTGCCACGACTGACCATGGATGGTCTGACAGCAGGCTGAGTGACGGGAAGAGGTCGGGTGAAGCGCCCGGCCTTTTTGACATTTGAAAGAGCACCCGTGATGCCAAGGCCCAATTATAAGGCAAAGCCGACCTATAAAATCGGGGATTTTGTCGTGCTGAAATCCGGTCTCACCCGAACGGCCGCTGCCGACAGGCGATGCAAGGTCGTCGGCGTCCTGCCGAACGACCATGGACATGTGCAGTACCGTGTTCGGTTCGAGGCCGAAAACTTCGAGCGCAGGATAACATCGCTCGATATCGACGCGACCGAATCCCCGCCGCGGATTTCCGGCGCTCAGGTAGTCCAAACTTCCAATGCCGAGCCTTGGCTGAAGACGTCCAGCATCAAGGTTCGAAAGTAACGCCTTCCCTCATTAACGATACGGCATGCATTGCCGCGAAAGGATAAGATTTTGCAGGTTCTCGTCAGGGACAACAATGTCGACCAGGCTCTTCGCGTTCTCAAGAAGAAGATGCAGCGCGAAGGTCTTTTTCGCGAAATGAAGGCGCGCAGCGCCTACGAAAAGCCATCGGAGAAGCGCGCCCGCGAAAAGGGCGAAGCTATCCGCCGTCAGCGGAAACTCGCGCGCAAGAAGATGCAGCGCGAAGGCCTGCTGCCGATGCCCAAGAAGGCCGTAAATACCCGTTGAATGCCGCTTGAGAGCGTGGTTTCCAATCGCGAATCATCCAAGGAAAAGTGAATGACTGCCACAAAGGACGCATTCTTCAACGCCACGAAGATGTCGGCCCGCGACAAGGCGGAAGCCACGGATCACACGGCGCGGGCGATCATTGCAGACGAAGCAAAACTGCGTGATAAAAAGACGGAGAAGCTGAAAGCCCTCCGTCTGCAGCGGCAGGCAGAAGCCGAGCCTGAACTTCCGGCCCCGAAAAGGAAGCGCAAGGGTTCAGCCAAATCGGCCGGCCAATAGGTCGAGTGCACGAGGCGCACCCTCTTTCCGGCCGCTAGTTTCCAGGCGCTCGACACAATCTCCCTTTATGCTGCGCGCCGGTCCTGCGACAGGATGGCGTTCGGCGCCAAAGCGGCGTAGCCTTTCTTCGCTGCTCAGCGACGTGCAGCTTAGGGGGCGCCATCGGGTTCATGACACGCGCGCAGCAAATCGGCGTCATCATCGGCTTGGCGATTGTTGCCGTGCTCACGCTGCTGCGGGCCAGCGATCCACAGCTGCTGCGATCGATCCGCGACGTGACCTTTGACGAATACCAGCGCGTATCGCCGCGGCCCTTCGAAGAGCTGCCTGTTCGGGTGATCGATATTGACGAGGCATCGCTGCGCGAATTCGGCCAGTGGCCGTGGCCAAGAGACAGGCTGGCTATGCTCGTCGACAGGCTGTCCGGGATGGGTGCGGCGGCGATCGCCTTCGACATCCTCTTTGCCGAACCGGACCGGCTTTCGCCCCGTACCGTCGTCGGTACCGTGCCCGGAATCGATCCGGCGCTGCTGTCGCAATTGCCCGACAATGACGAGATTTTCGCCGATTCTGTTGCCGATAAGCCTGTCGTGCTCGGGTTCGGCCTGACCAACGAGGGAACCTATCGCCCGTCCGTCAAGGCAGGCTTTGCCTTTACCGGCGAGAGTCCCGTCGGCGCACCCCCACATTTCAATGCTGCAACGCCTTTACGTCCGCGCCTAGAAGCGAACGCCGCCGGCATCGGTCACATCAGCCTCAATCCGGGCAGCTCTTCGTCAGTGGTGCGGGCAGTTCCGCTGTTCCTGACGGATGGGGAGCAGCTTTATCCGAATCTGGCGCTTGAGGCACTGCGTGTTGCCCAGGGTGTCTCGACCTATGTGCTGGCAGGCGCTCCGGATGCGGCAGGCGTCATGACCTCAGTCAAGACAGGCGATTTTGTCGTCCCCGTGACGGCGGCCGGCGAGCTATGGCTCTATGTCAGCCCCGATCATGCAGACAGATATGTTTCCGCGCGGCATGTGCTTGCACAAAACGGTGCATCGACTGAAGTCAGCGCGGCGATAAACGGAAGTATCGTCTTTGTCGGCACATCGGCCGCGGGGCTGCAGGACATCCGTGTCACGGCGCTTGGGGAGAATGTGCCGGGGGTCTCGCTGCACGCACAGACCGTCGAGCAGATTTTAAACGGCCGCTATCTGTCGCGGCCGGATTGGGCGGATGGCCTGGAGATATTCGCCATCGCCGTGCTCGGCGGCCTGTTGGTGATATTGACGACCTTCGTCAGCCCGGCGGTGGCCCTGTTCTGTGGTTTGGCGATTACCGCACTTGCTGTTGTCGCCTCATGGCTCTGCTTTTCCTATGCCGGGCTTCTTTTCGATCCGCTGGCTCCGATCATCAGCGGATCAGTGACCCATTTCGCAGCCACGTCGTTTCGCATCCTGGTGATCGACCGGGAAAGGCGCGAGGTTCGCCGCGCCTTCGGACAGTATCTGTCACCATCGCTTCTCTATCGTATCGAGCATACGCGCGACGCACTGCGCCTTGGCGGCGACGACCGGGAGCTGACGGTCATGTTCGTCGACGTGCGCCATTTCACCGAAATCAGTGAGCGGCTGCCGCCGACGGCCGTCGTCGGATTCCTGAACACCCTGCTCGACGCGCTAAGCCGCCATGTCGTCGCCAACGAGGGCACGCTCGACAAGTTCATCGGCGATTCGATCATGGCCTTCTGGAATGCGCCGGTCGATGTTGCCGATCACGAGACGAAGGCGGTTCGCGCCGCTCTGGCCATGCGGGAAACGCTTGCCGAGCTCAATGCTGCCGATGCCTTCGGCTTTGGCAAGGATCAGCCGGTGGGCATCGGTATCGGTATCCATACCGGCATTGCCTGTGTTGGAAATATGGGAGCCGAGGCGCGTTTCAATTACTCGGCCGTCGGCGATGCCGTGAACGTTGCTGCGCGGATCGAATCCTCTTGCAAGGAAGTCGGCTTCGATATTCTGATTTCGGAGGACACGGCACGGCTGCAGCCAGGTGCAGCGCTGCTTGAGGCGGGTACCATCGGTCTAAAGGGAAAGACCAGCCGTACGCGCCTGTTCGCCGTCGTCGGCGATGAGCGCGTGCGACAATCGGCCGAGTTCAACGAGCTGCGGCAGCTCCACAATCAGCTTACCGAGGCATTTCGCTCGCGCTCGCCCGACACGCGCAGGATCGTCAGTGCCATCAGATTGAAGACGAAAATGATCACTCCCGGGCTTGCGGAATTCTATCGCCGGATTTCCCGCAGGGCCGATCATTTCCGGGATGAACCGATTTCTGAGGAAGCGCGTCCCGCAGGATGACGTATCAGCGATGGCGGCTCCGGTCGCCGCGACCCTTGTCGCGGTTCCTGCCATGATGATTGTCGACCTTGTCGCCACGTTTGTCATGATCTCCACGGTAATGATCATGTGATCCACGCGGTCCATCAGGATGGCTCGGCTTGTCCGGGTGGCTCGGCTTGTCCGGGTGGCTCGGCTTGTCCGGGTGGTTCGGCTTGTCCGGATGGTGCGGCTTGTCCGGATGGCTCGGCTTGTCCGGATGGTGCGGCTTGTCCGGATGATGCGGCTTCTCCGGGTGGGGCTTGCGGGGTTCGCGGGGCTTTTCGGGCTCTGGTTCCGGTTTCGGTGCTCGAGGCGGAGCGCTCGGTGCCTGTCGCAGGGGCGCGTCTGGCCGCTGCAGTGCCGCCGACAATCCGCAACCGCCGCCCATCATGCCGGAAAGCGACTGACTGCCGGAAAGGAACGGGAGGGCGCGTGGCGTCCCCAGTCTTCGAAGGACGCCCTGGTTTACGCGCGCCACATCCGTCATGTCGCCGTTGGGTGTCGCAACGACACAATCGCAACGACGTGTCAGTTGCCGGCAGCCGCCCGGGCCGCAAAACTGGGCGGCGCCATTCAGCATGACGACGGCCGTCGTTCCATCCGGGCCGACATAGAAATCGAAGGCGGTGCCACGCACCCCGATCGTGCCCGCAGGAGTCAGGATCTGGTAGGCGGACGATTTCGAACTGCCGCTGATCCAGCGAAAAGTTCCCTTCGCTGCGCGGATGCTCAGCCTTTTCACCGATTGCGAGTCGTCGAAGATGTATTTGTCGATGACGACAGATGAACCCCAGCCAACCGCAAGCTTGGTGCCGTCACGGAAAAGAAACTGGCCGAGGCCGGATCGCGATGTACGAATGCGCTCGTCGCGGTGGACTGCTGAATTTACGGTCAGCGGTCCCGTTTGACCGGTTACTTCCGTCTTGATGTGGACCGCCTGGCCAACCTGCTCAGCTGCGAAGGCCGGCATGGAGCTAAAAAGCACCGCGCTGAGCACGGTGGCTGTGGCAAGACGCAGATACGACATGGGAATACCCCTGAGCATAGGAATATTAGCATGTATTTTTGCGCCTCGTCTTCCTGCCCTCTTGGGCTAGTCGGACTAATCCGGTGCGCGGGGGCATGCAGTAACCTCGGTGTGATCAGCACTTGTTCGACCCATGTCAAACAAAAGCCCGTTCGCGTCGCAAAAGAAACGTTGTGCCGCATTTCGATTTGCGATTTGTATGGCCACACCAAGAAAATGCCTTTCCCTGAAGGAGATGAAGGCGGATGCGGAAATACTCGGTTTTTGCCGTGGCACGGGAAGCGCTCAGAGGCCACAAGGGCTGGGAGAGGCAGTGGACTTCGCCGGAGCCGCGTGCGCAATACGACGTCATTATTATCGGCGGCGGCGGGCATGGTCTGGGAGCAGCCTACTACCTTGCCAAGGAGCACGGCATTACCAACGTGGCGGTGTTGGAAAAAGGTTGGCTCGGCGGTGGCAACACCGGCCGTAACACCACCATCATCCGCTCCAACTATCTCTATGAAGAGAGCATGCACATCTACGAGCATTCGATGAAGCTTTGGGAGAACCTGTCGCAGGATCTCAACTACAATGTGATGTATTCGCCGCGCGGCGTGATGATGCTCTCGCACAACATCCACGATCAGCAGTCCTTCAAGCGGCATATCCATGCCAACCGCCTCTATGGCATCGATAACGAATGGCTGACGCCGGAGCAGGCGAAGGCCTATTGCCCTCCGCTTGATATTTCGGCAACGGCGCGTTACCCGATCAACGGCGCCGCCTTGCAGCGTCGCGGCGGTACGGCGCGCCATGATGCCGTCGCCTGGGGTTATGCCCGTGCAGCGTCGGATCGCGGCGTGCACATCATCCAGAATTGCGAAGTCACCGGCATCCGCCGCGGACCGGACGGGCGGGTGGTCGGCGTCGAAACCAATCGCGGCTTCATCGGCGCGAAGAAGGTCGGCGTCTCCGCGGCCGGCCACTCGACGACCGTAATGAAAATGGCCGACGTGCGCGTGCCGCTGCAATCGAGCCCGCTGCAGGCGCTGGTTTCCGAACCACTGAAGCCGATCTTTCCCTGTGTCGTCATGTCGAACACGGTGCATGCCTATATCTCGCAGTCCGACAAGGGCGAGCTCGTCATCGGCGCTGGCACGGACCAGTACAATTCCTATTCGCAGACAGGCGGCTTGCAGATCATCACACACACGCTTGATGCGATTTGCGAGCTCTTCCCGATGTTCCGCCGCGTGAAAATGATGCGCTCCTGGGGCGGCATCGTCGACAATACGCCGGACCGTTCGGCGATCCAGTCGAAGACGCCGGTTCCAGGACTCTATGTCAACTGCGGCTGGGGAACCGGCGGCTTCAAGGCGACGCCGGGTTCGGCAAATCTCTTTGCGTACCTGATCGCCCGCGACGAGCCGCACAAGTTCAATGCCGGGTTGACCCTGGAGCGCTTCCGCACCGGACGGCTCATCGACGAAGCGGCGGCCGCCGCCGTCGCGCACTGACCACGCAATTCCGACAAGGGAATCAAATGCTACTGATCTACTGCCCATACTGTCAGGAAGAGCGCTCCGAGCTCGAATTCCGTGGCGCTGGCGACGCGCATATTGCGCGGCCCCAACAAATCGCTTCGATCTCCGACGAGGAATTCGAGACATATTTCTTCCTGCGCGACAACCCGAAGGGTCTGATCTTCGAACGCTGGCGGCACATCCACGGCTGCGGCCGTTTCTTCAATGCGGCCCGCGACACCATCAGCGACAAATTCATCATGACCTACAAGGCAGGCGAGCCCAGGCCTGAAATTGGCGCTGCCAGCGTTCCGCACGCTCCCGTCGAAACCTATGAAGCGACGGAAGGAGAGGCGAAATGAGCGGCGCGAACCGAATTCCAGGCAAGGGACGCCTGACGCCGGCGAGAACCGCACGCTTCACTTTCGACGGCAAGAGCTATACCGCGCTCGAAGGCGACACCGTCGCTTCGGCCCTGATTGCCAACGGAGTGCATCTCGTCGGCCGCTCCTTCAAGTACCATCGGCCGCGCGGCATCCTTTCAGCCGGCGCGGAAGAGCCGAATGCGCTGATCGACGTTGCCCGCGACTTTGCGCGAAAGCAGCCGAACGTGCGCGCCACGGTTCAGGAAGTCTTCGACGGCATGACCGTCAAGTCGCAGAACCGCTTCCCGTCGCTTGCGTTTGACGTCGGTGGCATCAGCGATCTGCTTTCGCCGTTCTTTGCGGCTGGATTCTACTACAAGACCTTCATGTGGCCGAAGGCAGCCTGGAAACATGTCTATGAGCCACTCATCCGACGTTCCGCCGGTCTCGGCGTCGCGCCGACGGAAGGCGATCCTGATCACTACGCAAGCCGCTTTGCGCATTGCGACGTGCTCGTTGCCGGCGCGGGCGTTGCCGGTCTCTCCGCTGCCCTTGCCGCGGCCGAAGCGGGCGCCCGCGTCATCATCTGCGACGAACAGGCCGAATGCGGCGGTGCATTGCGTTTCGACTGTGGCGTGAAGATCGACGGCATCGAAGGCTACGTCTGGGCGCAGCAGACGGCTGCCAAGCTGAAGGCGATGGACAACGTGCAGGTTCTGACCCGCACCACGGCCTTCGGCTACTACAACCATAATTTCATCGCTCTTGCCGAGCGCGTGACCGATCATATCGCCAAGCCAGGCCGTGACCTGCCACGCGAGCGTCTCTGGCAGGTCCGCGCCAAGCGGGTGATCCTCGCCAGCGGCGCAATCGAGCGGCACATGGTATTCCCAAACAACGACCGTCCGGGCATCATGCTGGCGTCTGCCGCGCGCATGTACCTCAACCATTACGGCGTCGCCGTCGGAGCCAAGGTTGGTGTCTACACTGCCCATGACTCGGCCTATGAAGCCGCTTTCGACCTGAAGCGTGCCGGCGTGGCAATCGCTGCCATCGTCGATTGCCGCCAGACGCCGGGAGCTGCAGTTCTTGCCCAAGCGCGGTCGCTCGGCATCGAGGTGCTGGCCGGACAATCGGTCATCCAAACCTCGGGCAAGCTCCGCGTCTCATCGATGACCGTTGCCCGCAACGGCGCAGGCTCGCCGCGCAAGATTGCGATCGACTCATTGCTGGTTTCGGCCGGCTGGACGCCGTCGGTGCACCTTTTCTCGCAGTCGCGCGGCAAGGTGAAGTTCGAGCCGGAAAGCCAGCGCTTCCTGCCCGGGACCTATGCACAGGACTGCCTTTCGGTCGGTGCCTGCAACGGCACGGACGGCCTGCAACAGACGATCGAAGAGTCTCTTGCGGCCGGCGAGCTGATGGCGCAAGCCGTCGGAAAATCAGGCGGTGGCAAGATCAGCATCTCGGCCGAGCAGCCCTATGACTGGACCGGAGGCATGATCGGAGCTGCCGAAGGTGCAGGCCCCAAGACGAGCGCCAAGGCCTTCATCGACTTCCAGCACGATGTCTGCGCCAAGGACATCCGCCTTGCGGTGCGCGAAGGCATGCACTCGATCGAGCACATCAAGCGCTTCACGACCAACGGCATGGCCTCCGACCAAGGCAAGCTCTCCAACATGCACGGTCTGGCGATCGCCGCCGAAATGCTCGGCAAGGAAATCCCGCAGGTAGGCCTCACGACCTTCCGTGCGCCCTATACACCGGTCACATATGGCACGCTGATCAGCCATTCGCGCGGCGAGCTCTTCGATCCGGCGCGCAAGACGCCGATGCATCAGTGGGAAGAGGCGCACGGCGCTGTTTTCGAAGACGTCGGCAACTGGAAGCGTGCCTGGTTCTATCCGCGCGCCGGCGAGACCATGCATCAGTCGGTTGCCCGCGAATGCAAAACGGCTCGCGACGTCGCAGGCGTTTTTGATGCCTCGACGCTCGGCAAGATCGAAGTCGTCGGCCCGGATGCGGCCGAATTCATGAACCTGATGTACACCAATGCCTGGGACACGCTGAAACCGGGAAAATGCCGCTATGGCATCATGACCCGCGAAGACGGCTTCGTGTACGACGACGGCGTTGTCGGGCGCCTGAGCGAGGACCGTTTCCATGTCACGACGACGACAGGCGGGGCGCCGCGCGTCCTTCATCACATGGAAGACTATCTGCAGACGGAGTTCCCGCACCTGAACGTGTGGCTGACCTCCGTTACCGAGCAATGGGCTGTGATTGCCGTGCAGGGTCCGAAGGCGCGCGAGATCGTCGCGCCGCTCGTTGAGGGGCTCGATATTTCCAACGAGGCCTTCGCGCATATGAGCGTTGGCGAGTGCAAGGTCTGCGGCGTGCCTGCGCGCCTCTTCAGGGTGTCGTTCACCGGCGAAGTCGGGTTCGAAATCAATGTTCCGGCCGATTTCGGCCAATCGGTGCTTGAAGCTGTCTGGGCGAATGCCGAGCCGCTCGGCGCCTGCGTCTACGGCACAGAGACGATGCACGTTCTTCGCGCCGAAAAGGGCTATATCATCGTCGGACAGGATACGGACGGCACGGTTACGCCGGATGACGCAGGTCTTGCCTGGGCCGTTTCCAAGAAGAAGACGGATTTTGTCGGCATTCGCGGGCTGAAGCGTCCCGATCTCGTCAGGGAAGGCCGCAAGCAGCTTGTCGGTCTTGTCACGAAGGATGAAAAGCTGGTGCTCGAAGAGGGCGCACAGATCGTCGCCAGTCCGAACGAGCCGAAGCCCATGACCATGCTTGGTCATGTGACCTCGTCTTACTGGTCGGAAAACCTCGGCAAGTCGATCGCCTTCGCGCTGGTCGCCGGCGGCAGGGCGCGCATCGGCGAGACCCTCTATGTGCCGATGCCGGACAAGACCATTGCCGTCGAAGTGACGGACATGGTGTTCTTTGACAAGGAAGGAGGCCGGATCAATGGTTGATGTGGCAATTCGCAAATTCGCTCTTTCCGGCAACCACGCCGGATCTGCCACTGTGCGACTGACACCTGCGCCTGCGGCGAGCCGGGTGGCGCTGCGGGCGCCTGCAGGTTCGCTCAAGGCTCTTTCATCGGCTCTCGGCGTCAAGGTCCCGGATGCGCCGAAGACGTCGGGCCGCCAGGGCGGACGCTCGGTGCTCTGGCTCGGCCCCGACGAATGGCTGGTGCTCGATGAAGACGGCGCAGATTTGATGGCCATGTGCTCAGGTGTCAGCCTCCTTCATTCGGCAACAGACGTCTCCCATCGCAATGTCGGCATCATCGTCTCCGGCCCCGGCGCCGAAGCCACGCTTTCGGCAGGCTGCCCGCAGGACCTGTCGATCGGCACATTTCCGGTCGGCGCCTGCTCGCGCACGCTGTTCGGCAAGGCGGAAGTCGTGATCTTCCGCACCGAGGACGATACGTTCCGGATAGAATGCTGGCGGTCGTTTTCCGATTATGTCTTCGGTCTGCTGGCCGAGGCGGCAGTCGACGCGGGGCACTGACGGGCTGACCGTGAAATTGCCCGAGAGCGGCGTGGAAATGGACCGGATAGCGGGGGGCGTGTCCTATCGGCCGACATCGTGCCCGTGCCTTCGTCAGGAGCAGGCCCAGTTCTGCAAGTGCGCTTTCCTGCGGTTCGGAAAATTCACCGGCTGGCTCTTGGAAAGACCAAAGCATAACGCGGCAACGCCGAATTGGCCTGTGGTTTACAAGCCAGCGGCGGTTTCAAGGAGGTGGAACAACTGCGCGGTAGCCTGCTCCTCAGGTTTCCTCCGGCCGGTCCTTCGGGTCGAACTGGATGATGGTGATCCAGTTCGCAGTAAGTGCGGGTTTCTTCTCGTTCTCGATCTCGATGGATACTTCATATGTGGTCATCAGCATACTGGCGCCGCGGAAGCGTGCATCGGCGAGGACGAAATGGCCGCGGACGCGGGTGCCTGATTTGACCGGTGCCATGAAGCGCACCTTGTCGAATCCATAGTTGATACCCATCGTCTGCTCGCGGATTTTCGGCAACGCATCGTAATTCATAGCCGAAAGCAGGGAGAGCGTCAGGAAGCCATGGGCGATCGTGCCGCCGAAGGAGCTTTCGGTTGCCGCGCGGGTCGGATCGGTATGGATGAACTGATGGTCGTTGGTGGCGTGCGCAAAAGCGTCGATCATCGCCTGATCGACAAGAATCCAATCTGAAAGCCCTGTTTTCGTGCCAATGAGCCCGCGCACTTCCGCGAGCGAAATTTCCCTGACCATAAATTCCCCATGAAAAAAGCCGCCTGCTCAATTGCTTACAGTGGATTCATGACAATTACGACAACGATTCACCTTCGTTGCGGCTTGAATCAATTGCCGAGGCAAAAGACGACCGAGCGCGGCCGAACCGTCACGACCGGGCCAAGCTTTTCAAAGTTGCCGGGCGCGCTCAACAGCCGCCACTCGGCAGTGTCCGGGGGCGGCAGGACGAAGTCCATCGCATTGTTCGATCGATTGAAAAACACGGCCAGACGCACTTGTCTGCGGATATCGCGGTCGCCTGTTTTAAGCAGCATGCCGAGCGCGGACAAGTTCGCAGCCTCCCACTCGCCAACGCTCATCGGTTGGCCCGAGGACGATATCCATTCGACATCGCCGTTACCGTCGAAGAAGCCGGATTCGGAGAAGACGGAGAAGCGCTTTCGCAATGCTGCCACGAAGGCGGTGTGGGTAATCAATTCTTCATCCAGCGCCCTCCAGTCGACCCAGGTGATTTCGTTGTCCTGGCAATAGGCGTTGTTGTTGCCGCGCTGTGTTCGTCCGCCTTCATCTCCCGCCGTCAGCATGATGCTGCCGCGGCTGGCAAAGAGCGTCGAGATCAGCGCCTTCAGATCGCAACGGCGCTTTTTGATGATATCGCAATCGTCCGTATCGCCCTCGATGCCATTGTTCCACGAATGGTTCTCGTTGTGGCCATCGCGGTTTTCCTCGCCATTAGCTTCGTTGTGCTTATGACTGTAGGAAACGAGATCCTTCAGCGTGAAACCGTCATGGGCAGCGAGGAAATTGACGCTGCGCGTCGCCGTTCCGCCGTTTCGCAAGAAAATGTCGGAGGAGCCGGCCAGTGCTGTTGCAAGCGCCCCGGTCTTCCAGTCGTCGCCGCGCCAATAGCATCGGATATCGTCGCGAACGCGGTCGTTCCATTCCAGGAAGGGAGCTGTAAAATTGCCAAGCTGATAGCCGCCCGGACCGATATCCCAAGGCTCGGCGATCATGATGCGCTCGGCGAGCACGTCATCGCCGAGTATCGCCGACAGCGTCGCTCCCTTTGCCTCGAAGCCGTTTGCCGTGCGGCCGAGAACAGGCGCCAGATCGAAACGGAAACCGTCGACGCCGGCGCCCAGGACGAAATGTCGCAGGCTGTCGATGATGAGCTGGCGGACATAGGGATGATCGCAGGCGACGGTATTGCCAGTCCCGGTGTCGTTGACAAGCTCGCCCGGACGGCCGGGCAGATGCCGGTAGAAGGAAAGATTGTCGAGGCCGCGCAGCGACAGCGTCGTGCCGTGACGGTCGCTCTCGCCGGTATGATTGAAGACGAGGTCAAGAATGACGCCGATGCCTTCGGCCCGAAGCTTGGCAGCCGTATCGCGCAGTTCGGCCATGCCGCCCGGTACGAGGCGCGGATCGAGCGCCATGAAGGCAACGGGATTGTAGCCCCACCCGTTTGCCAGTCCGAGCGGCGGCAAATGGCGCTCGTCGATCCAAGCGGTGATCGGCATCAGCTCGACGGCATCGACACCAATGCGCTTGAGATGAGCGATCACTGAGGGATGGGCAAGTGCGGCGACGGTTCCGCGCTGCGTCTCGGGAACGTCGGGGTGGAGCATCGTGAAGGGTTTGACGGCGACTTCATAGATAAAGCCGCCCGGCTTGAAGAGCGGTTTTTCCAGCGTCACTGTCGTATCGCGGGTCACCATCGCCTTCGGCATCAGGCTGTGCGTGTCTTCGCCGAAGATGCCGAGACGGAGATCATGGCGAAAGGGCCGGTCGAGCTGTTTGGCATACGGGTCGACCAGAAGCTTGGACGGATCGAACCAGAGACCGTTTTCCGGATCATAGATGCCGTCGGCCCGAAAGCCGTAACAGGCGCCTTCCTTCAGGCCGTCGACGAAAAGGCTGTGCACATGGCCGTGTTCGCGCGCCATCGGCAAGCGCGCGAGTTCCTTGTTGCCGGTTTCATCGAAGAGGCAGAGCTGGATTTGCGCGGCATGCTGCGACCAGACGGAAAATTCGACGCCGGTTTCAAAAAGGATTGCGCCCCCTTTTTTTGCCCTGTTGTCCGCCCGCATGAGCCTCCGATCAGGTGATGACCGAAGGTTCATCACGGCCCGTGCGCTTGGCGATGTCCGCGACACTTTCGGCGGCGGCGACCAGGTCGGCCAGCGCCTCCTGCGTCTCGATGTTGTGCCGGGTCGAATCTGGCTCGTAACGCTCCAGGTAAACACGCAGCGTCGCACCGGACGTACCGGTGCCCGAAAGGCGGAACACGACACGCGAGCCGCCTGAAAAAAGAATGCGAATCCCCTGATGCTCGCTGACCGACTTGTCGACCGGATCGTGGTAGGCGAAGTCGTCTGCCTTTTCGACCGTCAAGCCGCCGAAGGTCTTGCCCGGCAGGTCTGCAAGCTGGCTGCGCAAATTATCGATCAGACCGTTTGCAGCCTCTGTATCCACGCCTTCGTAGTCATGGCGGGAATAGTAGTTGCGGCCATAGGTCTGCCAATGCTGGGTCACGACGTCCTGAACGCTTTCACCGCGCACGGCAAGGATGTTCAGCCAGAGGAGTACGGCCCAGAGGCCGTCCTTCTCGCGGACGTGGCTTGAGCCGGTTCCGGCGCTCTCCTCGCCGCAGATGGTTGCCATTCCGGCATCGAGCAGATTGCCGAAGAATTTCCAGCCGGTCGGCGTTTCGTACATCCCGATGCCACGTTTTTCGGCGACGCGGTCGGCAGCGCCGCTGGTCGGCATGGAGCGTGCGATGCCTGCCAGGCCGCCGGAATATCCTGGCGCGAGATTGGCGTTGGCAGCCAGGATCGCCAGACTGTCTGAAGGAGTGACGAAGATGCCGCGGCCGATGATCAGGTTGCGGTCGCCGTCGCCGTCCGAAGCTGCGCCGAAATCGGGCGCGTCGGCGCCCATCATCTCGTCATAGAGTTCCTTGCAGTGGACAGGGTTCGGATCCGGATGATGTCCGCCGAAATCCGGCAGCGGCATGAAATTGCGCACCGAGCCGAGCGGTGCGCCGAGACGGTTTTCGAAGATTTCCTTGGCATAGGGGCCGGTCACGGCGCTCATCGCATCGAAGGCGATGCGGAACCCGAGGCTGATCAGGTTGCGGATCGCGCCGAAATCGAAGAGCTCCTCCATCAGCGCGGTATAGTCCTCGACAGAATCGATGACCGAAAGCATCATGCCGCCGGGCAGTTCTTCCTTGCCGATGCGATCGAGGTTCACGTCCGGGAAATCGGCTATCTTGTAGCTGTCGATCACCCTGGTGCGCGCATAGATCGCGTCGGTGATCTTTTCCGGCGCAGGCCCGCCGTTGTTGACGTTGTACTTGATGCCGAAATCTTCAGTCGGGCCGCCGGGATTGTGGCTGGCGGAAAGGATGATGCCGCCGAAAGCCTTGTATTTACGAATGATGTGCGAGGCAGCCGGCGTCGAAAGAATGCCGCCTTTGCCAACCATGACTTTTCCGAAGCCGTTGGCGGCGGCCATCTTGATCGCCTTCTGGATGACCTCACGGTTGTAGTAGCGTCCGTCGCCGCCAATGACGAGGCACTTGCCCTGATAACCTTCAAGCGAATCGAAAATCGATTGGATGAAGTTCTCAGCATAGTTCGGCTGCTGGAAGACCGGGACCTTCTTCCTGAGACCCGAAGTGCCGGGTTTCTGGTCCTGGTAGGGCGTTGTGGATACAGATTTGTTCATTTCTGTCACTTGCCTTTCGGGGCGAGGCTTGAATAGAGGGCAGCATAGCGCTCGGCGCTCTTCTCCCACGAGACATCCGATTTCATGCCCTGCTTTTGCAATTGGGTCCAGACTTTTTGGTCAGCGAAGAGATGTAGTGCACGCCGGATTGCCTGCAACATACCCTCTGCGGTCACGGGAGAAAACTGTATTCCCGTTGCGACTTTCGCTGCAAGCGCGGCGTGATTGGCATCGATCACGGTATCGTTGAGACCACCGGTACGTGCCACGATCGGCACGCAGCCATAACGCAAGCCGTAAAGCTGGGTGAGGCCGCAGGGTTCGAAACGCGAGGGAATGATGATGGCATCGCAACCGGCCTGCATCAGGTGCGACATCGGCTCGTTATAGCCGATCGAGACGCCGATGCGGCCGGGATGACGGGCGGCTGCGGCAAGCAGCGAGCCTTCAAGGGCGGGATCGCCGGAGCCGAGAATGGCAAGCTTGCCGCCGAGAGCCACGATTGCGTCGGAGGTCGCAGCAATCACGTCCATGCCCTTTTGCCAGGTAAGGCGGCTGATGATGCTGAAGATCGGCGCGCCGTCGTCATGCAGATGGAAGAATTCGGCGATCGACTTGCGGTTCTCTTCGCGATTTTTAAGTGTCGTGACGCCGTAGTGTGTGTGGACGACCGGATCGGTTGCCGGATTCCAGACTTCAGCATCGATGCCGTTGACGATGCCGTGCAGCACGTCGCGGCGGCTGGCGATGACGCCTTCCAGCCCCATGCCGAACTCGTTCGTCAGTATCTCGTCTGCATAGGTGGGGCTTACGGTGGTGATCGCATGTGCGGTCTGGAGGCCACCTTTCAGGAAGCCGATATGGCCATAATATTCAATGCTTTCGGTCGAGAACGCATGCGGGGGCAGGCGCAGGCTCGGGAAGATGTCCGCGCTGAACTGGCCCTGGAATGCCATGTTGTGGATCGTCAGAACCGTCGGCAGTTCCGGTGTCGGATAGTAGCGCATATAGACCGGCGTCATGGCGGCCTGCCAGTCGTGGGCATGCACGAGGTCCGGCCGCCAGTCGGGCATCAGGCCTGCCGCGATTTCGGCCGCCGCCAGCGATAGCGCCGCAAAACGCCGCCAGTTGTCGGCGTAGTCCTTGCCAGTCTGGTCAAGATAGGGACCGCCTGCGCGATCATAATATGCAGGGGCGTCGAGGACGAGGATATCGAGACCTTCATATTCCGCTTCCAGCACCGTCGCGGGCGCTCCCAGCAGATCATCGAACTGCAGGCGAACGACCGGATCGCGGATGACCTTCATGACTGCCGGGTAGCCGGGCATGAGGGTCTTCGTCTCGATGCCGAACCGCTTGAGTGCGATTGGCAGGGCGCCGGCCACGTCGGCAAGGCCCCCTGTCTTGATCAAAGGGAAGACTTCGGACGAAACCGAAAGGACTTTCATATGTCTAAAGATCCAACTTATCGATCATCGGTTGCGTAATCAGGCAAATACCGCTTTCTGTCCGCCGGAACCGTTTGGCATCGAGTTCCGGATCCTCGCCGACGACGAGGCCCTCCGGAATGACGACGCCATGATCGATCACGACGTTTTTCAACTGCGCGCGCCGGCCGACCTTCACGCTCGGCAGGACGACGGCGCCGTCCAATTTGGAATAGGAGTTGGCGCGAACACCGGTGAAAAGCAGGCTTTTGTGAAGCGTGGCGCCGGAGATGATGCAATCGCCGGCGACGACCGAGGAGGTAGCCGAGCCGCGGCGGTCTTCGTCGTCATGGACGAATTTTGCAGGTGGCGAAATTTCCGCATAGGTCCAGATCGGCCAGGATTTGTCATATATATCGAGTTCGGGAACGATCGCCGTCAGATCGATATTCGCCTGCCAGTATGCCTCGATCGTTCCGACGTCGCGCCAATAGGGTTCGTGTTCGAAATCCGAGCGCACGCAGGACTGGCCGAAGCGGTGAGCGACCGCCTTTCCGTTCTTCACGATATAGGGGATGATATCCTTGCCGAAATCCTTGCTGGAATTCGGATCGTCGGCGTCGCGGCGCAATGCGTCGATCAGGAACCTGGTGTGGAAGACATAGATCCCCATGGACGCAAGCGCAAAATCAGGTTTGTCCGGAATGCCTGGCGGATTGGCAGGCTTTTCGACGAAATCGATGATCCGGTCGCTCTTGTCCACGTGCATAACGCCGAAGCCGACGGCATCCATCCGCGGCACTTCCAGGCAGCCGATGGTGACATCGGCGCCCGAATCGACGTGCTGCTGCAGCATCCACTCGTAATCCATCTTGTAGACGTGATCGCCTGCAAGGATGACCATGTATTCGACGCCGTAATCCTCGATGATGTCGATGTTCTGATAGACGGCGTCGGCAGTGCCTTCGTACCATTGTGTTTCCGAAACGCGCTGGCTGGCCGGCAGGATGTCGAAGCTCTCGTTTCGCTCGGGACGGAAGAAGTTCCAGCCACGCTGCATATGGCGGATCAGAGAGTGGGCCTTGTACTGCGTCGCCACGCCGATGCGGCGGATGCCGGAATTCAGCGCGTTCGACAGTGCAAAGTCGATGATGCGTGATTTGCCGCCGAAATAGACCGCCGGCTTGGCGCGCCGGTCGGTGAGTTCCTTGAGGCGGCTTCCCCTGCCGCCGGCCAGAACATAGGCCATTGCGTCGCGGGCAAGTGGCTGAATGCGCTTTTCTACCATTATCTACTCCTCCCACCAGTCCTTAAGTCTCAGGTTCAAGCATGATCGTCGCCAGCGGCGGCAAGGTGATCGACGCAATGATGCTGCCGCCGGCATTGACGGCCTGCACGCGCCCGCCATTTCCCTTGCCGCTGCCGCCGTAGATATCGGCATCAGTATTGAGGATTTCCCGCCAGCGTCCCTCGAACGGCAGGCGGATGGAATAGTTTTCTCGGTAAGCCGGCGTGAAATTGGTGATGACGGCGATCGGCTTGTGATCCGGTGCCTTGCGCAGCCATGCAAAGACGGAGTTTTCGTGATCGTCGGCAATCAGCCATTCGAAACCGTCGCCTTCGCAATCGCGCGCGTGAAGCGCCGGTTTGGAGCGGTAGGTGAAGTTGAGGTCGCGCACGAGGCGGCGCATGCCTTCGTGCATGCGGTATTGCAGCAGGTTCCAGTCGAGCGAGGTTGCCTCGCTCCATTCGCTCCATTGCGCAAATTCCTGGCCCATGAAGAGCAGTTTCTTGCCGGGGTAGCCCCACATGAAGGCATAATAGGCGCGCAGGTTTGCAAATTTCTGCCAGTCGTCGCCAGGCATCTTTGCAATCAGCGAACCTTTGCCGTGCACCACCTCGTCATGGGAGAGCGGCAGAACAAAGTTTTCCGAATAGGCGTAGAGCAGGCCGAAAGTCAGTTCGTTGTGGTGATGTTTGCGATATATCGGATCACGCTTCATGTAGCTCAGCGTGTCGTGCATGAAGCCCATGTTCCACTTGAAGCCGAAGCCGAGGCCGCCTTCATGTACCGGCTGCGAGACCTTCGGCCAGGAGGTCGATTCCTCGGCAATGGTCATGACGCCCGGGTGCTCGGCGTAGATGCGGGTGTTCATGTCCTGGAGGAAGCGGACAGCCTCGAGGTTTTCGTTGCCGCCGTATTCGTTCGGAATCCATTCGCCATGGTTGCGTGAGTAATCGAGATAGAGCATCGAGGCGACGGCATCGACACGCAGGCCGTCCAGATGGAATTTCTCGGCCCAGTAGAGCGCGTTGTTGACGAGATAGGACTGAACTTCGGTACGGCCGAAATTGTAGATCGCCGTACTCCAGTCCGGGTGGAAACCCTTGCGCGGATCCTCATGCTCGTAAAGAGCCGTGCCGTCGAACCAGCCGAGGCCATGTTCGTCGGTGGGAAAGTGAGCCGGCACCCAATCGAGTATGACACCGATGCCGGCCTTGTGGCAGCCGTTGACGAAACGGGCAAAACCCTCAGGTTCGCCGAAGCGGGCGCTCGGCGCGTAAAGCCCGGTGGTCTGGTAGCCCCATGACGGATCGTAGGGATGTTCGGTGATCGGAAGGAATTCGATATGGGTGAAGCCCATGTCGACGCAGTAGGGGATGAGGCTGGAAGCAAGCTCGTCGAAGGAGAGGAAGGAGCCATCCTGGTGGCGCTGCCATGACCCGGCATGCACCTCATAGATCGAGATCGGCTGGCGACGCTTGTCGGTTTCGCTCCAGTGTTTGAGGTGATCTTCGTCCTGCCATTCCTGCAGAAGCTCAGGCGCCACGATGGAGGCGGTCTTCGGCCGCAACTCGCTGCGCCGGGCAAAGGGATCGGCTTTCAGCGGCAGGAGAACGCCGTCATGGCCGCGGATCTCGAACTTGTAAGGGACGCCCGTCGGGACATCCGGCGCAAAGATTTCCCATATCCCGGCGCTGGCGCGGAAACGCATCACGTGCCGGCGGCCGTCCCAATTGTTGAAATCGCCGACGACGGAAACGCGCTGGGCATTCGGAGCCCAGACGGCAAAATGGATTCCCTGTGCGCCTTCATGCTTGATCCAGTGCGCTCCCATCTTGTCGAAGAGGCGCAGATGCGAGCCTTCACGCGCGTAATAATCGTCCATCGGGCCGAGCACGGGGCCGAAGCTGTAAGGGTCGGTGACGGCCCATTCCGCATCGTCGCGCCGGGCCCGGTAGCGCACCGGCTGCCGTTTCGCCAGCGCCACTGGGCCAGCGAAAAAGCCATCCGGATGGAGCTGCTTCAGTTCGCCAATGACGCTGCCGTCGAGCGTCAAGGCGGTGACGTCTTCGGCGCCGGGAATGAAGCAGCGGGCAGCATAGCTGTCGCCTGCCTCATGCACGCCGAGGACGGCAAATGGGTTGGCGTGCGAGCCGGTAAGGATTGCCGATATTTCGTCTGCCGTAATCTCCCAGGGACGCTTTACTTCAAGGGCGGCTTTCGGCGTTTTCATCCGGCTCTCCAGATTTCATCGGCATACTGCCGGATCGTGCGGTCGGAGGAGAACCAGCCCATTCGCGCGGTATTGTTGATGGTCTTTGCATACCAGGAGGCGGGCTTGTTCCAGATCTGGTCCACGTCCCGCTGGGCGGCTGCATAGGCGTCGAAATCGGCGGCGACCATGAACCAGTCGTGCGAATAAATGCCATCGATCAGCTGGGCGTAGCGATTTCGGTCATCGGGCGAGAAGACGCCGCCGGCAATCGAAGCCAGTGCCTGCGACAGTTCGCGCGAGCTTTCGATGATGGAGCGCGGGTTGTGTCCGTCGGTGCGGGCATCGGCGACTTCATCGGCGCGCAGGCCAAAGATGACGATATTGTCGGCGCCGACATTGTCGCGCATTTCGACATTCGCCCCGTCCAAGGTGCCGATCGTGAGCGCTCCATTCAAAGCGAACTTCATGTTGCCGGTTCCGGAGGCTTCCATGCCGGCCGTCGAAATCTGCTCGGAGAGGTCGGCGGCCGGCACCATGACCTCGGCAAGCGAGACGTTGTAATTGGGCACGAAGACCACTTTCAGCAGGCCGCGGACGGCCGGGTCGTTGTTGATCGTGCGGGCGACGTCGTTGATGAGCTTGATGATGAGCTTGGCATTGTGATAGCTGGGCGCCGCCTTGCCGGCAAAAAGCTTCACACGCGGCACCCAGTCGAGTTCGGGATGCGAGCGGATCTGGTCGTAGAGAGCGACCGCCTCGATAACGTTGAGCAATTGGCGCTTGTACTCGTGGATGCGCTTGATCTGAATGTCAAACATCGCGGAAGGATCAAGCTTCACGCCCATGCGGCTGGCGACAAGATTGGAAAGCGCTACCTTGTTTGCGCGCTTGACGGAGCCGAACTTTTCCTGAAAGCCCGGATCGGTTGCGAATTTTTCGAGCGGCTTGAGCTTTTCGGCGTCGTCCATGAACTCTTCGCCGATCGCCTCGCGGATCAGGCTGGTGAGGCCGGGGTTGCATTGCTGAAGCCAGCGGCGTGGTGTGATGCCGTTCGTCTTGTTGTTGATGCGGTTCGGATAGAGCTTGTGTAGGTCCGCAAAGACCGTCACCTTCATGAGTTCGGTGTGCAGGGCGGAAACGCCGTTGATCGAATGCGAGCCGACGAAGGCGAGATTGCCCATCCGCACCCGGCGGTCGCCGCTCTCGTCGATCAGCGAGATCGCCCGGATTTCGGTGTCGGAGAAGTTCTTCTCCCTGCGCGCCTCAAGCAGGATCTTGGCATTGATGGCGTAGATCAGCTGCATGTGACGCGGCAGCAACCGTTCGAAGAGCGGGATCGGCCAGGTTTCGAGAGCTTCCGGCAGAAGCGTATGGTTGGTATAGGAAATCGTGCGGCGGACGATATCGAAGGCCTGTTCGAAATCCATGCCGTGAACGTCACAGAGCAGGCGTGTCAGCTCGGCAACCGAAACGGCGGGGTGCGTGTCATTCAGCTGGATCGCCACCTTGTCCGGCAGCGAGGAGAAATCGTCGTACTGCTGCAGGTGGCGGCGCAGGATGTCCTGAAGCGAGGCGGAGGAGAAGAAGAATTCCTGGCGAAGGCGCAGCTCCTGTCCGGCCGGCGTCGCGTCTGCCGGATAGAGCACGCGCGTCAGGCTTTCCGCCTTGTTGCTTTCGCGCAAGGCACCGATATGGTCGCCGGCATTGAAGGCGTCGAGCAGGATCGGGTCGATCGGCTGGGCCGACCAGAGACGCAGCGTGTTGACGCGCTTGCCGCGCCAACCGACCACCGGCGTGTCGAAGGCAGCGGCGATGACGCGCTCTGCCGGCTTCCAGACGTAACGCGGCTTGCCTTCGGCGTCGTTGGCGACGTCGACGGTGCCGCCGTAACCGATTTCATAGGCGCTTTCGCGGCGTTCGAATTCCCACGGGTTGCCATGCGCCAGCCAGCTTTCCGGCAATTCCACCTGCCAGCCGTCGGCAAGCTGCTGACGGAAGAGGCCGTGGACATAACGGATGCCGTAGCCATAGGCCGGCACCTCGACCGTTGCCATGCTTTCCATGAAGCAGGCCGCCAGGCGCCCGAGGCCGCCGTTGCCGAGAGCAGCATCCGGCTCGAGGCCGGCGATCACGTTGACATCGACGCCGAGGGAGGCGAGCGCATCGCGCACCTGCTCCATCAGGCCCATGTTGGTGACGGCATCGCGCATCAGGCGGCCGATCAGGAACTCGAGCGACAGGTAGTAGACGCGCTTGTCGCCGGTCGCGTAGACCTTGCGCGTCGATTCCATCCATTTGTCGATGATGCGGTCGCGAACGACGAGGATAGTCGCCGTCAGCCAATCATGTGGCTTGGCAACTTTTGCATCCTTGCCGATGCGGTAAGTCAGGCGTTCGATGATTTCTTCGGCTAGAATTTCCGGCCTGGAACTGCGCGGGGCGGGAGAGGGGATGGTCGGCTTGGAAACGGGGTTCATCGTCATATCTCGCCAATTTTGATTTAGTTACAGTGCGTTACGTCTGACGAAGCCGACTTTGCACGCACGCCGGTCACGGCAGTTTATGCATCGTTACCAAGCACTTGCAACAAGGGATTTAGCGAAAGCAAAAATTTGGCGAACCGTCGTCTTCACCGGCATAAGGGACTTGATTTCAATTGGTTTTCCCGTTCTGATGCGCGAGATTAGCCCTAAACGAAAAGCCGCCCCGGTTTGTTCCGGAGCGGCCTTTTCCTGAAACGACGAAGGCCGAATTCATTGGGTGAGGCGAATGCTCTGTTTGGCGGCCGACGATCCGATTATCTTGAAGGCTGCGACGAGCGAGGCCATGTTCTCGGCTTCGAAATAGGTCGACGAGCTCGTCGCGCAGTAGCTTAAAAGCGCCTTGCCGCGATCGGGAGCCATGAACGCAACCGTATAGACCGTGATGTTATTTTCGCGCGCCAGGTTGCACCACGTCTTTGTTTCGGTATCGGCTGAAGTGTAGTTGTTGTTGCCGTCCGTCATGAACACAATGTATTTGTCGGGCGTCAGGCCGTTCTTGTTCAAATGCGCTGCATTCTCGGCCGGGTCGACAAGCTTGTTGTATGCCGCCTTGAAGGCATCGCTTGAATCTGTACCGCCTGTCGCCGTCAAAACGTTGACGTAGGTCGACACGGCGGACGTTCCCCAGGCAAGATTCAACGCCGACTGCATCTGGTCATTGTAAGACACGCTGCCGGTGCGGACGTATTGCAGATTAGGATCTGCGGTATTCAGCTGGGTCAGAAGGCTCGAAACGGCCAGCTTCAATGCCTCGATCTTGGTGTAGTAGTCCGTGACCGTTCGGTCGCAGGTCTTCGGGTTCTTCTTCGTGCCGCAGTTGTAGCTTTCCGTGCGCGTATACGAAGCCGTAGTATCTTCGGCCATCGATCCCGAACGGTCGAGCACGAGATACATCGAAAGCGAACTCTTTGTGACGGTATTTTCGGTGCTGCTCTCCGTCTTGGACAAAGCTCCGATCCGCGTCGCTTCCTTGCCCATGACGCGCATCAGCGCTGTGTTGTTCGCGTTGTAGGCACTCTTGACCTCGACCTTGAAGGACTTGCCGCCCGAACTGGATGCGGTTTCGGTGACAACAACAGACATTGCATCCCTAAGGGCTGCGATCGTGTCGGCATCGTCAATGTAATTTGACATCTGGCCGATGACAAAGTTCTTGGCGAGCTCCTTGGCGCCATCCACGTCGACCTTTTCGGCGACGAGCGCGGAGGCTGCGGCCAGAGCGGCCGAATCGGATGCTTCCTGCAACTGACGTTGCGAAAGCATCATGTTGGATACGTCGACGGCGAGCCCGGCAGCGCCGATGGCGATTGGCATCAAAATTGCCGTCATCATGGCGAAATTGCCCGAACAATCACGCACGAGGCGCGCAAGTTTGGCGCCCAGAAAAGATATGGGAGACATAATGTCACCTGCAGCAAGAGAAAATTTATGCTGTTTGCATATCTACAGCGCGGTTGTTACCACAGGTCTTAAGGTAATCGCTAAAATTGCAGACAACTTGCGATTTCGGGACATGATCTACTGCGTTTTGCCGCATGGACGTCGCGCCGAGAAGATGGCTGGCGCGTTTGCGCATTAACGCCTGTGGCGGCCGGTTCTGCGTCGGCCCTGCAAGCCTTACCGCAGCCATTGGCTCATTCCGGCACAAAGGCCGGGAAGACGGCAGACGGGTGCTTGCGCCAAGGCCCGTCGGTCTCAAGCTTCAGGCCGTCGGAAAGAACAGGAATTTTTGCAGGTCGCGAGGCTTGAGGAAGCAGCGGTTATTCCTGTCTTGCCATCACTTGATGGGAATGACGTCGACGGCCTGCACGGCGCGATGGCCGCCGTAGCTCTTCAGGACGCCAATGACGGGGGCGACGTCGGAATAGTCGCGGCCATAGGCGACGACAATGTGGTCGGTGCCGGCGGGCATGTCGTTGGTCGGGTCGAGTTCGACCCAGCCGAGTGTTTCACCGCACCAGACACGAACCCAGGCATGCATGGCGTCAGCGCCTTCGAGCCGTTCCTTGCCGGGCGGCGGGATGGTCCGCAGGAAGCCGGAGACATAGCCTGCCGGGATGCCGAGGCTGCGCAATGCCAGGATCATGACATGGACGAAGTCCTGGCAGACGCCGCGTTTCAGGGTGAAAGAGTCGAGAGCCGTTGAATCTACCGTCGTCGCTTCCGTATCGTAGGTGAAATCCTTGTTGATGCGAGTGCACAAGGCAGTGGCGATCTGCAGGACCGTAAGGCCCGGCAGAGCGCAACCCCTGGCATAGTCCGAAATGGCGCGGGTTTCCGTGAGACGAGGGCTGCTGGCGAGGAAATGATGGGGAGCGTCAGGCTCCAGCGACCAGACGCCGGCGACCTCCTTGGGCAGGCGGTCGAGATCCGGCGAGAAATCGGCGGCGATCGAACGGCTGTCGACCTGCACGCGGGCCTGCATGCGGATATCCAACGTCTCGTGCGGCGACCGCAGCAGGAAGGATGTTGCCGGATGGAGGAAGAAATCGGTGAAATGCGATTGCTCATCCGGCGAGGGGGATACGGTGATCGAGCCTGCGACCAGCCGCTGCCGGTCGGGCAGCGAAAGCGGCATCAGGCGAATGATGTGACGCGCGCCGGAAGCCGGCGTGTCGTAGGTGTATCCCATGTGCAGGGTGAGGTCGTAGAGCACGGCGGTCACCCGAGGTAGGTCTGGGCGAGAAGGTCGGACAGCTGCTCGAGCTCGCGTTCGAACCTGTTGTAGAACTCGCCGCTCATCGTTTCCGGCGTCATGACGGCGAGGCCGGAATGCAGGCGCATTGCCTCGCGGTAGAATGGCGACATCTGGCCGTTGACGAAGGCGTTCGGCAGCTGCTCGACCTCGCGATGGATCTCGTTCATCTGGAAGAGAACCGAACGCGGGTTCAGCGGATCGAGCGCCAGAAGGTCCGTGACGGTCAGGCGCGCGGTGTTGACGTTGTACCGGCGGCGGTGAGTCATGACGCTGTCGCCGATCTCGAGCAGCATGTCGAGCGCGCCGTCAGGGGCATCGGGGCCCGACATATGGCCGAGAAGACGGGTCATGTGCAGGCCGCGCTCGATATAGCGACCGAGCGAGAGGAAGCGCCATCCCGTGAATCGATACATGTTTTCATGCACGAGACCTGCAAAGCCCGCGAGCTTGCGCAGCAGGATCGTCATGGCATGGCTGGCGTCGTCGCCTGCTGCAACACTGACGTGGAAACGATGCGCGGTCTTGGCCAGATCGTTAAGGGCCAGCCAGCCATCCGGCGAGAACCGGTCGCGGATATTGCTGGCGGAATAGACGGCGCTGTCGATGTTGCGCAGCAGTGTTTCGGGTACGGCCTCGTCCGTGCCGATGTCGACGGCGGCGAGATATTCGGAAACATCGGCAAGCAGCGGCTGACTCGGATCGGCGGCTTCGGCGTAACGGGCGTGCCAGGCGCGAAGGATGCGCAGCGCTCCTTCGGCGCGCTCGATGTATCGGCCGAGCCAGAAGAGATTGTCGGCCGCCCGGCTCGGCAGGCTGCCCGGCATATTGCGGGTGAAGCTTCCCTCGGCAGGCAGCAGGGTATGGCGCTCGACCGGCTTGTCGCTGACGATCCACACGTCTGCCGCCGCCCCGCCCGACTGCATGGCGATCGCAGCAGCGTCATCGCCGGCGCCGATGCGGGCAAAGCCGCCCGGCATGATCTGCCAGCCATTCGCCGTGCGGGCGGCAAAGACGCGAAGCGACATCGGCCGCGGCGTCAGCTTTCCGTCTACCCAGGCCGGCGTCGTCGACAGCGTCACGACCTCCTGGCCGACGAGTTTCTGGCCGTCGGAAATCAGCCAGTCGGTGATCGAATCCTTTGCCGTAGCACGCAGCGACGAGCCGAGGACGGACTCGCCGCTATCGTCGAAGAAGGGAGCGCGCGAATAGGCAGGGCCGATCACCATCTTCTCGATGTTCCTTGCGACATGTTCGCGCTCCTCCTTCTGGCCGCACCACCAAGTGGCGATCGACGGCAAGTGGAGTTTTTCGCCAAGCAGGCGGCGGCAGATCGTCGGCATGAAGGCGAGCAAGGCGCGCGTCTCCAGTATGCCTGTTCCAAGAGCATTGACGATCGTCACCGATTCGGCGCGCAGTGCCTCGACTAGACCGGGCGTGCCGATATGAGAATTCTGGTTCAGCTCCAGCGGATCGGCATAAGCGGAATCGAGGCGACGCCAGAGGACGCCGATCGGCTTCAGGCCGGCCACCGTGCGAACCATGACGCGGCCGTTGACCACCGTCAGATCTTCGCCTTCAAGCAGCATGAAACCGAGATAGCGGGCGATATAGGCGTGTTCGTAGTAGGTTTCGTTTGCCGGCCCGGGGGTCAGGACGCCGATGCGGTCGTCGCCGGAATGCTTCATCGTCTGCAACGCATCGCGGAAGGCGCCGAAGAAGGAGGCGAGACGGTGAACCGGGGTTTCGGCATAGATATCGGAGAAGGCGCGTGTGGTGGCAACGCGGCTTTCAAGCGCGAAGCCTGCACCTGACGGCGCCTGTGTGCGGTCTGCCAGAACCCACCAGTTTCCGTCCGGACCGCGGCCAATCTCGAAGGCGCAGAAATGCAGGTAGTGGCCGGTCGCGGGCTTTACGCCTGCAAGCGGACGTTGGAATTCCGGGTTGGCGGCGATCAGGCCAGGCGGCAGGAAGCCTTCCTCGACCAGCTTGTTGTGGCCGTAGATATCGGCAACGATCGCCTCAAGCAGATTAGCGCGCTGCACGAGACCGGCCGAAAGCGCCTGCCATTCGCGCTCGTCGATCAGGACCGGGATATGCGACAGCGGCCAGGACCGCTCGCCGGTGCCCTTGCTGCCATAGGCGCGATAGAACACGCCGGCATCGCGAAGATAGCGGTCGGCGCGGGCGAAGCGCTCGGTCAGTTCCTTCTTTGGAATTGCTCCGAAGCCCGCAAGAAAGCGCTGCCAGGCCGGGCGGATTGCGCCGTTGTTGTCGACCATCTCGTCGGCAATGCCGGGCAGGGGCGCATAGCCTGATGCCGCATCGTTGCCGCCGCGGCTTGCAACCTCGTGCCTACGTTTCTCCACTGCCGGTTTCTTGCCCATTAAAACCTAGCTCGTCAAATGCCTGCCGGCCTGCGGAGATCCAGCGTCAGCGGGAATTCCGGCGAACCCATCTCGGCGCGCGGAATGAAGCCGCCTGCCGTATGTCCCCACGGTTCGAATCGGGACAGCCGCCTTGCTTCCGCTTCGTTGCCGTTTACCGGGAAGGTGTCATAGTTGCGCCCGCCCGGATGGGCAACATGATAGATGCAGCCGCCGATCGAACGCTTGGACCATGTATCATAAATGTCAAATGTCAGAGGCGTATTGACCGGCAGGACCGGGTGCAGGCCCGAGGCCGGCTGCCAGGCCTTGAAACGGACGCCGGCCACGGAGACGCCGGACGTCCCTGTCGGTTGAAGCGGCACGGTTCGGCCGTTGCAGGTGACGGTGTAGCGCGAGGAATTGCTGGTTTCGAGGCGAACCTGAAGTCGTTCGACCGAGCTGTCGACATATCGAACAGTGCCGCCAATCGCGCCTTCCTCGCCCATGACGTGCCAGGGTTCGAGCGCCTGGCGAAGCTCGAGTTTCGAGCCTTCGTATTCCACTTCGCCGCAGAAGGGGAAGCGGAATTCGAGCTGTGCCTTGAACCACTCCGGGCTGACCTCGAACCCGTTTTCCTTGAGATCGGCAAGCACATCCAGGAAATCGGCCCAGACGAAATGCGGCAACATAAAGCGATCGTGCAGGCAAGTGCCCCAGCGCACGAACTTGCCGTCGGCGGGATTTTTCCAGAAGCGGGCAATGAGGGCGCGGACCATCAATTGCTGAGCAAGCGACATGCGCGCGTTCGGGGGCATTTCGAAACCGCGGAACTCTACGAGTCCGAGACGTCCGGTCGGCCCATCCGGCGAAAACAGCTTGTCGATGCAGATTTCGGCACGGTGGGTGTTGCCGGTCACGTCGATCAGGAGATTGCGGAATAGACGGTCGGTCAGCCAGGGAAGCGGCGGCGTGCCGCGGCCAGGTGCCGGCACCTGGGCAAGCGCGATTTCCAACTCGTACAGGCTGTCGTGCCTGGCCTCGTCGATGCGCGGCGCCTGGCTGGTCGGCCCGATGAACATGCCGGAGAAGAGATAGGAGAGCGAGGGATGCCGCTGCCAGTGCAGCACGAGGCTCTTCAAGAGGTCGGGCCGGCGCAGGAACGGGCTGTCGTTCGGATTGGCGCCGCCGACGACGACGTGGTTGCCGCCGCCCGTGCCCGTGTGACGGCCGTCGATCATGAACTTGTCGGCGCCCAGCCGGGTCGTGCGCGCCTCTTCGTAAATCGCAGTGGTGATCGCGACGCAATCCCGCCAGTTCGAGGCGGGGTGGATATTGACCTCGATGACGCCGGGATCCGGTGCAACACGAATGACGTTGATGCGCTCGTCCTGAGGCGGCGAGTAGCCCTCGATATGGACGGCAAGTCCAAGTTCAGCCGCAGCGTTTTCGGCGGCTGCGACGAGTTCGAGATAGTCTTCAATGCGCTCGACGGGCGGCATGAAGACGCAAAGCCGGCCGTCGCGCGGCTCGACCGAGATTGCAGTGCGAACCGCGCCGCCGATCTCGCCGAGGGTCTGCTCCACACGGCTCTGGCCGCTCTCGTCGCGATGAAAGGAGGCCTCCGGCATGGCGCGGCCGGCCGGCACGAAGACCTCCGGCAGCGGCTGGCGCGGGATCGATGGGTCGGCCATATGGATATAGGGATATTGCGATGGCGGCACGTAGGGCAGCGTACCGAGCGGCAGACGGTACCCGACAGGGCTATCGCCTGGCACGAGGAAGATCTTGCCGCGTCGGGTCTGCCATTTCTCGCTGATCCAACGGTGCCCTGAAGCCTGAGCGTTCCAGGCCTGAACGGGAAGGATATAGCCTGTCGGAACCGTCAGGCCACGTTCGAAAACGCGGGCAATGCGGTTGCGTTCTTCCGGATCCTTCAGTTTGGAATTCGACGGATCGACATTTTCGGGGAGGCTTCCCTCCTTGACGATCCACTCGGCGGGATCCTCATAGGCCGGCAGCACCATATCAGGCGCAATCGCAAGCTCGCGCGCGATGCCGGTGAGAAGCCGCTCGGCGTCTTCGGCCTTGGCGACGGTGTCAGCGCCTTCTGCCGCGATCAAATCCGGATTCTGCCAGATCGGCTTTCCGTCCTTGCGCCAGTAGAGTGAGAAGGTCCAGCGCGGCAGGCTTTCGCCGGGATACCACTTGCCCTGTCCGTAATGCAGGAAGCCGCCCGGGGCAAAGCGCTCGCGCAGCCTGCGGATCAGGCTGTCGGCTTTCTCCCGCTTGGTCGGGCCTACCGCGGCGGTATTCCATTCTTCGGATTCGAAATCGTCGATCGACACGAAAGTGGGCTCGCCGCCCATCGTCAGGCGCACATCTTGTGCTTTGAGGATACGATCCACCTTTTCGCCAAGTGCGTCGAGCTCGTTCCAGCTTTCCTCCGAGAAGGGCTTGGTGATGCGCGGATGCTCGGCGACACGGGCGACCTTCATGTCGAAGGCGAACTCGGTGTTGGCTTCGCCGAAATAGCCGCCGGAGATCGGGGCGGCGTTGCTGTAATGCGGGGTTGCGGCAAGCGGAATGTGGCTTTCGCCGGTGAGCAGTCCGGATGTCGGGTCGAGGCCCACCCAGCCTGCGCCGGGCAGATAGACTTCGGCCCAGGCATGCAGGTCGGTGAAATCGACTTCCGTACCGGAGGGTCCGTCAAGGGCCTTCAGATCGGGCGTCAACTGAATGAGGTAGCCGGAGACGAAGCGGGCGGCGAGGCCGAGATGACGCAGTACCTGAACGAGCAGCCAACTTGTATCACGGCAGGAGCCTCTGGCGCTTTCAAGCGTGTCCTCCGGCGTCTGGACGCCGGCCTCCATGCGAATGACATAGCCGATCTGCTGCTGCAGGCGGGCATTGAGGCCGACGACCATGTCAACGGTCGGCTGTCCCGGCGAATAGTCGAGCGTTTCGAGGAAAGCCTTGAGCCGCGGGCCGGGGTCCTCGGGCTTCATATAGATCGACAGGTCTTCCTGGATCGTCTGCGGATAGTCGAAGGGCCATTTGGTGGCCTCTTCTTCGACGAAGAAGTCGAAGGGGTTGTAGACCGTCATGTCGGCGACGAGATCGACCTCGATCTTGAATTCGGTCACCGGGTCGGGAAAGACGTAGCGGGCAAGATAATTGCCGTAAGGGTCCTGCTGCAGGTTCACGAAATGGTTCGACGGAGTGACCTTCAGCGAATGGCTGAGCACCCGCGTCTTTGAATGCGATGCGGGCTTGAGGCGGATAACCTGCGGCCCAAGGCGGACCGGCCTGTCGTATTTGTAATGCGTCAGATGATAGATACTGGCTTTGATCGACATATTTTGCCTTGTCCGACGCCACATCGTTATGCGGCATTTGCTGTTCCCGCAGCGATAGTGTGCAATGCAACGAAAGAAAGCAAGGCGCAAAGGTTAACGCCGCGAAGCCTTTACGACACTTTTGCAAAGGCGACGGCTGCTTTGAGCCCCTTGCCGCTGGTCGCAGGCGAGAGCGTAAGCGTCGCATTGAAAAGATTGGCGATTTCCTCGACGATCGGGAGGCCGAGGCCCGCCCCCGGCGCATCGGAGTCGTTTCCGCGCGAAAAGCGGCGGCGCACGGCGTCGAGCTTTTCCGGCGCGATACCGGGACCATTGTCTTCAACCTCGAGGCGCACGGTTTTGTCATCCTGCGCAATCCTGATGGTAACCTCGGCGCTCTTGCCGGCATATGCGATGGCGTTGCCGGCAAGATTGCGCAGCAGCTCGCCGATCAACAGGGGTTCGGCGCGGACCATCGCATGTCCCTCGCCTTCAAAGCCGAGATCGATACCGGCTTCGGCGGCTGCCGGGATCAGTTCGCCGGTGATCTCCTGGGCGATCTCGGCGATGTCGATCCTCGAGGTTGCCAGAGCCTCCTTGGCTGTTGCTGCGTCGATCTTTGCCATCAGCAGCAACTGGGCGAGAATGCGTTCGGCGTGCGCAACGGCCTGGTCGCCTTTCAGGGCCGAGTCCTGCGCTTCAGCAAGGGTTGCGGCGCGGGCGGAAAGTGCAAGCTGGGTTCGGATGATGGCAAGCGGCGTGCGCAATTGATGGCTGGCATTGCCGGTGAAATTCCGCAGCGCATCAAGGGCTGACTGCAGGCGCACCATGAAGCTGTTGACCGTATCCACCAAGGGCTGCACCTCGCTCGGCACCGACTGCTCGATCGGGTGCAGGTCGTCGGGGCTGCGCTCACCGATTGCGTCCCGCAGCTTGTAGAGCGGCCGCAGCGCCACCGTGACCGAAATCCAGACGATCACGGCTGCACCGGCAATCATGAAGGCGAGGCGGACAGCCGAACGGAAAAGGATCGCACGTGCCAGCTGACGGCGGGCGATCGTCGTTTCGGCGACGGTGACAACAAAGGGAACCGAGCGGATGCCGGTTGAGGCGGAGCGTTCCAGCGTCGCGACGCGGATCGGCTCGCCGCGGAAAATATCGTCTGCGAAGACGGCTGCGTCGCCCTTGGTTTCCTCAAGTACCGGAAGCGCCTGGTAGCCGGTAATGAATCGTCCCGGCGGGCCATCGACGCGGTAAAACACCCGGTCCTGAGCGGCCGACGTCAGCATTTCCAGCGCGACATAGGGAATGTCGACTTGCAGCGCGCCGTCTTCTGCCACGACGACGCGCTCGGCAATGGCGAGCGCCGAACCGGCAAGCACACGATCTGAAACGATGTTCGACGTCTCGACTGCCTCCCGGTACGTGTCGGCCAGCGCCAGCGTGCCGATGACGGCGGTGGAGATCAGCAGCCAGAAAAGCAACCGGCGCCTTAGCGAATAGGCGGCTTTCATGAGGCCTCGGGAAGCTTGTCGAGATAATATCCGATGCCGCGCGCGGTCTTCACGGTCAATCCATGCGGTGCCAGGCGCTTTCGCAGCCGGCTGACATATTGCTCGATCGCATTGGCGGAAATATCATCGTCGAAGGCCGTCAGCGACTGGGTGATTGCCTCTTTGGAAACGACCTTGCCGGCACGCATGAAGAGGATTTCAAGCAGTCCGACTTCGCGAGCGGGAATATCAAGCTGCATATTGCCGGCCGCAAAGGTGCGCGACTTGAGGTCGAAGGACACGCAGCCGTACATCACCGTCGCCGAATGCAGGCCCGCCTGGCGCCGCAGCAGCACGCGCACGCGAGCCTCGAATTCGGTAATGTCGAAGGGCTTGATGAGATAATCGTCGGCGCCGAGGTCGAGGCCTCTCACCCGCTCCTCCGGCGCTCCGCGTGCCGTCAGAATTAGGACCGCTGCCTGGTTCTGCCGGGCGCGCATGCTGCGCAGGACGTCCAGCCCGTCCATCTCGGGCAGGTTGAGGTCGAGGATCACGAGGTCGAAATTCTCCGCCGCGATGACTGCATTGGCGGATGCGCCGTCGTGGACGACATCGACGGCATGCCCCGTACCGCGCAAGATCGCCGAAAGGCCGTCGGCCAGCGCGATATTGTCTTCGGTGAGGAGAATGCGCACGGGTGGTTTCCTGTTGTTCAACAAAGAAGATTACAGCCCGTGAAGGGGGATGTCATCCAGCGGCAATGGAAAACCCGGCGTCATTTCATCAACGGCAGTTTGGCTGTTCCGACTGCTCTATTCAGCGACCTCGCGCGGTTGTTCTTCCTGCGCTGCCAGCAGGAGTTTCTGGAAGCGATGGTCGCTGCGGATGTTATCCAGATCGGAGTCGTTGTCGAACCACTTGATGTGGTAGACCGAGCTTCGCGGCATCAGCCTCTCCAGAATATCAATCGCTTCTTCCACGTCACCGAGGACCGAATAGACGCAAGCGAGATTGTATTGCGCAACGATGTCGTCGGGATCGATCGCGATGGCGCGGGCTGCCCAGTCCCTTGCTCTTGCCCTGTCTCCGAGATGCGCCAGCGCCAGGGCGCCGCGATGGGCCGGCCCTGAATTTTCCGGACTGAGGTTCAGTGCGCGTTCTGCGCGCAGCAGCCCGAGCTTGGCCCAGTTTTCCGTATCCGACATGCGCCCGAGCGAGCGGTGGGCGCTCATCAGATGAATGGGCGAGACATAGTCGTCCGTGCGGATGTGCGCCGCGCGCGTGAAGTAGCGGACGGCGTTGGCGAAATCGCCACGCATGAAGAAGAATCGCGCATAGTGGAAGTTGGCTTCATAAAGATTGGGCTCAAGTGCAAGTGCCCGCTCGAAGGCTGCAATGGCCTGCTGATCCTGGCCGTTTTGATGCAGCGCCAGACCCCGGGAGGCATGGGCCTCGGCGAGATCAGGATCGAGTTCGAGCGCGCGCGCGCTCATCTGCAGAATGCTCTCGAGAGGGACATTGTCCGGGTCCCAATCGCGTAATGCCGCATCGCAATCGGCAATGCCCGCGTAGGCGCGCGCATAATCGGGATCCAGCTCCACAGCCTTGCAGAACATCCTGCGGGCGAGCTGCAGATACGACTTCGTCCAGGTGTGCGATAGCTGGCGGCCTCGCAGATAGTAGGTATAGGCCTCGATATTGGCCGTGGGTTCGGCGGCTATGGCCTTCTTCTCGGCCGGCAGGAGCCGGATCTTGAGCTGGCCGACGATCGAATTGGTGATCTCGTCCTGGATCGCGAAGATATCGGTGAGATTGCGGTCGTAGCGATCGGCCCACAGATGGTCGCCGTTCGCCGTATCGATGAGATGGCCCGAAATGCGCACGCGCGCGCCGGCGATGCGGACGCTGCCCTGCAGAACGTATCGCACGCCCAGTTCGTTTGCGAGCTGCTTTACCTTCAGCGAACTGCCCTTGTAGGTGAAGACGGTGTGCCGCGGCACGACGTGTAGGCTCGATATCTTCGAAAGGTCGGTAATGATGTCTTCGGTGATGCCGTCGGCGAAATATTCCTGCTCAGGATCGCCGCTCATGTTGGTGAAAGGCAGAACGGCAATAAAGCAGGTGTTGCGTGCCTCATCGCTTGACGCGCCGGCCGTTGCAGAAGGCGGATCGAGGACAACCGTGAACACCGACACGTTCTGCTTGATGTTCTTCAGTGATTGCTCCCCCTGGAACTCGAAGCCGATGTTGAGGCGCGTGCCGACCTGATCGCGAACCGAGCCGGAAACGACAATGCCGCCGGGCCAAGCGAGGCGCTCGAGCCGGGCAGCGACGTTTACGCCGTCGCCGAAGACGTCGTCGTTTTCGATGACGACGTCGCCGAGATTGATGCCGATGCGCAGTTCGATGCGCTGGTCCTGCGGGACGTCTTTGTTGCGGGCAGCCATCTCGCGCTGGATTTCGACAGCGCAGGCGACTGCGTTTACCACGCTTTGGAATTCCGCGAGCATTCCGTCGCCGGTCAACTTGAAGATGCGCCCCTTGTAGTCGCAGATCCTGACATCGATCAGTTCGCAGCGGTGGCGGTTGAGCGCCTGCAGGGTACCGGTCTCGTCGATACCCATCAGACGGCTATAACCCACCACGTCGGCAGCGAGTATGGCACTCAGCCGTCGTTCCAATAGCCCCTCCATACGGTTGTCTAAATTAGCTTAGCGTCTTTTAATGCTCTTGTCGCGTTGCGAGACAGGCGTCAGGCGATCACGCGTGCTTGCCCGGTGAAGCGTGGTGATGCATTCTGCGCTGATGAGGAGACTTCTTGTTCTGCTACTCCTGCTCTGTCCCGGTTTTGCAGCCGCGGATCAGGCCTTCTATCCCGCCAGATCCGGCAAGGCTGATGCGCGGGTGCTGACGGTTTATTCATCGCTCGACGAGCCTCTCGCCCGGCCGATGATCCATGGCTTTCAGGAAGCCAATCCCGATGTCGCCGTGCGCTATGAAGACATGCTGACGGGCGAGATCTATGACCGGATCGTGCGGGAGACGGATGGCGGGAAGAAAACGGCGGATTTCGCCTTTTCTTCGGCGATGGACCTGCAGGTGAAGCTCTCCAACGACGGCTATGCGCAGGTCAGCAATCTGCCAATGAGCGGACAATGGCCGAAATGGGCAAACTGGCGCAACACGGCCTATGCGCTCACATTCGAGCCGGCCGTCTTCGTCTATCACAAGCCGAGCTTCCTGCATGAGCCGGTGCCAAGCTCACGGGCGGAATTCGTCGATTACCTGAAACGCAAAGGCAACGCGGTTTACGGCCGGATCGGCACCTATGACATCGAACGCTCCGGCGTCGGCTTTCTGTTCATGGCGCGCGATCAGGAGCAGTTCGGGGACATCTGGTCGGTGATCCGGGCGATGGGGGCTGCCGGTGTCAAGCTCTATTCGACGAGTTCGGCGATCCTGGAGAGGGTAGCCGACGGGCGCTTCGTGCTCGGCTACAACATTCTCGGTTCCTATGCGGCGGACTGGGCCTCGCGGCACCCCGATGTCGGCATCGTGCTGCCGAAGGACTATACAGTCGTGATGTCACGCATCGGGCTGGTGCCGCAGGCTGCCGCGGAGCCGGAACTCGGGCGGCAATACCTCACCTTCTTCATGTCCAAGGAAGGACAGACGATCATGGCCCGAAAGCTTCAGATACCGGCCGTCAGCCCCGAGGTTGCGGGCGAGAATACGGCCAATACCCTGCAGGAGCTTCTCGGCGCCCAGCTCCGACCCGTTCCCGTCAGTCCGGGGCTGATGGTCTATCTCGACCAGGTCAAGCGTGCGCGGCTGATCGCTCATTGGAACGAGGTGCTGCGGACACAGTAAATGGCGATAGCGTTCACACCTGCCTCCTCGATCTGGAAAGGATTTCCAATCGACGCCACCGGCATGCACGGCCGCTCATGCTTGAATTGCGGCAAAAAAGTGTCCTGGCGGCTGGATATCCTGCCGATGTCAGCTAAATGACAGCTTGATGTGGTGCGGTTGTGGTACTTCTCTTCGTGGAGGCGGAGAGTAGACGTTTCGGGAGGAGTCTCCGTCGCTATTTGCGGACCATCGATGTCCGCAGCCCGGCAACGCTTCCCGATTCCCTTGAGAACAAACGCGGCGCTCACCGCGATCACGGAGGACACATCGTGAAGCATACTTTCCTTGCTACGCTTTTCGCAGCCGCTATCGCGCTGCCGGCCTATTCGGCCGATTACACCATCATGGCGCCCGCCGCACCCGGCGGCGGCTGGGATCAGACGGCCCGCTCGCTGCAGACCGTCATGCAGAAGGAAGGCATTTCCGGCAACGTTCAGGTTCAGAACGTCCCGGGCGCCGGAGGCACCATCGGTCTGGCGCAGTTCGCCAGCCAGAACAGCGGCAATCCGAATGCCCTGATCGTTGGCGGCTATGTCATGGTCGGCGCGATTCTCACCAACCAGTCGCCTGTCACCTTGAAGGACGTCACCCCGATCGCTCGCCTGACCGGCGAGTACGAAGCTATCGTCGTTCCGACATCGTCCGACATCAAGACCATGGGTGACCTCGTTGCCAAGCTGAAGGCAGATCCGGGTTCGGTATCGTGGGGCGGCGGCTCGGCCGGCGGCACCGACCACATTGCCGTCGGTCTCATCGCGAAGGCCGCCGGCGTCGATCCGACGAAGATCAACTATGTCGCCTTCTCGGGCGGTGGTGAGGCACTTGCCGCTATCTTGGGCGGACAGGTGACGGCCGGCATCTCAGGCTATGGCGAGTTCGAATCGCAGGTGAAGGCCGGGCAGCTCCGCCTGCTTGCCGTGTCGAGCGATAAGCGCATTGACGGCGTCGATGCCCCGACGCTGAAGGAATCCGGCGTCGATGTCAGCGTGCAGAACTGGCGGATGGTCGCCGCCGCTCCCGGCCTGACGCCTGAGCAGACGGCTGCCATCACCGCTGATTTCGACAAGCTTTCCAAGTCGGCAGGCTGGCAGGAAATCCTGAAGACGAAGGGCTGGGCCGACACCTACCTCGCCGGCGATGCCTTCAAGGCGCAGCTCGAGAAGGACGTCTTGGCAACCGAAGGCATCCTCAAAGAGATCGGGCTTGTTAAATGAGCAGGGGTAACGCACCCTTGGCAACGAAGCGCCGCCCGGATTGGGCGGCGCTGATCATTGCCATCTGTCTTTTCGTCCTTGCCGCCGTCATGCTTTGGGATGCCACGCATATGAAAGCGATCGCCCAGTATGCCCGCATCGGACCGGCTACCGCGCCAAAGGTCGTGGCGTTCGGGTTGATCGGCCTCGGCATCTGGACCGTCTTTGAGGCGTTGCGCAATGAGTTTCCCGAGCGCGAGCATCAGGAAGTCGCTCCCGTCATCTGGATTGTTGCCGGTCTTGCGGCGCAAATGCTGCTTCTGAAAACGGCCGGCTTCTCGATTGCCACAGGCATTCTCTTTGCCTTCACTGCGCGCGGTTTCGGACGTCGCAAGCTCTGGCTTTCGATCCCGACGGGAATCGTCTTCAGCTTCGTCGTCTGGATCATTTTCTCGCAGATGTTGCAGCTCACGCTGCCTGCCGGACCGTTCGAGAGACTCTTCTTCTAGGATTGGATGCGATGAGCACCTTCGAATTCCTCTTCCAGGGCATCCTGGTCGCCATGCAGCCGATGAACCTTCTTTACGCCTTCGTCGGCGTCACGCTTGGCACTGCAGTCGGCGTTCTGCCGGGCATCGGCCCGGCGCTGACGGTTGCCCTTCTTCTGCCTGTCACCTACAAGCTCGACCCTGCCGGTTCACTGATCATGTTTGCCGGTATCTACTACGGCGGCATGTATGGCGGCTCGACGACCTCCATCCTGCTCAATACGCCGGGTGAAAGCGCCTCGATCGTGACGGCGCTCGAGGGTAACAAGATGGCGCGCGCAGGTCGCGGCGGTCCGGCGCTGGCCACGGCGGCGATCGGTTCGTTCGTCGCCGGCCTCATCGCTACGCTCGGCCTTGCCTTCATCGCGCCCTACATCGTCAAACTGGCGCTGATCTTCGGGCCGCGTGAATATTTTGCCCTCATGGTACTCGCCTTCGTGACCGTTTCGTCCGCTTTCGGCGATTCGGCGCTTCGCGGGCTGACGTCGCTTTTCGTCGGATTTGCGCTGGCGATGGTCGGCATCGATCAACAGACCGGCCAGGCACGTCTTTCCTTCGGCATTCCGGACCTTTTGGACGGCATCGAAGTGACCACGCTTGCCGTTGCCATGTTCGCGATCGGCGAGACGCTTTATATCGCCGCTCAAGCCAATCGCGGCGAGGACAAGGTCGAAGCGGTCAAGGGTTCTCTTTGGATGACGGCGCAGGACTGGGGCCGCTCATGGAAGGCATGGCTGCGTGGTACGCTGATCGGCTTCCCGATCGGTGCAATGCCGGCTGGCGGTGCTGAAATCGGCACGTTTCTTTCTTACGCGACCGAAAAACGCCTGGCGAAGAACCCGGAAGAATTCGGGCACGGTGCGATCGAAGGCGTCGCGGGTCCGGAGGCGGCCAACAACGCATCGGCAGCCGGTACGCTGGTGCCGCTCCTGACGCTCGGCCTGCCGACGACGGCGACGGCGGCGATCATGCTCGCCGGCTTCCAGCAATACGGCCTGCAACCCGGTCCGCTGCTGTTTGCGAACAATCCGCAGCTCGTCTGGGGCCTGATTGCCAGCCTGCTCATCGCCAATGCCATGCTGCTGGTTCTGAACCTGCCGCTGATCGGGCTTTGGGTCCGCCTGCTGACGATCCCCAAGCCCTGGCTTTATGCCGGCATCCTGCTGTTTGCCACGCTTGGTACCATCGGCGCCAATCCCTCCGTATTCGAGCTCGGCATGCTGCTCGCCTTCGGCGTCCTTGGCTATATCATGCGGCTTTTCGGCTATCCGATCGCCCCGGTGGTCGTCGGCTTGATTCTCGGCCCGCTTGCCGAACAGCAGCTTCGCCGGGCGCTCGCCATCAGCCAGGGCGATGTGACGACGCTTGTCACCTCGCCAATCGCAGCCGGGTTGCTGCTCGTTGCGGCTGCCGCCTTCATCATCCCGTTGATCTTGAGAATACGCGGCCGCGGCGAAGTTCTTTCGCAACTTGCTGCAAGCGAAGACTGAGCAAGAAAAATACTCCTCGGGCGCTTTCTTGCGGCCGGCCCAAACATGGGCCGGCCGCCTGTTTTTGCATGGCTGGCCTGAAATCCCGTCACTTGTGGAGAATGCTGCAGCGCATCATATATGAGGCGTCAATAATGAAGCCAAAGCGAGAAAGACAATGTCCTCCTACAGCAAGTCCATTCGGGAAGGTTTCTTCGGCCGTGCCTTCGCTGTCATCGGCGCTGCAAATGCTGTAAGCGCTGCATTCGAAGCGGGTCGCCGTCCGAAGCCCCGAGACCTCAAGGTTCTCGGTATCGCGCCGGATGCCTTCGATCATATCGGCCGTTAATCCGCTGATAAATCACCCATGAAACAGCCCGCAACCGGTTGGTCGCGGGCTTTATTTTTTGTGCCAGGCCGCAACGCCTGTAAAGGCTGCGGCTTTGACGATGTCAGGCCTCCAGCCGCTCGCGGGCAGGTGAATGGACTTCGGCCTGTGCCTTTGCTTGCGCCTTCGCGCGGGCTTCCTTGCGCTTGTTATGACGGATCGAGGACCACAGCGAGACACCGATAAGCGCTGCACCGCCGAGACCGGTGACGACTTCCGGAATGTGGAAGAGGGTCTGGACGTACATGATGATCGCAAGGATCAGGATTGCATAAAACGCGCCGTGCTCGAGGTAGCGGTAATGCGTCAGCGTCCCGTTTTCGACGAGCATGATCGTCATCGAGCGTACATACATCGCGCCGATGCCCAGACCGATGGCGATAATGAAAAGGTTCTGCGTCAGCGCAAACGCGCCAATGACGCCGTCGAACGAGAAGCTTGCATCCAGAACCTCAAGATAGATGAATGCGCCGAGGCCACCGCGTGCCGCTTCTGCCATGGCCTTTTGCGAGGCGTCCAGCAGTGCGCCGATCACTTCGACCACCAGAAATGTGAGCAGACCGTAGATCGCGCTGTAGACGAAGGTCGTCGATTCCTGGCCTTCAATCAGTGATGCAAAAGTGAGGATCAATGCGAGGACGAAGGCGATCTCGATGCCTTTGACCGTCGCACCCCGCGACATCAGTTTTTCAACGGAGACGATCCAATGGACATCCTTCTCAGGGTCGAAGAAGTAAGAAAGGCCGACCATCAGAAGAAAGGTCCCGCCGAAGGCTGCGATTGGCAGATGGGCTTCGTTCATGATGCGCGCATATTCGGCCGGTTGCCGTGCGGCGAGGATGATGGCATCGATCGGGCCGATCCTTGCGGCAATCGCCACGATTGCCAGCGGGAAGACGATGCGCATGCCGAAGACGGCAATGATAATGCCCCAAGTGAGGAACCGGTGCTGCCAGGCAGGCGTCATTTCCTTGAGCTTGTTGGCGTTTACGATCGCGTTGTCGAAGGACAGGGAAATCTCCAGCACGGCCAGAACCGTGCAGATGAAGAAGATGGTCGCCATGCCGCTGATCGTGCCGGTGGACTGCCAGCCCAGCAAAGCGCCGAGCATCAGTCCGACGGCCGTTATGACGAAGGCCCAGCGGAAATAGCCGAGCGTGGATTTATGGCTGATGGGTTGCTTCATGGCCGCACCTCGTTGATGCGGACATTGCTTTTGAAGGATGATGTGATGGAAGAACGCGGCACATCGCAAGGGATATGCGCGTGAGGCATTGTGAGCTTTTTCATCGAGTGAAAATCCGCCGGCTATTTGCAGGCGGTACCGACATCACGAGAGCGCCGAAAAAACTCTCGCCAGAGGGGCCCGGCACCAGTGTTTGTCCGGCAGCCGATGCTTTTGCACGGGGGGCAACCATGCGCATCGTTTTGGCTGCGGATCAGGCTCCTACGTAGTCAACCTGTGGCGTCAGTCAAGGAGGCTGCGGTCTGCGCCGAAGCTTTTGTGTGGAACCATGCAGTTGCCCGCCCGTTAAGCTCTGGTTGAGGCAATGAAACTTTATTGCCGACGCGATAAATAAGGAGGGACCAAGAAATGCACACGTCGAACCATCCCGCCGACAAGCGTGCGGATGCGACAGACCGCATGAAGCGGGCAAAGCCGAACCGCATGCAGAAGGTGCAGGTGCTGCCGCCGCACCATGTCGATCTGACGCTGCCGCAGACGCCGATGGACGACATTCATGTTCCGGCCCATGTCACAGGCGGCGATCTCTCAAAAGGCGGTCCAGACCTTGCAGCGTCCAAAGGCGGCAAACGGAGTACGTAGATTTTTATGACGGGCGCGGGAACCGACGTCGGGGCTTTTGCATTTAAGGCCCGGACGAAACTGTGAGGGTTCCATGACGACTGATCTCGTGCCGCAGGACATTTATTTGAAACATGAAAACGAATGGCAGGCCCTCAAACAGGCCTGCGAGAACGGCATTGACTTCCACAAGCGCGAATTCGGGAATAACGCTCATAGCGAGGCGGGCGCTCCTGGCGGCAAGGACAGTTCAAGAGCAAAGACTGGCTCATTCTCATAGCCGATAATGCGCGCCCGGCATGCCGGGCGTTTTTTATGGTTTGGCACCGTCTTTCGGCGGCAGGTGCTTTGCGGGATCTCGCTCCAGGCGCTCCTCCATTTTTCCAAGAGCAAAGAGGACGCAGACTGCTGCCGCCGTCGCGAAGAAGGCGACCGGCCAGTAGCCGAACCCCATGGCAAGGCCGATCGCACCTGACAGCCACATGCCTGCTCCCGTCGTCAGACCCATCACCCTGCCTCTGGAAAAGACGATCATGCCTGCGGCGAGAAACGCGACACCCGCCGTCACGGCCTCGATGACGCGCAACGGGTCGATGCGGACCTGCTGATCGTCGGCAAAGCCCGGCATATGCACGGACTCGATGGAAATGATGCCGAAAAGAGCTGCAGCCAGACTCACCAGAATATGGGTCCGCAGACCGGCCGCATGGTTTTGCGCCTCGCGTTCGAAGCCGATGATGCCGCCCAGTATAATTGCGCCGATGAGCCGGGCAAAAATCACCGGGTATTGAATACGGGATTCAGGGAACATGTCGGAAAAGACCATTTCCATGGAGAAGGCGCTCCTTCGGGTGAACATTTCTTCGCGGGGCTAACGTCTTCTGCGGCTCTTTGTTCGTCCGTTTCGACGTTGAGGCTCCATGCCAACCTTTCGGAAAGGATTGGGAGGCGATAATCGCCCCAACACGGGATTAGGACCAGATGGCAAGAACTGCAGCTCGCGGCGGCCGCCGCAAATCATCCGCAAAATCGAAGGGCAGGGGCCATGGTGGAGCCTTGCCCTGGCTCTTCGCCGGTGTCGTTGCCGTAGGCAGTATCGCGCTTTACGACAACTGGAAGAGCGTGCGCCCGATTCTTGCCTCACGGGCGCTCGATAAAGCCGCGATTACCGCTGCAATCAAGGCAGATGCGCCGAAAGCGGTCGTCGCCAGGAGTGTGCCAAAGCAGGCAGCCGCTTCACCGCCGCAGCTTGCCGTGCCGCCCGAAGCCGTTCCTGTTCCTGCCGCGGAGCCTGTGAAGCTCTCCTCAACGGCGAGATCGACCGCCGGCCCGCAAAGCGCCCGCGCCGCCTTCGGCTATTGCGGGCAGGGCGCACATGTGAACTGCGTCGGAGACGGTGGGATATTCTGGTACAAGGGCGAGAAGATCCTGGTTGCGGATATGGTCGTGCCGGATGTCGGCGCCGCGCGTTGCGAAGGCGAGCGGAGGATCGGCTTTGCCGCAAAATCGAGGCTGCTCAAATTTCTGAATGCCGGACCCTTCGTCATGAACGCTGCCGGCAAACCCGCCAGTACCGGTGCACCACACGTGATTTCGCGCGGCGGCCGCTCCTTGGGCACTCAACTGGTTACCGAGGGTCTTGCCCGCAAGCCTGGCGCCGCCGGCGGGTGGTGCACCTGAGGTCTATTTTTGCTTCGGAGCCTTGCCGCTGGTGCGGAAGCTGCCGGTAAAGGTGGTATCCTTGCTTTGCGCGGAGCATTCGATCACGACCGGCTTGCCGCCGTAAGGGTTGCCGAATGTGCAGGTGCCTGCCACCTTGACCTGGCCCGTCATCTTCTCGCCGACGCCGGTTGTCACCATCTTGAGCGGAATCCTGGCATTGTCGTTGGATGCCGGTTTGATCGCGGTGCCATCGCCCTGAAAGCCAAGCATCTTGCCGCCTGAGGTGAAGATGAAGGTCACCTGGCCGTTCGGCAGTCCCACGCTGGCGAGTTCGCCCTTGCAGCCCTTCGTCGCATCCACATTGCCAACGACGAGCTTTGCGCATTTGCCTGCGAGTGTCGAAACGCCGCTGCCCGGGAAATTCTGGGAGGCGGCATTGGCGCCGGAGGCGAAAGCCGCGGCAGAAAGCGCCGCAGCTGCAATCACTGTCAGTCTCATCTGTTCAGGAATCCTGTCATGCTGGTTTACCGGACGGGGGTCGCATGTTTCTGTGTCCGAAATTTGCCGCGCTCAAAGAAAACGGGCCGCTGCAGGGATAGCGGCCCGTTCTGGGAAGCGTGACCGTCAACGACGACGGCCGCCCTCTGTATCTTCTCTCTTGCTTGCGCGGAGCCTTCGCCCGTTCAAGAATTCAGTGGAGCCGGCTGGCGTCTTCGACGGACCAACCGAAGCGCCATGCATCGTAGCGGGCGTACCAGACTTCAAGCTCCGAAGCATCGCGGATCGGCATCAGTTCCGGTCGCGACATCGGATTGTCGCTTAAGGAATAGCCGAGGATCCGGTCGCGTATTCCGCGCTCCTGCATGTCGAGCAGTTCTTCGATATTCATCGCGTGCCCCCAACCGCCGGCCCCTCAGCCAGCCTTCCTAGGCAAACATTTCTCCTTGCTAAAGTCCAGGCCGTCGGCGTGGATTCTCGATATTCACAGGATTAGCCCAAATGGAGCAGCACCTCCTTCACGACCATCAAACCCTGCTTCTTCCGGCTTATAAGCACCCGCGGGACGACGAGAAACCTTCAAAATGTGTTGTAAAAATATCGTTAAAATGCCCCGTCACAAGTTTTTGTTCATCTCCCGTTCAGAAAACAGTTTTGGAAAACCCCGATATGGGTCAAGCTGTCTGTGTGAATAAGGAGATACTGAATGATTCGATTGACCGCGGTGCTGACGTTGTTCTCAGTTTATGCGTTCACGATGTTTTTCATCGCAGCAATCCCTGAGACGCCGAACTTGCAAACCGCATCAACTCTATCTGAAGACGCCACGCTTACGAAGTAAAGTATTTGATGGGTTTTTGGCTGGCTTGTGTGAGCCGTGTTGGGCAAGGGCGCAGTTTTGCGCCGTAAGGCAAGCCTTCTCACGTCCTTGAAGAGAACTCTTCAATCGGCCGTTTGGTGAAGTCCCCTTGTATTTCAAGAGGATCGAATGGTGCGCGACAAGGGTCGAACCTGTGCGCCTTACGATGTCAAGGAAGGTCTTTGGAGCAATCCATAGCCTTGATCGTTGGCCGGCATCTGCAAACGCGCATGTATCGGCGGCTCTTTACGGCGCACCAACAGCAAGGTTGCGCAGGCTTCAGCCTGCTCCGACCAAACCTCCCGGCAAATTTCGAGGAAGATAGCAAGAGATATCGCCCTTCTTCGTTCAGCGTCCGAACAGGTGTTGCCTGGCGACAGACGCCACGACCATCTGGCCTTCGACAGCGAGTCCGCATCCAGCTGGGTGCCGTCACGACTTTTCGGAAAATACCTGGAAGTGGAACATTACCCAGGTCCCATGGGTTGGTGAGCCCATAGCACCCCATGGTGACTGGACGCAGACAGCGCGTGAAGGCCCACTATTGTCGAGGAGCACGATCAAACGCTGAAATGTCCTTGCGCACGCTGGCGCGACGACTGCGTCGCATTCTTTTTGCTGACGCAATGGCCGGACATAAGAAAACTCTCCGCCGTCTTTTCCCCAATTTTCAGCTGCCTGGCACGAGGAAATGCGACGACTTTTCAGTTATGTCGGATGAGTTTGCAGGATTGACCGATGAAATACCGCGCAGAAATTGACGGCCTCAGAGCCATCGCCGTCCTATCGGTGATCCTTTTTCATTCAGCCGTTTCCTTCCTGCCGGGCGGCTTCGTCGGCGTTGATGTCTTCTTCGTCATCTCGGGATATCTGATCACGACGATCATCATCGGCGAGATGAAGCAACAGACGTTCTCCGCGGCCGATTTCTACCTTCGCCGAGCAAAGCGGATCTTGCCTGCTCTTTTCGCGATGATGTTTGTAACAGCCTTGGTCGGTGCAGCAATTCTCACGCCTCCAGCCTTCGAGCGGCTGATGCGGAGCATCGGCGAGGCCAGCCTGTCGATCTCCAATTTCAGTTTCGCCAAGGCGGCGGGGTATTTCGACGAGGGCACCGCCTGGCGACCGATGCTTCACACTTGGTCTCTCGGTGTCGAAGAACAGTTCTATCTGTTCCTGCCGCTCTATTTCTTCGTCGCCCGCTCCCGAACCAACTGGTCATGGCAGCGGATCGTCATCCTCCCGATGGTCGTCTCCTTCGCAATCTCTGTCGTCATGGTCCGGCATTGGCCGACGGCCGCCTATTACCTACCGTTCGGCCGCTTCTGGGAGCTCCTCGTCGGAAGCCTGCTGGCGACGGGAACCTTCGGCGCCATTCGTGACGACGGCAGGCGTCAGACAGCGTCGGCCGCCGGGCTCGCTCTCATCGCAATTCCTGTTCTCTTCTATGGAGAGAAAACGACATTCCCCGGCGAGACGGCACTGCTTCCCTGTCTCGGAGCTGCCCTGATCCTGCATTCGGCCCGCTCCGGGCCAAGTTTCGTCTCAACGGTCCTGGCTTCCAGGCCGCTCGCCTTCATCGGAAAACTGTCCTATTCGCTCTATCTATGGCATTGGCCCGTTCTCTACTTTGGAAGAATCGTAAAAGGACAAGCACTCACGGCCGGTGAAGGGCTCTCCCTGTTGCCTCTTACGTTTGCTGTCAGCTACGCCGCCTGGCGGTTCATCGAAAATCCCGCGCGGCGATCCGACATCGGCTTTTCTACTGCCGCAAAGTTGGTCGCAGCGACCGTTGCGACCTGCATCGGCTTGTGGGTGGTCACGGAACGACTGGACGGCATGCCCGAGCGGTTCTCCGACATCGAACGTCGCATGGCGTCGGGTGCGCGAGATACCAATCCCGACCGTCGTGCATGTGACGCCCCTTCGCTGGAACGGCTGAGGGCTGGCACTCCATGCATTCTCGGCGCCGACAAGGTGCCCGGCGTGGCGCTGATGGGCGACAGCATCGCAGACGCGCTCGCCCCGGGTGTGGTCGCGGCTGCCAAGCAGGCACAACAGAGTGTCATGATCCTGACGAAAGAAGGCTGCAGACCGATCATCCGGTCGAGAAGCGATTCCACCAGCTGCCAACGGTTTCTGGTGGAAGCCGAACAACTTCTGAAAGAAGAGAAAACCATTCATACCGTCATCATCGTCGCGCGCTGGGCAAACATCGCCAGCGGCTATCGCTATGGCGCTCCCATCCTTGTGCCGCCGTCGATGAAGCATCCCGACGATGAAGCCAAACTTTCCCGCCTTGCCGCGGCTCTTTCAGATCAGTTCGCTCACCTCGACCGCAAGCGTATCATCGTTGTCGGTTTCGTTCCGGAGCAGTCGATATACGTGCCGCAGACCGTTCTGGTCCGGCATCGGCTCGGCCAGCCGCTGCCTTCGGGCGTGTCGAGGGAAGTATTCGAGGAGCGGCAGAAAATCGTCAGGCGGCTGTTTTCGAGGCCTGACTTTGCGAAGGTGACGCTGATCGATGCCACGCCCTTCTTTTGCAATGAGGAAACCTGCCCTGTCCAGGACCACGGAATTCCGGCGTTTGTCGACGACAATCATCCAAGCAGGTCCAAGGCTCTGTCGGTCAGCGCAATGTTCGCGCCCGCGTTCGTCAGCCGTGGCATGCTCTAGAGGCTTAAGCAGCCGAATTGCCGGAATTGCACCGCGAAGTCGGCAATGCACCTGCCGTGATCGGCACATTTCGCGTGCGATGGTATCGAATGCGTTGGGCCTGGATCCGGCATCAAATTGTCGGCGAAACGTCGAGAAATACCCCGAGCACGGTTCAAACACTGAGGGTAACTACTTCTGGTTAAGCCCAATCGGTGAGGTTGAGTCTTGGTTGTTTTGGGCGCAAGGTTGCGCATCGGACGACGCTCCCGACGCCAGAAAGCTGGTCCGACGACGGAGGGATAGTCATGAAGGGTATTTTCACGACAATCTTGACTGTTACCGCAGTTGCACTTCTGCTCCTGAATCCATCTTCCTTTGCCAGCGCTGCTGAAAATGAGACGGTCTTCATCCAGGACGACGAGACATATCCAGCGCACATCGTGCCGGACCGCATCGCATTGATCCTCTCCGATACGGCGATGGCTGACGCTGAGCGCTACCGGAAAACGCTCGATAGCCTCGGCGGTCGGCGTATTCCGACCCTTTCCGACGCTATCGTCGAGGTCGAAGTGCCCGATGCCAAGGATGCAAAGAGCCTCAATGCTGCTGCTCGAGACCTGATGAAGTCGTGGCCCGACCTGGTCGTGGATTCGGGCATCCTGGTTAGAATCGGCAATTCCGATTTACCCTATGTATTGACCGACAAGATCGTCGTGCAGATCGCCGACGACGCTGACGTCGGTCTCATCCAGACCATTGCCGAACAATATCATTGCGAAATCCTGGGCAACAATCCGTTCGACAAGCGGCAGTTTGTGATCAGGCTATTGCCCGATAGCGCGAAGAATACCCTTGAGGTTTCCAACGCACTGAACCGCCTTTCGGGCATAAAATTCGCGCATCCGAACTTCTACCGGCCGATTGAAAAGCGCCAGGCACCGCCAGCCCCGAATGATCCCTTTTATTCAGATCAATGGCACCTGAACAACACCGGTCAGGCGATGGGCACACCCGACGCCGACATCGATGCTGATGGCGCGTGGTCGCTCGGACCGATGGGATCGGGCAATCCCAATATCGTGATTGCAATTATCGATGATGGGCTTGAAGCGAATCATCCGGATCTCGCCGCCGGCCTGTGGACCAACCATGCCGAGCAGATAGGCAGCCCAAATGTGGATGACGACGGTAACGGTTTCATCGACGATCTTCACGGCTGGGATTTTACACCCTGTATTACGCCGGTTTCCTGCGGGGATAACGATGTTCGCCCACGGCTGGACCAATTGCATGGAACAGCCGTTGCGGGCGTGGCCTTGGCGCGTAAAAACAACAGCATTGGCGTGGTCGGGACATGCCCGCGTTGCAGCTTCCTGCCGATCAGAGCTCTTGACGGTACGGACTACGCTGAAAGCCTCGCAATCGACTATGCAAAGACAATAGGTGCCGACATTATCTCACTGTCTTGGGGATATGCTTCCGGCGTCGTGCTTCCTACAAATGTCGTCAACTCGATCAACAGCGCCGCGACAACCGGTCGTGTCCAGAACGGCGTCAGCAAAGGCATAATTGTTGTCGTTGCCATGACCGATACCGTCGAGGACAATTGCGACGGCACTCCCGACCTTTCATCGCTTGCCAACGTGATCGCCGTCAGCAGTGCAACCAATCAAGACCAAAGGCTACCGGCCGGCTTCGGCACGTGCATGGATCTACTCGCTCCGACGCATGGCGGCACGTTGGATGCGGTAACGACGGACAGGATCGGAGACATCGGTTACAACAATCGATCGCCTGTTTCGCCCTGCGCATCCGCCGAACCGGCGCCTCCGCCACCTTCAAACCGGGACTACACTTTTTGTTTCGGCGGCACATCTTTCGCCGCCCCTGTCGTTGCCGGTATTGCAGGTCTGCTCCTGTCGCATGACAATTCGTTGACCCGGTTGCAGGTTCAAAGACTTCTTCAGGATACCGCCGACAAAATATCTCCTTCCAGCGGAGCCTATTCGGAGCAGACGGGTTCTTCGACTCCGGTCGGTGGCTTACCGACCCACGGTTTCGGCAGGGTCAACGCCTTTGAGGCGGCACGGACGGTGGCTGGACGGGACATTTTCGGGCGCGGAGGAGTGGATGTCTACGTGCGCGACAACAGCTTGGATTGGGGTAACACGGAGCAGCCATCAAATGTCACATTTGAGCAAACCCGTGGATTTATACCCCATTGGCAAAGCGTCGATATCAAAGTCGATGCACCCCCCTATAGCGCAACACAGCCGATATCCTCGACAGAATTCGACGCGTTCATCGACGAGAACCCGCTTTCGAACACGCTCAATCGCGTATATGTCCGCATCCATAATCGCGGAACGCAAACTGCAACCGATGTTCAGGTAAAGTTGCACTGGGCCTTTGCTGGAGCTGGTCTCCCCGCTCTACCCGCCGACTTCTGGCCAGCTTTTCCCGCAAACTCGACCGATGTTTCGATCTGGCATCCCTTGCCGGCTCAAACGATACCGTCGCTGCCCTATTCCGGTGCTTCCGTGGCCGGCAACAGCAATGACAATTCCATTGTGCTGCCGTTCGATTTTGCCGCTCCCGTCTACAATGCGTCCGTGAACAATCCGGATCACTTCTGCCTGTTCTTAGTTGTCACGGCACCCGACGATCCGGTCTCCACGGTCTCGGTCGGTCCCCAGGTGCCGGACTTGATCACTCCAAGCGACAACAACGTGACGCAAAAAAACCTGCACCTTGTCGATTCCGGCAATTCGAGTGGATTGAGGTCTCAGCTCATTGTTTCAAATCCCTTCGATTACCCGATCAACACCCGGCTGGTCGCCTGGCGACCCAAGGATTGGAATGTCGAGTCCAGCGGAGTCGAGATGGGCAAGCGCATTGAATTGGGCGCCAAGGAGAGCCTGCCCGTCGAAATCTCGATCATGTCCCATGGACAGCCATCGGCCTCGATAAACATCGTTCAGCTCTACCAGGCGTCGGACATGAAGGAGGAAAGGATCCTCGGCGGAATGACGTATGTTGTGGCGCCGGGCGCTCAGCCAGCCGTCGTTCCCAGTCCAGGGTACATCGAAAACGTCGGCGCGCAGGAGAAGTTGATCGCCGAATATTTGAAGCTTGTCGCCGACACCATCTCCAAGCCTGACGTCCGCGGCGAGGATAGAACGCTTTTGCATAGGCTTAGCATACTCATTGAAGAACAAGGCAAATTGCTTGCAGGGGTGGAGGCCGCGCGGAAGGGTTCCCGCTCGGATCATTGATCAAATGATCGCTTCTCAACAAGCCAATTGCCCAAGGTTAACACCAAAGGAGGTTATGATGGTGAGACATTATGCGAGGTGGATGAAGAGCACGCCAAAAATATTCACGCTTCTATTGGGGTTTGGCGTCATGTTCGGCGGAACGGCGATGGCGGCAAGCTGCGTCGATAACGTCAATCCAAACTGGCTGCCGCCACGCGCCAATATCGTCAATCCTTCGACGGCCGACAGGCAGGCAATAATGGATCTGATTCACAGCTATAATTGGGCTCTGGATGACAAGAACGCCGCCGCATTCGCACAATTGTTCACCAGTGACGCACAATATGAGGCATGCTCCGGCGGCGGAGCCCTTCAGCTTATCAGAACGACTGTGACGCCCGAGTTGCAAGAATATATCGCGGATATTCTGAGCGATCTGGGGTCAAGGCAGGCGCGACACTTTGAGAGCAATACGCTGCTGCACCAAAACAAAGATGGAAGTGTCAACGGAAAGACCACGCTCCTGGTGACGCTTCAGTGGCCAGATAGGGAAGTTCCCGAGCTGGATTATACGGCGGTCATGCAAGAAACCTTCGTAAAAGACGATGACGGTCTTTGGCGCTTCTCGAAGCTGACACTGATCACGGACACGCCAGGAGTTCAAGCAAGAGCTCGTTGACCGGCTTTGGTCCGAAAACGAGGTGCTGGAGAGGGTCTTGCTGCATGGCTGCAAGAGGCTTTGCATCTATCATCGGGGTTATTGCGGCAGTTGTTTCGGCCAGCGGTTCATATTGGTTTTCACCCTTTGGATCCGGACCAACGGAGATTTACCGTTTCGGCTCACGAATGGCGACTACCGCGCTACAGAGCGGTGGCGGACAAACTTGTGAACAGGGCGGCAGGTGTGACGCCCTGACAGGTTGCATCGCGCCCGTGCCCCCTCCGGGCTCTGCCGTGAAGGTTCTTCCTCAAGACAAAGTTTATGAGCGCTATGTGCAGCAGCTTCGGATATTTGAAGCCTGCAGGGAAATAGTTCTTTCGAAGAAGAGCCAGAGCAAGAACGATGTTCTGCGTGTCAATCTCGCCTCCTCTTCACTTGAGGCTGAGGCGTTCGCTGAAGCGGTTCTTCGCCTTGACGGCGATATCCTCTGGGCACCGGCTTCAGCAACCAACAGCACCGTCACCAAATTCGGCGACGAGGCACGCGCTGTGTTTGGACCAATTCCGGATGCGGATTGCGCGAATGACGCTCAGACAATGCCGATCGAGGTCGACGGCAACATTGTCGAGTTGAAGCCCAACTTCACCAGGCCCAATCACCCATTGGAATTCGAGCATCGCGACGCTTCGGGCAACGTCATCGCGTGGACCAGCGGGATCGAGAAATGCGACAAGCCTTCGCTGGCCGGAAACGTCGCCTATTGCGCTCCGGGCTCGCGCCTGAAGCGTGTGGTCAAAGGCAACGTGGAATGGCTAACATTGTGTCGCAAGTCGACGTCGAATCTGATGGTGAGCTCAAATCCCTATTGGCAGGCTTCCAATCCCCGCTTCGCCCTTCTAGGCACGGTCGGATTTAACCGCGTTACCGGCGAGATTATATTTTTTGACGGGCGCAAAGACCGAAGCGAGTTTGATTGGTCCCGATCATTCGTTCCGCCGGGAGGGCATTCTTACTCCGATAGTTCGGGAAGAGCGTCCGCCGAGGCGCTATACGATCCGACCTTTCAAATTCAATGCCATATCTGTCACGACAACAAGAGCCCCTATGTGATCAATCCACATGCCGCGCAGGCGCGTGTGGGTTATTTCGACGGCGAGCAGGATTTGCGAGCAATAGCGTTCAGTCTGGGCGGCTACCTGCCCGAAAGGCCGCGTACCGAACAGATGCCATTTCGCGTCATCGGCTCCAGCTACACCGCGGTCCACGGCGCCGACCTCGCCCGCGCCAAAACGGTCCGAGATCCGACGGGAAGCTGTACGGCCTGCCATACTTTGACGACACAGATCACAGGCCAGCGGTTTGCCGCCGATGCAGTGGGTCGGGAACCATGGATCGCCAAGCCGAAATGGGACAAAGTCATGGAGCTGCAAGAAGAAAAAAAGAAGATCGCACGGATCGACAACCGGCGCACGGACTGGGCGCTCCGGTCCGGCGCCGGCAAGATCCATCCCTGGATGGTGCCGGGTGGGGGAAACGACTTGTCCGCGTTGCAGCCGCCGATTAGCGCTGCAGACTGGCAAAAACTAAGCAATTGTCTTTGGGATGCCGGCGAGGCCGAATGCGGTTATCGACCGCTTTACACGGCCTGCCTTGCGCCGGGATCAGGCCCGCAAGAGGACGGCTCCGCACCGACGGATCTGTCGATCGAGGTAATTCCGCCGTCGTCAGGCAAAACCGAAAGGGACCATAGGGTACGATTGCGCTGGAAATATCTCAACGGCTACGGCGGCGTTCCAGAGAGGGATGATGTCCGGTTCAACGTCGCAGTCAGGACGGCCGCAATCCCTCTGACGCGGGAGCCTCCATCTCCGAGCGACTACCCCTATCTGAATGAAACAGACAGCAAGAAGATCACTGTCCTCAATGAGAATGTCGAGGCCTCTGATGATACAATGCTGATCAAAAATGTCTCCTACGCTGGACACTCCAGGTTCACCGACCCAACCCCGTCGATAGTGCCACGTGACTTCAAGCTGGACATCCCGGCAAAGTGCAACAGGCGATATCTCGTTCGCCTCGCCCCGAAAAGGTTCTGTTTCGATCAGAATGTTATGGCGTATAGCGCAACAAGTTATCTGCTCTACGCCGACACCGTATGCGACTAAATCAGATGGTTTTTTCGCGCCCGGAGCTGCTGAGGCAGTCGAGATGGCCCAATCATCCGAGGCTCGGTGCCCGAGTTTACCGAGAGCGGGCAGTGGTGCTGGTAAAACGGGTTTCAAACGGAAGTCCGCTACAGTCCTGATGAAAGTGCATTTCTAGGTTATCGGATGCCAAACGTGGCAACCTTTCATCACCGAACTTGGCACCATTTGGCACCAGAAACCAAGAAGGGCTCGGCGGTTTCCCGCTAAGCCCTTGAAAAGGATGGTGGGCGTGACAAGGATCGAACTTGTGACCCCTACGATGTCAACGTAGTGCTCTCCCGCTGAGCTACACGCCCATCCGATGGCGGCGCATAGATCACAAAACCTTGGGAGCCGTCAATAGGCTTTTTTGAAGTTTTGTGACCCGCCACCCGCAAGCCTTATGCGGCAAGCATTTTGTTCACTTCGTCGACCAGATCGCGAAGATGGAAGGGCTTGGAAAGCACCTTTGCATCCTTCGGCGCCTTCGAATCGGGGTTCAGTGCAACGGCTGCAAAACCGGTGATGAACATGACCTTGAGGTCCGGGTCGAGCTCGGTGGCACGGCGTGCGAGTTCGATGCCATCCATTTCAGGCATGACGATATCGGTCAGGAGCAGGGAGAAGGGCTCTTCCCGCAGCCTGTCATAGGCGCTTGCGCCGTTATCGTAGGACAGAACCTTGTAACCGGCCTTTTCGAGCGCCTTTACGAGGAAGCGGCGCATGTCGTTGTCGTCTTCGGCGAGCAGTATCTTCTGAGTCATTATCCAGACCGATTGGTGAATAGGTTTTTTAGTGGGAGGTGCCAGCTATTTACACTAGACTTTGGCCGGTAAACAACCGGTGAATTGCCTACCTTGGGCCGTCATCCCCGCTACATAGTATGGACTTGCGCTGAGGCAACTGGCAACATGGGCGAAGCAGCCGTCCTGTGACATGGTTAAGAGGGAAAAAGGTGCCGGAAATTCGCGAATACGAGCTTTTTGAGATCCGTGAGCCCGTGTCGCAGACCATTCCCTTCGTTTACAATTCTCCCCACAGCGGCCGTATTTATCCACCGGAATTTATCGCCCAGTCGCGGCTCGAAGGCATTTCCATCCGCCGGTCGGAGGATCACTATGTCGACGAGCTCTTTTACGCCGCCAGCCTGCTTGGCGCTCCTCTGCTTCTCGCCAACTTCCCGCGCGCCTATCTGGATGTAAACCGCGAACCCTATGAGCTCGATCCGCGCATGTTCGACGGCCTGTTGCCGCCTTATGCAAACATCAATTCGCTGCGCGTGGCAGGCGGGCTCGGCACGATCCCGCGCATCGTGGCCGAGAATATGGAAATCTATGCCCGGCGGCTGCCGGTGCAGGAAGGGCTCGATCGGGTCGAGAGCATCTACAAACCCTACCACGCCGCGCTGCGCCGCTTGATCGCCCGCACCCACGTGCAGTTCGGTTTCGGCGTGCTGATCGATTGCCATTCGATGCCAGGCAATGTCCGCGTTGCAGGCAGCAATTCGCGGCCCGACTTCATCATCGGCGACCGGTACGGGACCAGCGCATCGGCCGAACTTTCGCGTACGGCGATCAGTATTCTCGAGGAGATGGGTTTCACCGCCATCCGCAACAAGCCTTATGCCGGCGGCTTCATCACCGAGCATTACGGCCGGCCAGCCCGCGGGCTGCACGCCCTGCAGATCGAGGTCAACCGGGCAATCTACGTGGACGAAGTGACGCTGGAAAAGCACACGGACTTTCCGCTGATCGTCAACGCCGTCACCGGCTTCATGCGGCAGATGGCCAGTTACGTGGAGCAGTTCGCAACCGATACGGCACTTGCTGCCGAATGAGCTTGCGGACAGTCGCTCAAAAAAGAACCGCGCTGTTCAGCGCGGCTAAGTCTAGGGAGGAAACACCCAAGGAGGGTATTTACAGTCAGAAGACTGTATGAAGACGCTACTGCTGCGTTGCACAATTGTCAATCATTATTTTGCGATGCAAAATCTTTAGGCATAAATCGAGAGGATGCCTTGTATATTTGCATTCGAGCCCAATTCAGCTAAGAAAATGCGGCCACAAGCCTAGAAAACGGATCATCCATGCTCCCTGACCGCTCGTTCTTCAATTGCCTGGCGGAAGCCGCCAAGGCCGAGACACTGCCGCGATTCCGATCTGGCCTCGATGTGACGAACAAGCTTTCGAGTGGCTTCGATCCCGTGACCGAGGGCGATCGGGCAGCGGAAGCGGCAATTCGCAAGCTGATCGAAGAGCATTTTCCCAGTCATGGCATTCTGGGCGAGGAACACGGCGATATTGGCCTGGACCGTGATTATGTCTGGATCATCGATCCTATCGACGGCACGCGGGCCTTCATTTCCGGCGTGCCGGTATGGGGAACGCTGATCGGGCTACAGAAGAACGGGCGGGCGATCATGGGCATGATCGAGCAGCCTTTTACCGGCGAACGCTATTTCGCGGATGAGAACGGCTCGATCTATTCCGGACCGGAGGGTGAACGGCGCTTGAAGACACGTGATTGCGAAACGCTTTCGAACGCGATCCTCTTCACCACCTCGCCGCATCTCTTCACCGGCTTGGAAATGGAGAAATATCGCGAGATCGAACGCCAGGTCCGGCTCTTCCGCTATGGCACGGATTGCTATGCCTACGCACTTCTGGCGGCCGGCCACGTCGATCTCGTGATCGAAAACGGCCTCAAGCCCTACGATGTCGGCGGGATCATTCCGGTGATCGAAAATGCAGGCGGCATCATCACGACCTGGGACGGCGGGAGGCCGGAAAACGGTGGCTCGATCATCGCCGCCGGCAGCCGCGCGGTTTACGACCAGGCGCTTGCGATCCTGCAGCGCTAGTCGCCATCCGCCTCAGACGCCGAATCCTTCGACCTCTTCAGCGGCCTCGGCATCGCTGCCGGGAATGAATGCGTGGAACGCGGCCAGTGCTGCGGCGCGGTAGGCGTCGCGCTCCTGAAAAATCTCGTGCCGTGCGCCATTGATGGGCACGAGCTGGGCTGCGCGGAAATATCGCGAAAGCCGTTCCTGCGCGATATAGGGCACGACGCCGTCGCGGGTCGGGGCAATGACGATCGTCGGGATGGTAATCGAAAAGAGGTGGCTCGGCATCAGAACCTTGTCGATCGCCTTGAACGATTCATGGACCCAGCGCGCGGTCGGGGGGCCGAGCATCAGTTCCGGATGCTCCCTCATCATGGCGAGGTTGCGCTCGTAACGCACCGCGTCCGATGTCAGCGGATTGTCCTGGAACGGAAGCTCCCGTAGCTTGCGGCTCAATGGCAGCGAGCCAAGTCCGAGCGAGCAGGCCGTGGCGGCCAGGCGGCGGATGGTCGTGGCAGACGCTGCCTGGCCGATCAGGCCGATGAAGGGCGCCGAAAGCACCATGCGTTCAATGCGTGTTGCAAGATAGGGAGCGGCCGAAAGCGCAATCAGGCCACCGGTCGAGTGACCGAGCAGGTAGAAGGGCAGGCGGGTGTCGGGCAGCACGACCTTTTCCAGAAAGCTGTCGAGGTCTCGCTCGTAATCGGAAAAGCGCCTCACATGGCCATGCTGGCGCTTCTTGATGAGCCGTGGCGAACCGCCCTGGCCACGAAGATCGAAGATCGCAACCCAGAAGCCCTTCGCCGTCAGGTCGCCGATCGTCTCGAAATATTTCTCGATGCATTCGTTGCGTCCCTGCAGGATGACGACCGTGCCTTTTGCAACCGAGGCATCGGAGCGGAACACCGCATAGCGCAGCTTCAAGCCGTCATGTGTCTCGAAATAGCCTTCGGTACGGCTGTCCGGGACCGGATTGTCAGGTGTCGAAATAAGGACGCTGTCCATGAGCCGCTGCTTTCGATGCCGCTTTCGGTCTAGGGGATAATGCACGGGGACGGAAAATCAACAGTTAAGCGCGGAGCGAATAAAAAGAGACCGGCGGGGCGATTTGAGATCTGCCCGGCGCCGGCCGTAAATCGGACTGAAGAAGAAGGGACGATGCACTTCAGCCATCGGGCCAGTTTGATTACCCGACAATGACTAGTTTTACAGACGTGCTGCTGAACGCACGCAAAACCTCGCGTTCATGCCCCGTTCACCAGGCTTCCAAAAGGTCTTGAACTGAGGAAAGCCGATCACCATCTGAATTCTGCGGGTGCCAAACGGGTCCGCTGAACCGTCCCGAAGCTGCCGAATAAGGGGTTTCAGGGGCAATTATCGCAACACGTCGCTTCCTTCAGGAGGACATCATGCGTCACGTAGACTTTTCTCCACTTTATCGTTCGACCGTCGGTTTCGACCGTCTCTTCACCATGCTCGACAGCCTGGCTCAGCCGGATCAGGGCAATACCTATCCACCCTACAACATCGAGCGCACCGGTGAGAACACCTACCGCGTCACCATGGCCGTTGCCGGTTTCGATGAAAGCGAAATCTCCATCGAGGCTCAGGCCCACGCGCTGACCGTCAAGGGCCTGAAGAGCGAAGAGAACGCGCAGGGCAGCGAGTTCCTCTATCGCGGCATCGCCAAGCGCGCCTTCGAGCGCCGCTTCCAGCTTGCCGATCACGTCGAGGTGACCGCCGCTTCGCTGAAGAACGGCCTGCTTCATATCGACCTTCTTCGCAGCATCCCCGAAGCCATGAAGCCGCGCAAGATCGCGATTTCCGCAGAGCCTGTAAGCGCGCCGAAGGCTATCGAGGCTCAGGTCTCCAACTAAACGATCCCTCCCAGGATTGGAAAAGACAGGCGGCGTTCGTTGGGCGCCGCTTTTTTGTCGGCTGCAGATCAGGCTGGGCTTGCAGCCTCTTCGGCTTCCTCTTTTGTTATCCGATGCGCAGCCGCTGCGGCATATTTTTGCGCGATCACCGCGCAGACCATCAGCTGGATCTGGTGGAAGAGCATCAGCGGCAGAACGATGGCGCCGACCGACTGGCCGGCGAAGATGACGCTTGCCATCGGCACGCCACTTGCCAGGCTCTTTTTCGAGCCGCAGAAAGTGATGGTAATCTCGTCGGCCTTGTTGAAGCCGACAAGGCGGCTGCCATGCATCGTGAGCAGCAGGACGATCGCGAGCAGCAACATGTCGAGCACGACGACGACCGCGATGTCTCTTACCGAAAAAGTCTGCCACAGTCCCTCGACGACTGCGGCGCTGAAGGCGAGATAGACAACCATCAGGATCGATCCGCGATCGACCGGCATCAGGATTTTCTTCTTCGCGCGGATCCAGCCGCCGATAAAGGGCTGCAGGAACTGCCCGGCCACGAAGGGAGCAAGCAATTGCAGCAGGATCTTCTCCAGCGCATCCCAGGAAAAGCCGCCATGGCCGCCGACGGAAAAGAGCAGGCCGACGAGCAGCGGCGTCAGGAACATGCCGAAGATGTTGGAAGCGGAGGCCGAGCAGATGGCGGCGGGCACATTGCCGCCGGCAATCGAGGTGAAGGCGATGGAGGATTGCACCGTGGACGGCAGGACGCACAAGAAAAGGATGCCGAGATAAAGGGGCTGGGGCAGGATCCAATCCGGTATGAGGCCGAGCGCCATGCCGAGCAGCGGGAATACGGCGAACGTCGTCGCAAGAATGACGAGGTGCAGCCGCCAGTGCAGGATGCCCGCAACGACGACATCGCTGGATAGCCGGGCGCCATGCAGGAAGAAGAGCAACGCGATGGCAAGACCGGTGGCGAGGCCGAAATAATCTGCGAACACGCCGCTTGCCGGAAGCAGCGAGGCAAGAATGACGGTAGAGACGAGCAGGATCGTGAAGGTATCGGGAAGGAAGCGGCGCATGGTGCATTCTCGGAATTCTCAGAAAGACAGTTGTCTTGTCCTCTATTATGAATCAGGATGCAAGGAATAACAGTTATTGCGAACCGGGATACATCATGCTTGATCTTACGCAGTTGCGCAGCTTCGTTGCCGTCGAGCAGATGGGCAGTTTCACGCTCGCCGCAGAGCGTTTGGGGCTCGGTCAGTCTACCGTCAGCCAGCACGTCCAGCGGCTGGAAACGTCACTTGGGCGAAAGCTACTGGCGCGCGACACCCACAAGGTCGTGCTCACCGCAGATGGCGAGGCGCTGCTTTCGCATGCGCGCATGATGCTTTCCATCGAAGGGCAGGTTCGGTCGCTTTTCAAGGAAAACAGTCTGCGCGGCCGCCTCCGCCTCGGCGTCTCGGAAGATTTCGTGACCAGCCAGCTTCCGGCCGTGCTGGAGGATTTCGTGCGGTCGCATCCGTCGGTCGACCTCGAGTTGACGGTCGCGTTATCGGGTGCGCTTTACGAGATGCAGGACAATGGCGAGATCGATCTGGTGCTTGCCAAGCGCCGGCTCGGCGATGCCCGTGGCCGACTCGTCTATCGCGAGCCGCTGGTCTGGCTGGCGCGCGATCCGGAACATGTGCTTGCCCAGGAGCCATTGCCGTTGATCGCCTTCCCGCCGCCAAGCGTGACGCGCAGCATTGCACTGGAGGCCCTCAGCCGGATGCAGGTGCCCTGGCGGATCGTCTGTACCTGCGGCAGCCTGAGCGGGCTTACGGCCGCAGCGCGGGCCGGAATGGGAGTCCTGGTGCAGCCCCGCAGCATGGCCCCCTCGGGTTTGAAAGAAATCGGCACGGCAGGGCTGCCGCTGCTGGAGGATGTGGAATTCGTGCTGGTGCCGCGCAAGGGCGCCGATCAGGCACTGGTGTCGGCGCTTTCGGAGGACATTGTTGGAAAGGTGCGGGGTTTGCGATCGGCCGCATAATAGAAACCCGCCAGACGGCGGGTTTCGGTTGCTTGCCGATCAATAGGGCGAAACGCACTGCCGGCGCGGCCCGTAATAGGGTTGGAACGTATTGTCCCAGGCCCTATAGGAGCGATATCGGCTGTAGCACCAGCTCGTATGACCGTTGCCGCCATAAGCATAGGAGGACGGGGCGCCATAGTAGGGCTGAGCCAGGGCGCCGCCGACGATCGCACCGAGCGCCAATCCGCCGATAATTGCGGCCGCGTCGTTGTCATTGTCATAATCGTGGTACCGGCGACCATAATATCTGTTGTAGCGATAACCACGATTGCCGCCATAGTATCCGCCGCGATTGTTGCGCCAGCTCTTGATATACCGGCGTCTGGCAAAATTGCTCCATCCGCTCCAGTCGCGATCCCCAATCTGCTCTATGTTCGATGCGACTTTCGGCTTTTCCAGATTGATCGCAGGAAACGCCTCGGCAGGTGGTACGCTGGTCAAGGCAGTCACGAGCGACACAAGAACGACTGCTATTTTTTTCATGGCACTTCACCTTTCGCTTATAAACGGTTGAGTGCCCACCAAGTTCCATAAGATAAGGGTCCCATGCGTTCGCCGGACGGAAGGTTAACCGGCTGCTTACCGTCTTAAGCCCCTTTCAACCTTGTCGCTTAGCTATTTGTTGATATTACGGCTCCTACGTTAGGAACCAATATGGTCGTCGTTCGGGGCAAGAAAGGACGGACCGATGATGTATGGCGTACTCTTCGTTTCCGGGCTGGTGGCCTGTGTAATGATGATCCTGGTGATTGGACACGAGGCGGAAAAGACGGATGAGGGTGCCCCGCAATCCGCCGTCTATGGCCATCAGAACTAGGTGCTACCGAGCTTTATGCCGCCAGACACTTCAGGAAGCCGTCGACATCGGCTTTTGTCGTGGCGAAGCTGGTGACGAGGCGGATCAGCGTCTCGTTGTCGTCGACGAGGTCAGGCGTTGCGGCCGGAATCGACCACTCGTAGAACGCTGCCCCCCTTTTTTCAGCAGTCCTTGCCGCGCTCTTGGTGATGACGGCGAAGACTTCGTTGGAGGCAGTGGGCCAGGCGAGTCTGGCGCAATTGCTAGCGCCGATGCCGGCACGAAGGCCGTCGGCCATGTCGTTTGCGTGGCGGGCAAGGTCGAGCCAGAGACCATTGTCGAAATAGGCATCGAACTGGGCGGCGATGAAGCGCGACTTGGAAAAGAGCTGTGCCGCCCGCTTGCGGATAAATGGCATCTCTTTGGCCTCGTCCGGATTGAAGAAGACAATCGCCTCGGCGCACCAGCAGCCGTTCTTGGTGCCGCCGAAGGAAAGCATGTCCACCCCGCGTTTCCATGTCATTTCGGCAGGCGTTGCGCCGAGCGCAACGAGCGCGTTGGCAAAACGTGCTCCATCCATGTGAAGGGCAAGGCTCCTCTTTCTTGCGATGGCTGAAATCTCGCCGATTTCCGGCAACGAGTAGACCGTGCCGATTTCGGTTGCCTGGGTGATGGTGATGGCGCTGGCGCGGCCATGGTGCACAGCATCCTCGGGGAAGCTTGCAATCTTCGCCGAAAGCTTTGCTGGATCGATCTTGCCGGAGTCCCCGGCAACGGCGACAAGGCGAGCGGAGTCGGAGAAAAATTCCGGTGCGCCACATTCGTCCTCGATGACGTGGGCTTCCGAATGACAGAAGGTGACGCCGCCGGGGCGCTGGACGCTGGCGAGCGAAAGCGAATTCGCAGCCGTTCCGGTCGCGACAAAGAAGACGGCGACGTTACGCTCGAAGACCTCGCAAAAGCGTGCCTCGACTTTCCTGTCGAGGTCGCTGGTGCCGTATGCGGACGCGAACCCCGCGGAAGCCTCGAGCAGGCGTTGGGCAATCGATTGATGGGCGCCAGCCCAGTTGTCGGAAGCAAAATACATGGAGGACCGTTGGGGAATGCGGGGGGTTGGCAGGTTCGGCAGGGACATTACGCCAAAGCTTCACGCCGTCAAACATCTGCGTCGCAATGCATCACAAATATTGAACTGCGCAATCAATAAACAAAATAGCGTGGTGCGGTGTAATTTAATTTCGCCATTTTCTCCAATCTGGCAATCTTCCGTCGCAAAACGAGGTTTTTTAAACGCGCGCTCTTGCGGAGCGCATAGGTTTCTGGCATAGAACTGATGAATTAGGACAGTGTTGCTGTCCTATTTTGGCCTAAACGGCCGAAGAGGCGCCGAAAGCCCTGACCTTTGCAGGGTTTCACGCTATAGTCCACCCGAGCGCAGCCAAGGCCGCGCGGCGGCGACTGGCAGGCGCGGAGCGCAACGGCTCGCTTTTGGCGGGCCAACGCGACCGGATCTTCGACAATGCAACAGCGCTGTCACGCGCCGAACCCCTTTTCAAGGGACGGCGCGCGACAAGGAGACGCCCACTCGCGGGCTTTGACAGGAGGGAAAGATGACGAAGACGCCATCCACGGGTTTTGACCAGTTTGCAGCAGCACACGTGCGCGCAACGGCCAATACGCGTAAATCCGCCTCCGGTTTGCCGCGAAAACAAGGTCTGTACGATCCGCGCAACGAACATGACGCCTGCGGCGTCGGCTTCGTCGCGCATATGAAGGGCCAGAAGTCGCACCAGATCGTCAAGGACGGCCTTTTCATTCTTGAAAACCTGACGCATCGCGGTGCCGTCGGTGCTGACCCGCTGATGGGCGATGGCGCCGGTATTCTCGTGCAGATTCCCGATCGTTTCTTCCGCGAGGAAATGGCGAAGCAGGGCGTCATCCTGCCCAAGGCCGGTGAATACGGCATGGGCCATATCTTCATGCCGCGCGACGAACAGCAGATCGAGCACTTCAAGAAGGTGATCCAGGACGTGATCACCGAGGAAGGCCAGGTCTTCCTCGGCTTCCGCGACGTACCGGTCGACAACTCGTCGCTTTCCAAGGCGCCGGATATCGCCGCCACGGAACCGCATCATGTTCAGGTCTTCATCGGTGCCGGCGAGGATGCCGCGACGAACGACGAGTTCGAGCGCCGCCTCTTCACGCTCCGCAAGGTGATCTCCAACCGCATCTATGACGAATTCGAAGGCGAGGAGAGCAACTTCTATCCGGTGTCGCTCTCGTCATCTACCGTCGTCTACAAGGGGATGTTCCTCGCCTATCAGGTCGGCGCTTACTACAAGGACTTGTCGGACCCGCGGTTCGAAAGCGCAGTTGCCCTCGTACACCAGCGGTTCTCGACCAACACCTTCCCGTCCTGGAAACTGGCCCATCCCTATCGCATGGTTGCCCACAACGGCGAAATCAACACGCTGCGCGGCAACGTCAACTGGATGGCGGCGCGTCAGGCGTCGGTGTCTTCGCCGCTCTTCGGCGAAGACATTTCCAAGCTATGGCCGATCTCCTACGAAGGTCAGTCGGACACAGCCTGCTTCGATAACGCGCTCGAATTCCTCGTGCGCGGCGGCTATTCGTTGTCGCATGCGGTGATGATGCTTATCCCGGAAGCCTGGGCCGGCAACCAGTCGATGGCCGCTGAGCGCAAGGCATTCTACGAATACCACGCTGCCTTGATGGAACCATGGGACGGACCGGCTGCCGTGGCCTTCACCGACGGCAAGCAGATCGGCGCGACGCTCGACCGAAACGGCCTGCGTCCGGCGCGCTATCTCGTCACCAATGACGATCGTGTCATCATGGCGTCGGAAGCCGGTGTGCTGCCGGTTCCGGAAGAAAACATCGTCCAGAAGTGGCGCCTGCAGCCCGGCAAGATGCTGCTGATCGATATGGAAGAAGGGCGCATCATCTCGGATGACGAAGTGAAGTCGCAGCTTGCGACCCAGCATCCCTATCGCAGCTGGCTCGACCGTACTCAGCTCATCCTGGAAGACCTGAAGCCGGTCGAACCGCGTGCGCTGCGCCGCGACGTCTCGCTGCTCAACCGCCAGCAGGCCTTCGGCTACACCACCGAAGACACAAGACTCCTGATGTCGCCGATGGCGACGACGGGTCAAGAAGCGATCGGTTCGATGGGCACGGATACGCCGATTTCTGCGATGTCCGACAAGTCGAAGCTGCTCTACACCTACTTCAAGCAGAACTTCGCCCAAGTGACAAACCCGCCGATCGATCCGATCCGCGAAGAGCTCGTCATGAGCCTGGTTTCCTTCATCGGGCCGCGGCCGAACATTCTCGACCATACCGGCATGGCAAACGCCAAGCGCCTCGAGGTGCGCCAGCCGATCCTGACCAACGGCGATCTCGAAAAGATCCGATCGATCGGTCACACGGAAGACCGTTTCGATACCAAGACGCTCGACTTCACCTATGATGTCGAGCGTGGTGCCGAAGGCATGCCGGATATGCTCGATCGTCTCTGCGAGCGTGCCGAAGCGGCAGTCAAGGGTGGCTACAACATCATCGTGCTCTCCGACCGCCAGATCGGGCCAGATCGCATCGCGATCCCGGCGCTGCTGGCCACTGCTGCCGTCCACCATCACCTGATCCGCAAGGGGCTTCGGACGTCCGTCGGTCTTGTCGTCGAAACCGGCGAGCCGCGCGAGGTGCATCACTTCTGCCTGCTCGCTGGCTATGGCGCTGAAGCGATCAATCCGTACCTTGCCTTCGACACACTGCTCGACATGCATGCCAAGGGCGAGTTTCCCAAGGAAGTGGACGCCAGTGAAATCGTCTACCGCTACATCAAGGCGGTCGGCAAGGGCATCCTCAAGGTGATGTCGAAGATGGGGATTTCGACCTATCAATCCTATTGCGGTGCGCAGATCTTCGACGCAATCGGACTGCAGTCGGAATTCGTCGACAAATATTTCTTCGGCACGGCAACGATGATCGAAGGCGTCGGCCTGGAAGAGATCGCCAGGGAAACCGTCGCTCGCCATACCGCCGCCTTCGGCCGCGATCCGTTGCTTGCAAGCACGCTCGACATCGGCGGCGAATATGCTTTTCGAATGCGTGGCGAAAGCCATGCCTGGACGCCGGACGCCGTTGCAGCCCTCCAGCATGCCGTTCGCGGCAATGCCGAGGATCGCTACCGCGAATTCTCCGAAATGGTCAACACAACGGCGCTGCGCATGAACACCATCCGCGGCCTGTTCAGGGTCAAGAGTGCCGAGCAGCTCGGCCGCAAGCCGGTATCGATCGACGAAGTCGAACCGGCAGCCGATATCGTCAGGCGCTTCTCGACGGGTGCGATGTCCTTCGGCTCGATCAGCCGCGAGGCGCACACGACGCTCGCCATCGCCATGAACAAGATCGGCGGCAAGTCGAACACCGGCGAAGGCGGCGAAGAGTCCGACCGCTACATGCCGCTGCGCGACGGCTCGATGAACCCGGAACGCTCGGCGATCAAGCAGATCGCTTCGGGACGGTTCGGGGTGACGACCGAATATCTTGTCAATGCCGACGTGCTGCAGATCAAGGTCGCGCAGGGTGCAAAGCCCGGCGAAGGTGGCCAGCTGCCGGGTCACAAGGTCGACGCGACAGTCGCCAAGACCCGCCATTCGACGCCCGGCGTCGGGCTGATTTCGCCCCCGCCGCATCATGACATCTATTCGATCGAAGATCTGGCGCAGCTGATCTACGACCTGAAGAACGTCAATCCGGCGTCCGACGTCTCGGTCAAGCTCGTCTCGGAAGTCGGCGTCGGCACAGTCGCCGCCGGTGTTGCCAAGGCGCGCGCCGACCACATCACCGTTGCCGGCTTTGACGGCGGCACGGGTGCCTCACCGCTGACTTCGCTGAAGCATGCCGGCAGCCCTTGGGAAATCGGCCTCGCCGAAACCCAGCAGACGCTGGTGCTGAACGGGCTGCGCTCGCGTGTCGCCCTGCAGGTGGACGGCGGCCTGAAGACCGGCCGCGATGTCATCATCGGCGCGCTGCTGGGCGCCGACGAATTCGGCTTCGCAACCGCGCCGCTGATTGCCGCGGGCTGCATCATGATGCGCAAGTGCCACCTCAACACCTGTCCGGTAGGGGTTGCGACGCAGGACCCGGTCCTGCGCAAGCGCTTCAAGGGCACGCCAGAGCACGTCATCAACTACTTCTTCTTCGTCGCCAACGAAGTGCGCGAAATCCTGGCCTCGCTCGGCTTCACCAGGCTCGACGACGTCATCGGCGCTTCGGAACTGCTCGAGAAGGACGAAATGCTGGCGCATTGGAAGGCCAAGGGGCTCGATTTCAGCCGCATCTTCCATAAGGTTGATGCGGCAAAGGAAGAGACTTACTGGACTTCGCGCCAGAAGCACCCGATCGACGACATCCTCGACCGCAGGCTGATCGAGAAGGCCGAGCCTGCGCTTTCGGCAAAGACCCCGGTCGCCTTCGAAGCCGATATCAGGAATGTCGACCGTTCGGCGGGCGCCATGCTCTCTGGCGAGGTTGCCAAGCGCTACAACCACCGTGGCCTCAAGGACGATACGATCAACGTCACTCTCAAGGGGACAGCCGGCCAGTCGTTCGGTGCCTTCCTCGCACGCGGCGTCACCTTCACCCTCATCGGCGACGGCAACGACTATGTCGGCAAGGGTCTTTCGGGCGGCAAGATCATCATCCGGCCCCCCGACAACTCGAAGATCGTCGCTGAAGATTCCATCATCGTCGGCAATACAGTGCTTTACGGTGCGACTGAAGGCGAGTGCTACTTCCGCGGTGTCGCTGGCGAACGCTTCGCAGTGCGCAACTCAGGCGCCATTGCCGTTGTCGAGGGCGTGGGAGACCACGGCTGCGAGTACATGACCGGCGGCGTGGTGGTCGTTCTCGGCGCAACGGGGCGCAACTTTGCGGCCGGCATGTCCGGCGGCGTCGCCTACGTTCTTGACGAGGCCGGCGATTTCGCCAAGCGCTGCAACATGGCGATGGTCGAACTCGAACCGGTTCCGGAAGAGGACGACATGCTGGAGAAGCTGCACCATCACGGTGGCGACCTCATGCACAAGGGACGCGTCGACGTCTCCGGCGACATGACGCGTCACGACGAGGAGCGCCTTTATCAGCTGATCTCCAACCATCTGCACTACACGGGTTCCACCCGCGCCAAGCAGATCCTGGACAACTGGGTCGACTACCGTCCCAAGTTCCGAAAGGTCATGCCGGTCGAATACCGTCGTGCGCTCGAGGAAATGGAGCGGAGCCGGATGGGGATCGCCGCCGAGTGAGTGCTCCAAGACGCTGAATCTGCCACTGCTTCGACGAGCGGCATGGAGGATGCTGGAAAGAACGATGATGAAAAATCGATTTTCGCCGCTTCATTCCTTCATCTCTGTGTGCCTTGCCGTGGCAGTTTCCGCCGGAACCTCTTTTGCCGGCGGCGGCCTTGAAACGGAATTCGTAGCCCTGGGCGCAGTCGTGGGACTGGCCTGCTGGTATTGGGGACCTTTAGGTCTTGGGCTTTAAGATGATGAGGGACGAAAATATGGGTAAGGTCACAGGGTTTCTGGAAATCGACCGGCAGGTAGCGAAGTATCAGCCGGCGTCGGATCGAATCCGGCATTTCCGCGAATTCACGATCCCGATGTCGGACCAGGAAGTGCAGAAACAGGCCGCGCGCTGCATGGACTGTGGCATCCCCTATTGCCATGGGCCGACCGGCTGCCCGATCCATAACCAGATTCCGGACTGGAACGACCTCGTCTACAACAACAATTGGGAAGCGGCGATCCAGAACCTGCATTCGACCAACAACTTCCCGGAGTTCACCGGTCGTGTCTGCCCGGCGCCCTGCGAGGAGGCCTGCACGCTGAACCTCGAAGATGCGCCCGTTGCGATCAAGACGGTCGAGCAGGCGATTGCCGACAAGGCTTACGAGCTCGGTTTCATCCGCCCGCAGCCGGCAACGGTCCATACCGGCAAGAAGGTCGCGGTCATCGGCTCCGGACCCGCCGGTATGGCGGCTGCCCAGCAGCTCGGCCGTGCCGGCCATGAGGTCCATGTCTACGAACGCGAAAGCCGCCCCGGCGGCCTGCTGCGCTACGGCATTCCCGACTTCAAGATGGAGAAGAACTTCATCGATCGCCGCGTCGAGCAGATGAAGGGCGAGGGCGTCACCTTCCATTGCGGCGTCAATGTCGGCGTCGACTTGAAGGTCGAGCAATTGCTGTCCGATTACGATGCCGTGCTTTACTGCGGCGGTTCCGAAACGCCGCGCGAGGCCGGCATTCCCGGTATCGAACTTGCCGGCGTCCATGACGCGATGCCCTATCTCGTGCAGCAGAACAAGCGTGTCGGCCGCGAAAACATCGACAGCGTCGGCTGGGCGTCGGATCCGATCCTGGCCGGCGCCAAGCATGTGGTCGTCGTCGGCGGCGGCGATACCGCTTCGGACTGCGTCGGCACGGCGTTCCGTCAGGGCGCTGTGAAGGTCACGCAACTCGACATTCGTCCGCAACCGCCAGAGAAGGAAGACAAGCTCGCCGTTTGGCCGTTCTGGGCAACCAAGATGCGAACCTCCTCGTCGCAGGCGGAAGGCGCCGTGCGCGAGTTCCAGGTCGCGACGCTGGAGTTCATCGGCGAAGACGGCGTGCTGACAGGCGTCACCTGCTGCGAGGTCGACGAGCGCCGCAAGCCGGTTGCCGGTACGGAATTCGTCATCAAGGCGGATCTTGCCTTTATCGCCATCGGTTTCCGCGGACCGTTCACCGACAGCGTCCTCAGGGAGCTGGACGGCAGGCTGACGCTCAACACCGATCGCCGCGGCTCGACCAATGTCGTTGCCAACGATCGCGACTACAAGACATCGGTCGACAAGCTTTGGACGGCAGGCGACGTTCGCCGCGGCCAATCCCTGGTCGTCTGGGCGATCCGCGAAGGCCGCCAGGCAGCGCGTGCGATCGATGAAGCGCTGATGGGCTCGACGGTTCTGCCGCGCTGATCGCCGTTGCCTAAAGCCGGACAGAACGCGCTGCTCGCAAAAGGTTGCGGGCGGCCGATCCGTTGAAGAGGCATGCACAGTGCTTGTGAGCTTTCGAAAGGCTTTGCCGGAAAATGCTCGGCCAAAGACCGGAGCTTACTTGGCCGAGACCTGCTTGGGCGTTTTCGAAGCCGGAAGGCTGTAGTCGTCCACGCGTCCTGCCGGCGCCGGCTCCATCTTGCCGTCCTCTACGAGCATGTCGCGCGGCGAATCCGCCAAAGTGACCGGAGCGAGCCCGCCGCCGAGAAGCTCAGATCCTCCATCGAGATCGGGGTCGGATAGACTGATCGGCTGTGTATGGGCAACCGGGTCCGACGGCAGACCGAGATGGGGCTGGTTGCTGGTGTCAAGGCGCACAAGGTCGGGACTTGCCTGCGTGCCGAGAAGGCGACGGGCCGGCTTTTCGACATAAAAGGCGACCTTGCGACGTCCGGCCTGCGTCAGATTGATGCCGTCCGAGGTGCGCAGGCGCACCTGCTGGCCATTGATGTCGGAACCGGTAACGACGAACTGCCCATTCACGTCCACGAAGCCGTCCCAGATGTCGACGAATTCGCCGCCGATGCTTTCCACCTGCTTGCGATAGAGCTGGTTCATCTGGACGGCGTCAGCCGTCATCGAGGGCGATTCGAAAGCCGGAAGCCCGACCCAAAGCAATGGTATCTTGCGGCTCGTTATTTCCTTGCCGAAGTTCAGCACACGCTTCTGATATTCGCCATACCAGGCGTCGGTGCGGAACTTCTCCTTGGCGTCGCCGATTACCATCTGCTGCCGGTCGTTGGCGCCGATCATGACGACGACCATCGCCGGCTTCAGTTCGTCCATCATCTTCGGCAGTTGTTCGGGCCAGTCGTAATAATCGTCGCGCACCAGGCCCGAAGAGACGTTGCCTCGGGCCTCTACGATCACGCCAGGCGAGGCCTTGAATGCTTCCGTCATGCCATCGCCCAGGCCGCTTGCGAGAAAATCGCCGACGATCAGGATCTTTTGGGCATTCGCGAGTTTCTGGACCACCGGTTCCTGAAGGACGGGCGCCACGGGCCGCGCAGTGGCGACGGTTGGGGATTTGGGCGCGATCGGTGCCCGCTTGCGCTGACGCTGCGGCGGGCGTCGAACCTCGGGCGGCGGAGCATAGTCTTCGTTGATGTAGCGGCGGCCGGTGAAGAAATCGAAGATCGAGCGGCGGTAGTAATAGCGCTCCTGCGCGTCGGCAAAATCAAAGGGCGCGGTGATGGCGAAGGAAAGCGCCAATGCGGCGCAAAGCAGCGTCCTTGAGCCCAGTTTCAGCCTGTCACCCCATCTACGCATCGTCATGCCCCAAACCTTACGACATTTTCGCATGGACAAGACGCACACGTCCACTGTCCATGAAACCTATGTCGCGGATTTCTCCTTTCTAGCGCCGGAGCGCATTCAGGAGCGGGAGCGAGGGTTTGCCATCGGCCTGCATGCCGAGGCGTTCTTGAACCGCCGAAATCGCGGCCTTCGAACCTGAACCGAAATTGCCGTCGACCTCGCCGTTGTAATAGCCAAGCGTCTTCAGGCGATTTTGCAGCTCGAATTTTTCCTTCATGTCGAGTGTGCCCTCCGGTCGCGGCCAGCGCTGTTTCATGCCACCATAACCGGCAATCTCATCGGCAAGCAGGCCAACGGCGAGCGCATAGCTGTCGGAAGCGTTGTATTTCTTGATCGTGAAAAAGTTCCCGGTCATCAGGAAGCCGGGGCCGCCAGGGCCGGCCGGCATCTTCAGCACGGCTCTTGTCGAGCCGTCCCGAAAACCCTTGCCGCTGGGGCGGGTGACGCCCATCGCTGCCCATTGCGCGATCGTATGTGTCTTGCCGACCTGCTTTGCGAGGCTTGCCGGAACCGAAACTTCGTAGCCCCAGGTCCTGCCGGTGTCCCAGCCGTTCTTTGCAAGAAGGTTGGCGGAGGTCGCAAGCGCATCCGGCACCGAATTCCAGATGTCGCGATGACCATTGCGGTCGGCATCGACAGCATAAAGCAGATAGCTTGTCGGGATGAACTGCGTATGGCCCATGGCGCCTGCCCAGGACCCCGTCATGCCATCGGCAGAGATATCACCGTTCTGCAGGATCTTCAGCGCAGCGACGAGCTGCTTCTTGGCGAACTTGGCGCGGCGATCGTCTGCGTAGGCAAGGGTTGCAAGCGCGCGTGGCACATAGTGCAGCCGGTCGTCCTTCGTGAGGACCGCACCGTAATTCGATTCCATCGACCAGATCGCCAGGATGATGTTCTTGTCGACGCCAAAATGCCGTTCGATCGCCGTCAGAGTCGCCGCATGCTTTGTGGCCATTTTGCGGCCGATATCGGCTGTATAGGGGTTGACGCGGGAGTCCACATAGTCCCAAATCTTGGTCGTGAATTCCGGCTGAAAGTTCGCCTTTTCAAGGACCGTCGGGTCCGGTTCGGTCACGCCTGCGAAAGCTTTCCGATAGGTTGCCTTGCTGATGCCATTTTGCGCGGCAGTTTGATAGAAGTCCGCGATCCACTTCTGGAACCGCTGGTCGGCCGCCGCGCTATGGGGAGCCAGACCTGCGGAAGCGGTCACCGTGAAGGCGAGAGCAAGACCACGAAGGGAGTATTTGCGGTTCTGGGTCATCGGCAGTCGTATCCGTCATCTTCGTTGCACGTGCGGCGGAGTTGCAGTTTCCGGCCAAACCCGACACTACCGGAACGGAGTCAACAAATTCTTTACCATGACCGGCTTCTCCCGTCATCCTTTGCAAAACGGTAGCGATTCTAATCTAGTTCACCCTAAAATAGCTTGAGTGTAAAAGCGATCCAGCCCCCCTAGGAGGTCTAAGTGGGACAGCAGAAAAAAGTTCGTAAAGCGGTATTCCCGGTTGCAGGTTTGGGAACACGCTTCCTCCCGGCCACCAAAGCCGTTCCGAAGGAGATGCTGACTGTCGTCGATAAACCGATCATTCAGTATGTGATCGACGAGGCGCTCGAAGCCGGCATTGAACACTTCGTTTTCGTGACGGGCCGCAACAAGCATATCATCGAAGACTATTTCGACATTCATTTCGAACTCGAGCAGACGCTGCGCGAACGCAGCAAGCAGGCCGAAATGACGCTGCTCGCCAATCAGCTTCCGAAAGCAGGCACGGTCAGCTTTACCCGGCAGCAGGAGCCACTCGGCCTCGGCCATGCCGTTTGGTGCGCCCGCGAGATCGTCGGTGACGAACCTTTCGCGCTGCTTTTGCCGGACATGATCATGAAGAATGAAGGCAAGGGCTGCATGAAGGGCATGATCGATCTCTATTCCCAAAGTGGCGGCAACATCATCGCCGTCGAGGAATGTGCGCCCGATCAGGCCCATAAATACGGCATCGTGGGAGCCGGCGAACGGATCGGCGACGGTTTCCGCATCACCGGAATGGTCGAGAAGCCTGCCAAGGGGACGGCACCTTCCAACTTCTTCATCAACGGCCGCTACATCCTGCAGCCGGAGATATTCAAGATCCTGGAGACGCAGGAGCGCGGCGCCGGCAACGAAATCCAGCTGACCGACGGCATGCTGAAGCTGCTCAAGGAACAGGATTTTGCAGGCTACCACTTCCGCGGCACGACCTATGACTGCGGTGCGAAGGATGGCTTCATCCTTGCCAATGTTGCCTTCGCACTCGAACGTGCGGATATCCGCCCGACCGTCGAAGACGGTTTCAGGGCACTGCTGAAAGGCCTTTGAGCCTAGCGTTTCAGCTTGAGACCGACGCCGGCTCGCCATTGCTGCGAGTCGGCGCCCACATCGCGCGTCGTCAGCTCGTATCCCAGCGTGCTGGTGAAGTCGAGATAGCGGTTGATGTTCAAGGTGAGACCGCCGCTCGCCGTATAGACCGTTTCGTCGCTGCTGCCGCCGGACGGATAGTCCCGCAAAATCACCCCACCCAGCACCGTTGCCTGGAGGTTGTCGCGCAGCTGGTGCGTCAGCGCCGTTGTCAGTTCGTGCGAGACGTAGCCGCTCTGACCAGCTGTCGTCGAGGGCTGGATGCTGGTCGACAGATCAAAACGAACGTCGGTTCCACGCAAAGGCGACCAGAGGAGGTTTGCATCGACGATCGCGGTATCGATCGAATCGAGGCGGCTATCGTCAAAGCTTGCGGTTTCGTAGCCGAGACCGACTTCACCCTTCAACTTTTCTCCAAGATCGACCTCGACGCCGGCTTTGGCGCCGTAGCTGTTGCCGGAGCGCGCAAAACCCGCCGAATCACGGCTTTCGTCATAGACAGTCTTGCCGACGGAAGCCTCGAGGAAGGGAATGAGTGCCGGCGAAAGCTCATAGCCGACACGGGCCAAAAACGTGCCGGAGGTCCGGTCGCGGTCGCTGAGCGAGATCCTGGTGCCGTTCGAAAGCACCGCGTCAGAGTAGATGGTCCGGGTCAGGTCGAGTGCCGCGGTCGCGCGCAGGATGCCGAAATCGCGCTCGAGGGATGCGCCTGCCGAAAACTCCTGCACATCCGATTGCTGCTCGGCATCGGCGATTGCGTCAGGATCGTCGGTATCTTCCCGATAGAACCGGTATCCGCCCTTGATATGAGCGACCGTGTCGTCCGGCAGATCGAGGCGAAGGTCGCCGTCGATGTCGAAAGCAGGCTGTTCTTCGCCGGTACCGCTGACATTGCGCTGCCAAGTGCCCTGGCTGGTGACGATCAGTTGATGGAGCGCCCAGTCCGAGGTCAGCGTTGCGTAGGCGTCGGTTTGGGCGAAAGACCGCGTCTCCTTTGTCTCACCTTCCTTCGTCGTTTCGGTGTTGATCGACTGGTTAACGGAAGGACGCAGCACGAAAGTGCCGACGCGGATGCCCGGCGTCTCCTGACCTGTGAGGTTTTCCTCCAGCCTGCGTGGCGCCCTTCTGTCGTCGATTGCCGGTTCGCGGGTATTCAGGCGACGAATGTCCTCATCGAGAATGGACCCGGTCGTTTCGGAAGACGGTTCCTGCTCAGTCGCCCCGGCTGCCATCGTCGTTCCGGCTTGTTGGTTTGAGCCGGGCGGTGTGCCGCTTGTCTGATAGGCCGGGGGATTTGCCAAGTCGCTACCATCGACTGCGCCATTTTCGGGCAGCTGCTGTGCATTGGCCGAACCGCCGTAGGACTGCGAGCCGGATGCAGACGAATAGCCGGGTGTGCTGCTGCTGGTGCTGTTTTGCGCGGACTGAGCAAAACCCGGGTGAGGTGGAAGAAACAAAGCGCAAAGGGCGAGGGAAGACACGGCAAAGCGCGCCGCACGGAGCGGCGTCAAACTGCTCGTCTCTCTTTCCTTGACCATCCGGATTCCGCACGTGGCAGGCTTCAATTCGTTACCCGAACGTAAAGCCTCGTGGTTAATCATTCGTTGCGGCCGCAAGGATCTGTTCACAGGTTGAAAGGCGACGTGGGTAGACACCTTAAGTGAAAAGCGCTAACGCAGGGCCATGAGAAAAGCAGTCAGACTTGTTGAAAACGGTGTGCTCGAATCCGCCAGGCGGACGATCGGGACGGAGAGACGCGGACTGGAAGCGCTTGAGCGCGCCTTGAGCGACGGTCTGTCGGAGCCGTTTTCTCAAGCGGTGGAGACGATCGGCAACATCAGCGGTCGTGTCATCGTTACGGGTGTCGGCAAAAGTGGACATATCGGGACGAAACTGGCTGCTACCCTTGCGTCGACGGGCACGCCTGCGTTTTTCGTTCACGCCGCGGAAGCCAATCACGGCGATCTCGGGATGATTGCGAGCGACGATCTCGTCCTTGCCATTTCCAAAGGCGGCGAAAGTGCCGAACTGCGCAGCATCATTGCCTATACCCGCCGATTTTCCATCCCCCTGGTCGCGCTCACCTGCAGCGAACACTCGTCGCTGGCGACGGCATCCGACATCGTTCTGCTGATCCCGAACGAGCAGGAAGCCTGCCCGAACGGCCTTGCGCCAACGACGTCGACATTGATGCAGCTCGCCCTCGGGGATGCGCTCGCGATCGCGCTGCTTGAAGCGCGCGGCTTCACGGCGCGGGATTTCCATGTCTTCCATCCAGGCGGAAAGCTCGGTGCCAGCCTGATGCATGTCGGCGACGTCATGCATACCGGCGATCGCGTTCCGCTGGTGGCGAAGGGGACACCGATGCCCGAGGCGATCCACGTGCTGTCGCGCAAGCATTTCGGCTGCGTCGGCGTTCTGGACGAGGATGGGCGGCTCTGCGGCATCGTTACCGAAGGCGACATCGCACGGAATCTGACACGCAACCTGTCGGAGCTTTGCGTTGACGACATCATGACGCGCACGCCCAAGACCGTCAGGCCGACGGCGCTTGCCACCAGCGCGCTGGCATTGCTGGAGCAGCATCAGATCGGAGCGCTGATCGTCATCGATGACGATAACAGGCCGGCCGGCTTGGTGCATTTTCACGATCTCTTGCGGATCGGCGTCGCCTGATCACAGCGGCTCGACCGTCAGATCGCGCCCGTTGCTTGCGACCACCTTCACCTGCGTTCCGGCAGGCAGGTTCGGGCCGGTCACCCGCCAGACCGTATCATCGATATGGATGCGGCCGCGGCCTTCGGCGATCGGTTCCAAGAGCGTAGCCGTCCGGCCGACGAGACTTGCGCCCCGCTGATTGAGAAAGGGTTCGTCAGTCGCATCATGGCGAAGCGTCAGCCGGCGGCCAAGGAATGTCGCGGCAACCGCCAGGATGGCAAAAAGGATGAGCTGCGTTTCCCAGATCCAGAAGCCGGCATTCCAAAGCAGCAGCGACAGAATGCCGACGGCGAGCGCGGCAAGACCGATCCAGACGAGGAAAAAGCCAGGCACCACCATTTCGGCGGCAAGCAGCGCCAGGCCGACAATCCACCAGGTCCATGGCCCGAGTTCGGCAACGACGCGTGTCAGCATGCCTCAGCGCTCCGGGGCCTGGTTGAAGGGATTGACCGGCGGAGTCGTGCGCGGCGGCACTTGACGCGGCCGCGGCGGGGAGGGCGGACTGCTGCCGTCGCCGAAGACCTCCTTGGCGATTGCACCAATACCGCTCAGCGAGCCGATGATGGATGAGGCCTCCATCGGCATCAAGACAATCTTGGAATTGCCGGCCGTACCGATGGCAGACAGCGCCTCTGTATATTTCTGCGCCACGAAATAGTTGATCGCCTGCACGTCGCCGGCGGCGATCGCCTCGGAGACCATCCTTGTCGCCTTGGCTTCGGCCTCGGCCAGACGCTCGCGGGCTTCGGCTTCGCGAAACGCTGCCTCACGCTGGCCCTCCGCCTCCAGAATTGCCGATTGCTTGGCACCTTCGGCGCGAAGGATCTGGGCGTTGCGCGAACCTTCGGCTTCCAGAATTTGGGCACGTTTCTCACGCTCGGCCTTCATCTGCCGCGCCATGGCGTCGACGAGATCGGTCGGTGGTCGGATGTCCTTGATCTCGATACGGGTGACCTTGATGCCCCACGGCTGCACGGCATCATCGACAACCCGCAGCAGCCGGTCATTGATCGCATCGCGGTTGGACAGAAGCTCGTCGAGGTCCATGGAGCCCATGACCGAGCGGATGTTGGTCATCGTCAGATTAAGAACGGCGTTTTCGAGATTGGAGACCTGGTAGGCGGCCTGGGCGGCATTCAGGACCTGGTAGAAGGCGACCGCATCGGCGGCCACGGAGGCGTTGTCCCGGGTGATGACTTCCTGGGTCGGTACGTCAAGCACCTGCTCCATCACGTTCATGCGGGCGCCTATGCGCTCGATGAATGGCGTGATGATGTTGAGGCCCGGCTCCAGTGTGCGCGTATAGCGGCCGAAGCGCTCGATCGTATAGCGATAGCCCTGCGGCACCGTCTTGACGCCCGCAAAAAGCACAAGGATGACGAAGACGACGAGAGCAATAACGACGATATCGAACCCGCCTAGAATCATCACTCTCTCCTCCACCAGGCCTGTGATGGCGGCGATCCTATTCAACGAGCGGGATTTTCACAAGCGCACGCCAAGGTTTTAGTCGGCAGCTGGAAGACCGGGCGCGGCGGCAGCCTGCGTCCGTCTCAGGCCCAACCCATCAGTTCGCGACGCACGACCTTTTCCAGCACGCGCATCCCGTCCTCGCTGTCGTTCAGGCACGGAATATGCGCAAATTTCTCGCCTCCGTTTTCATGGAAGGAATGGGCCGCCTGCTCGGCAATCTCTTCCAGCGTTTCCAGGCAGTCGGAGACGAAACCGGGATTGAGAACGGCAATGCGTCTGACGCCGTCCTTGGCCAGCGTCTCGACGGTCTTGTCGGTATAGGGCTGCAGCCATTCTTCCGGCCCGAAGCGGGACTGGAAGGTGACCATGAACTGTTGCTTCGCAAGGCCAAGCCTTTCGCGAAGCAAGTGCCCTGTCTTCTGGCACTGGAAGTAGTAAGGATCGCCCTGCTCGGAATAGGAGAGCGGGATGCCGTGAAACGAGGCGAGGATCACCTGCGGTTCCCAGTCGAGCCCCGCAAGATGCCTTGTCACCGAATTGGCGAGCGCTTCGATATAGGTGTCGTCGTCGTGATAGTCCGGCACCATGCGCAATGCCGGCTGCCAGCGCATCTTCAATAGATGCTGGAATGCCTTGTCGTTGACTGTGGCGGTCGTCGCCGCCGCATATTGCGGATAGAGCGGGAAAAGAACGATGCGGTCGCAGCCTTCCTCTTTCAGTGCGTTGATGCGCGAAGCGATCGAGGGCGTGCCATAACGCATGGCCCAGTCTACCTTTACATTCGGCAGGTCCTTCAGGCGCGCCGCCAGGAGATCGGACTGGTTGCGGGTGTAGGTGCGCAGATAGCTCTCGTTCTCATCCTTGTTCCAGATCGTCTCGTAGGCCCTGCCGACCTTCTGCGGGCGGGTGTTCAGGACGATTCCGAAGAGGACCGGATACCATTTCAACGGCGACCATTCGATGACGCGCCTGTCGGTCAGGAATTCGCGCAGATAACGCCGCACCGACGCGTAATCGGTGCCGTCGGGCGTGCCGAGATTGACGAGAAGGACCCCGACCTTGCCGAATTTGACCGGAGGATGCTCCGCCGGGAGATATGAAGGTGCAATCGTCATCTTGGCCCCAACGTTTGATCGATCTTCCCGCTCCTGGGCAGCCGGCTCGGTGGCCTACCCTATAAGTGGAAAAACCGGCCCGGGAAAGCCCGGACCGGTCCTCAACAACCAGGCAATCGCCTTACTTTGCGGGAACCTGCAGCTCCTTGCCGACCATCAGGCGACGCGGATCGGGATTGCCGTTGGCCTCGGAGATTCGTTTCCACAGCTCGCCATCGCCGTAAAACTGCTTGGCAAGATCCCAAAGCGTATCACCTGCGGCGATGACATGGCTTGCCGGCGTCGCCGCAGCCGGTGCGCTGGCAGCGGGGGCCGTTGCGGCTGGGGCTTGAGCGGATGGAGCAGCCGGCGCGGCAGGTGCAGGGGTCCCGGTCGGGGCAACTTGCGCTATGCGGCCGTCGGTGTAGGGCTTGTAAGGGTTGTGGGCTGCCAGATACTCGACCGTCACGTCGGCCAGATCCGGACCGAAGTCATAGGCATTCTTGCCGGCTGTCTCGAAGATCGAATAGCCATCCCCGCCGGCGCGCATGAAATTGTTGGTGACGACGCCGTAAGTCCTGGCCGGATCGATCGGTGCGAATTTGTCGTTCTCCTTGACCTCAACGCCGCTGACGCGGCTGCCCGGCGGCTTCGACTTGTCGAAGCTGTACTTCAGGCCGGCGACCTGCGGGAAGCGGCCGGCGCCCTCGTCGATCTGGCTGACGCCGTTCTCCAGCGCCGCGACGATGTCTGCGCCCGTCAGCTGGAAGGTGGCCACCGTGTTCTGGAACGGCAGCACGGTGATGACTTCGCCCTGGGTGATATCGCCGCCGTCGATCGAGGCGCGAAGACCGCCGCCGTTCTGGATGGCGATCTGTATGCCCTGGTTCTTCGTGCGGTCGAGCATGGCATCGGCAACGAGGTTGCCCATCGAGCACTCCTTGACGCGGCAAACGGTGCGGTCGCCCTCGATCGGGCCTTCGGACGAGCCGATCACCTTCTTGCGGAGTTCTTCGATCGGTTTGGCCAGTTCCTGGATACGGGCAACAAGGGCCGGGTCGGGCGTGAAGGAGGAGTCGATCAGGATCGGATCGCCCTTGGCGCTCTTGACGACGCCGCTGTCGTCGAAATCGACGACGAGATCACCGAGATACTTGCTGTAGGAGGCCGCCTGCACGACGGGCACCTTGTAGCCGCCCGGATTGTCCACCATCGTCGGGTATGGGCCTTCCGCCTTCGGATCGGTGTTCGAAAGCAGGCTGTGCGAGTGGCCGCCGACGACGACATCGACATCGGGAATCTTGGCGATGGCTGCAAGATCGCGCGGATAGCCGACATGGGTGAGAGCGATGATCTTGTTGATGCCCTGGCCCTTCAATTCCTGGACGGCGGCGCCAATCGTCTGGACGTCCTCGGCAATCATCACCTTGGGGCCGGGAGAGGAAAGCTCTTCGGTATCATTGGCCACGGCGCCGACGATGCCGATCTTCTGCCCCCCGACATCGAGCACCAGCGAAGGCTTGATGCGATCGCCGAGCTTGGAGCCGTCGGCGGCAAGGACGTTTGCGGAAATAACCGGGAACTGAACCTTGTCGAGGAAGGCGGCGAGGCCGTCCTCGCTGTCGTCAAATTCATGATTGCCGACGGTCATGACATCGAACTTCATGGCGTTCAGCATCTCGGCTTCCACGGTGCCCTTGTAGGTCGTGTAGAAGAGCGAACCCTGAAAGTTGTCGCCGGCGTTCAAAAGCAGGACGTTCTGCCCGGACAACGCCTGACGGCGCTGGTCGATCGCGCTCTTCAAGCGAGCGGCGCCGCCGAAGCATGCGTTCTTGCCTTCGTCCTCCGCCGAGCAGGTGGAATCGAACTTGTTGATCGATTCGATGCGTGAATGGAAATCATTGATATGAAGAATATTGAGCTGGTAGTCCGCGAAGGCTGCGCCAGCGCTGAGCGCCAGCATCGATGCGGTCAACAGACCGAAGCTAAATGACTTGGTCATACTGTTCTCCTAATTTGGCGAAGTCCCATACCCCTGACTTCGTCCTTCCCTTAATCGTTTGGCGGCTACCCGGCGGGCGGATGTTTTCATCAACGATGACCGACCGCAAGTGCAAAAAAGCTGTTGTTCCCGGGGTGCTTTCCAAGAGGCAAAACGAAAAAAGCTCCCGCAAAGGAGAGCCTCTTCATCGAAAGCTGGGCGGGCAATTACATGCGCCGCGTCAACGTGAATTGCGAACCCGCATCCGAGGTGCAGTTCAATTGACTTTGGCTGACGAGCGCGCAATTGACCTTCGACTGCGTCTTGCGAACCAGCGAAGTCATGCTGATTTCGACCAGCGACGGCGACGTGTTGATATAGGTGCCGGACGCAAGCAGCTGGTTGCTGTCTGTCGTGCGGGTCGTGAAGGTGCCTGCCTGGAAGGTGGAAATGATGCCGTTCGGATCGGCCCAGGATCCCTCGACGCCGGTCGGCGCAGCGCGTGTCGCTACCGGCATGGGGCGGTCTGAGACGCAGGCGGCAAGCGCTGCTGCTGCAGCCGCAAGCACGAGAATGTTTCTGAACATCATATGGTTCTCCCGGCGATTCGGAGCGGCTTTTACCGCGAAAGTCTCGAAAAACATGGCGCGAGCCCGCCGCCATGGCAAGCCTCCTGCAACGATGAAGCGAAATTACGCGGCAGGCGTTACAAAAATGCCCGCCTTTCGGCGGGCATCGATGCGGATTGAATGTCCGGTCAAGAACGAACCAGGATGTTCTTGAACTGCCAGGGATCCTTGGTGTCGATGTCTTCCGGGAAGAGGCCCGGGCGACCATCGAGCGGCGTCCAGTCGGTGTAGTGACCCTCAACCGGGCCGAGATAAGGCAGCTGCACTTCGAGGCAGCGCTTGTAGTCGATCTCGTCGGCTTCGACGATGCCGGCCCTTGGATGTTCGAGAGCCCAGACCATGCCTGCGAGAACGGCAGAGGTCACCTGCAGGCCGGTCGCATTCTGGTAGGGCGCGATGCGGCGGGTTTCTTCGAGCGACAGGCGCGAGCCGAACCAGTAGGCGTTCTTCTCGTGGCCGTAGAGAAGCACACCGAGCTCGTCGATGCCGTCCTCCAGCTCGTCTTCGTCGAGAACGTGGTGGACCGGCTGCGGCGTGCCGCCGTTGCCGAACATCTCATGCAGCGACAGGATCGCATCGTTGGCCGGATGGTAGGCATAGTGGCAGGTCGGGCGGAAGGTGACTTCGTCATCCTTGTCGCGGACCGTGAAATAATCGGCGATCGATATCGACTCGTTGTGAGTGACGAGGAAACCGTATTGCGGACCAGGCGTCGGGCACCAGGTGCGGACGCGGGTATTGGCACCCGGCTGCTCCAGATAGATCGCCGCCTTGCAGCCCTTCTTCTGCTTCTTGGCGTTCTTCGGCATCCAGTTCTCATGGGTGCCCCAGCCGAGCTCGGCGGGCTGCATGCCTTCGGAGATGAAGCCTTCGACCGACCAGGTGTTCCAGAAGACGTTGAGCGGCTTTGGATGCTTGGTGCGCTGCGTGTCCCGTTCGGCAATATGGATGCCCTTGACGCCGACCTTCTTCATCAGCTTTGCCCAGCCTTCGCGGTCGTGCTGATCCGGCTCGTCGAACTTCACGCCGATCTCGTTGGCGAGGTTGACGAGCGCTTGCTTGACGAACCAGGAGACCATGCCGGGGTTGGCGCCACAGGTGGATACGGCCGTTGCGCCGCCAGGGTTCTTCGCCTTTTCCTTGCGCACAGTTTCGCGCAGCGCATAGTTGGTGCGGTCGGCGTTCTTCATGTTCTTGTCGAAATAGAAGCCGAGCCAAGGCTCCACGACGGTGTCGATATAAAGTACGTCGAGCTTGCGGCAGAGCTTCATGATGTCGAGCGAGCCGGTATCGACCGAGAGATTGACGCAGAAGCCCTGACCGCCGCCTTTGGTCAAAAGCGGCTTCAGGAGATCCTTGTAATTGTCCTTCGTCACGTATTCCTTGATGTGGAGGACACCGTACTTCTTCAGGATCTCCATGTCGGCCGGCTCGTCGCGCGGGTCGATGACAACCATCCGGCTCTTGTCGAATTTGAAGTGGCGCTCGATCAGCGGCAGCGTGCCGCGGCCGATGGAGCCAAAGCCGATCATCACGATCGGACCGGTAATTTCGGCATATACCGGGTGGGTCTGTTCCGTCATTCTTATCTCCTATGGAAGGCGAGGAAGGCGATGAACCTTCAGGAATTCTTGTGAAATGGCGCAAGGAAATGCGAGGTGACCGGCTCTAACCATAAATCGGCGTCACAATAAAGAGCGTTTGGGCCGGAAACGGATTTATCAGGCGGGCGAACATGCCCAAGCTCTGCAGTGGGCCCGGCCCTTTGCAGCGGCAACCCCATTGTCGGTGTTCAGGTCTTCAAGATATCGAGTCCCGCGGCCACCGTCGTCACTGCGACTTCTGTGATCTCGTATTCTGCAACGCCTTGAACCACGAACGGATCGGCGGCGACATAGGCCTCGATCTCGGCACGATTGCCGATGGCGAAGATGAGACCGCCGGTGCGGGGAACCTTGCGGCCGGAGGCAAGGAACCAGCCTTTGGCATAGCCCTGCCTGACCCAGGCCATATGCGGCTCCATGTGCTTATCGGCCTCTTCGTTCGGTTTCACATAGGTGAGCGAGAGCATGAACATGGCAAGATCCTTCCGGCCTATCGTTGCGAAACTGTCGAATATTCAAACGGAACTTCAAGATTTCTGCGATCTCAGATGACAAGCCGTGCAGGGACGAGGCCGCGGAGCGAATTTCCGACATAGATCTGGCCGCTGTTCAAATCGTCCAGCCGGATGCGACCGACGCGGGCTTTGCGCTCACAGATCAACTCGGTGCGCAGCACGCCGGCGAGCAGGCCGCAGGAGATCGGCGGGGTGCGGAGGATGCCGGAACCATCGCCGAGGAAGGCGGACGTGATCGTGCCTTCGCAGACCTCGCCGCGTTCGTTCAGCATCAGCACTTCGTCGGCCTGCTGCGGCGTGTATTCGGCACGGGCGGCCTCGTAGAGCGTGCGGCGGGTGGTCTTGATCCGCAGCAGCTTGTCGGCGCTGTCGAGGCGGGTCGAAGCGATGCGGATGTTCCACACCGTGCCGGGCGCAAGCGGTGCGAAGGGCGCGGTGGTGACTTCTATTCGGCCCTGAGCATCGAAGGTCAGCCGGACGCGCAGAGCGCCCGTCGCGCCTCGTACGGACCAATCGAGCTCGTCGAGCGCATGTCGCGGCTCCCCAAAGCCGATGCGCCGGGCCGAGCGCGTCAGTCGGGCAAGATGCAGCCGCAGCCGAATGAATCCGGTCTGCGGTTCCCACCGCAATGTCTCTATCAGCGAGAAGTCGCTCATCGCGCGATTTCCTGGTCGCCGATCGCAAAACGCGCCTTGAGCAGGCATTCTTCGTATTCGGCTTCCGCGGTGGAATCGAAGACGATGCCACCACCGACATTGAAGATTGCCCGGCCGTCCTCAAAGAGGCTGATCGTGCGGATCGCAACCGAAAAGCGCATGGCGCCTGCCGGAGAGACCATGCCGATCGCGCCGCAATAGGCGTCGCGCGGCGTGTCTTCGAGTTCGTGCAGGATTTGCATGGCGCTGAGCTTCGGCGCGCCGGTGATCGAGCCGCAGGGGAAGAGGGCGGCGAAGATATCGCGGATCGAAATGCCGGGAAGAAGTCTCGCCTGCACATGACTTACCATTTGGTGCAGTGTGGGGTAGGTCTCGATGTCGAAGAGCTTCGGTACATCGAGCGTACCGACCTCCGAGATGCGCGAGATGTCATTGCGAAGCAGGTCGACGATCATCCGGTTTTCGGCTTGCGTCTTTGTATCGCGACGCATGGCCGCGACGATGGCGGCATCTTCGGCCGCATCGGCGCCACGCTTGGCCGTGCCTTTCATCGGATGCGTCTCGATCCATCCTTCCTCGTCCGTCCGGAAGAAGAGTTCGGGAGAGCGCGACAGGATGACGGGGCCGCCGAGATCGACGAAGGCGCCGTACTTTACCGGCTGACGTTCGATCAGCGACCAGAAGGCCGCGCGCGGATCTCCATTCCAACGTGCTTCGATGGGCATGGTAAGGTTTGCTTGGTAGCAATTGCCAAGGCGCAGATGCCGATGCAATCGGTCGAAGCGCTCTCTGTATACGGGATATGCCCAAGCGGCCTTGGGTGCCGTCAAAAATTCCTCGTTGTCGAGACGTTGTTTCGGCTGCGCGAGCGGATGACCGTCCTTTTGCGGGGCGTCGAAGATACCGAAGCAGAGCAACGGCGTCTGCCGGTTCTCTTCCACGAAGCCCGCGAGCTTTTCCTCGAAGAGATAGCCCGCTTCGTAAGATAGGTATCCCGCCAGCCACTTTCCTTCCGTCTTGGCCGTCTCCATCCGCGCGAGTCCGGCGAAGAATTCGCCGCTGGTGCGGGCGATGATGGTCTCGACGGGATCGGCAAAGAGCATGACTTCGCCGGTCGTGTCGTCGCGGAAGAGGATGCAAGGCGGAGAAATCGTCATCCGCGCTTGCCTTTGCTGGAAACGGTCGCTGCGGAGGACTCTTTTCGTTGCAAAGGGTCTCCCGCGCCCAAGGACCTGGGCGCACTGGATTGCCGTGACAAGCACAGGAGTGAGCAAGAACGGGTTGCCTTCATCGTTCCTCGTAAGCGTTGCACAATGAAGCTTGCGACCTGCCGCGACAGCCGAAGCTGCAGGTCAGGCTCCCGCTTGGCCCCTGACCCGTCGTTGTCTCTCAGGCCTTGTCAAGTGCTTCCAGTTCATCGATCAGCCCCTCAATCATCGACAGTCCCCTGTTCCAGAACGACGGATCGGTGGCGTCGAGGCCGAAAGGCCTGAGGAGTTCAGAATGATGCTTGGTCCCACCGGCCTTCAGAAGCTCGAAATACTTGTCCTTAAAGCCCTTGTCGGCTTTCTGGTAGACGGCGTAGAGCGAGTTCACCAGGCAGTCCCCGAAGGCATAGGCGTAGACATAGAAAGGCGAGTGGATGAAGTGCGGGATATAGGCCCAGTAGGTCTCGTATCCCTCGGAGATCCTGATCGCTGGACCGAGGCTTTCCGACTGAACCGAAAGCCAGAGTTCGCCGATATCTTCCGCAGTCAGTTCGCCTGCCTTGCGGGCGGTGTGAAGCTCGCGTTCGAATTCGTAAAAGGCGATCTGGCGCACGACCGTGTTGATCATGTCCTCGACCTTTTGGGCGAGCATCGCCTTGCGCTCGCGCTTGTCCGTCGTCTTGTCAAGCAACGCGCGGAAGGTCAGCATTTCGCCGAAGACGGATGCGGTTTCGGCAAGCGTCAGCGGGGTCTGGCACATCAGCGCCCCCTGTGCACCGGCCAGCACCTGGTGAACGCCGTGGCCGAGTTCATGGGCAAGCGTCATCACATCCCGCGGCTTGCCCATGTAGTTGACCAGCACATAGGGATGCACTGAGGGAACCGTGGGATGGGAAAAGGCGCCGGGCGCCTTGCCCGCACGCACGGGAGCATCGATCCACTGTTCGTCGAAGAAGCGCTTGGCAATGGCCGCCATTTCCGGCGCGAAGTTGCCGTAGGCCGACAAAACGGTGTCCTTCGCTTCGTCCCAGGAGATCACTGCATTGGACGTTTCCGGCAAGGGCGCGTTTCGGTCCCAGAAATTCATCTGATCCATTCCAAGCCACTTTGCCTTCATCTTGTAATAGCGGTGCGAAAGACGCGGATAGGCCTGCTTGACGGCAGCTGCCAGCGCATCGACCACGTCGCGCTCGACGCGGTTTGCCAGGTGACGGCTGTCGGCGATATCCTCGAAGCCGCGCCAGCGGTCGGAAATATCCTTGTCCTTGGCGAGCGTATTGGTGATCAACGTGAATGTGCGGATATTCGCCTTGAAGGTTTCAGCAAGCGCCATTGCCGCCTTGCGGCGCGCTTCAGGATCCTTGTCCTGCAGCAGATTGAGCGCGACTTCGAGCGGCACTTTCTCGCCGTCGATATCGTAGCGCAGCTCGGCCATGGTCTCGTCGAAGAGGCGGTTGAACGCAGCCGCACTCGTCATCGACTTTTCGAGAAAGAGCTGTTCCAGCTTGTCTTCCAGCTGGTAGGGCTTGTCCTTGCGAAGGTCGATCAGCCAGGGGCGGTAGTGGTCGGCCCCAGCGTCGTTGGCCATGCATGCGTCCATCACTGCGTCGTCGATGCGGTTCAGCTCCAGCGCGAAGAAGAGAAGGTGGCCCGAAAATTCGGTGATCTTCGCCTGGACGTCGCCGTAGAGCTTGCCGTTCACCGGATTGGTCGTATCGGAGAAATAGGTGAGGCCAGCAAAAGAGCCGAGACGGCCGATGAGATCGTCCAGCGCCTCGTATTCCTTCAGCGCCTCGCCGATGCCTCCTGCGCCTTTTTGGGCCGCTGCATCGGCAAGCTTGCCTTTCCATTTCTGCTCGAAGGCGATCGCGTTCCGGCCCGCCTTTTCCATGTCGCTGGTGAAGGCAGTCGAGGTGGCGGAAGGATAGAGATCCTGCAGCTTCCAGACCGGAAGGTCGCCGAGCGCCGGATCAGCCGCGGCAAAGGCAACTGTTGCCGAAAAATTAAGGCCGGCGCCGGAAAGCACGAAATTCATGGCTGGGTTCCTCTTCCTCGTTTCGAACAGGTCTGACTGCATAAGCGCCGGAAGCCCTCGTATCAAGGTGCTTTCGGGATGCTGGAGGCCCCGCATCGATACGGATTCGGTGTCGCCACAATCGTTAAAATGCAATTATTTCTCAAAACTGGATGTTCAAGCCTTTCTGCCAGAGTGCCCGCAGGTTTCGCATGAAGTGAGGCGACAATGACTGGTTATAGTGAGCTCAAGGGTGCAGGGCAGATTCTCGTGGTCGAGGACGACCCGGTACAACGCCGCCTGCTGAAGAACGCAATCGAGCGTCACGGACATGTCGTCCATCAGGCCGAGAACGGCCGCATCGGCCTGGAGATGGTGAAGCGCGACAGTGGTCTCTTCAACGTCATCCTTCTCGACCTGATGATGCCGGAAATGACCGGCCTCGAATTCCTTGAAGCGCTCCATGAACTCGGCACGCAGATCCCGGTGATCGTGCAGACCGGACAGGGCGGCATCGAAACCGTGGTGCAGGCCATGCGTGCCGGCGCCTTCGATTTCGTGGTCAAGCCGGTTTCACCGGAGCGCATCGCAACCTCGATCGCCAACGCAATGAAGCTGGACCAGCGCGAAGTGCGGGCCCGCTCGGGCCGTCGGTCGCGCTCGGGCCTGGTCGGTTTCGACGACATCGTTTCGGCAAGCCCGGCGATGATCCGCGTCATCGATCTGGCGCAGCGTGCGGCCCAATCCAACATTCCGGTCGTGCTCGAAGGCGAGTCCGGCGTCGGCAAGGAGCTGGTTGCACGTGCCATCCAGTCCGGCGGCGACCGCTCGGGTAAGCCTTTCGTCACCGTCAACTGCGGCGCCATTCCGCACAACCTCGTCGAGAGCATCCTTTTCGGCCATGAAAAGGGCGCCTTTACCGGTGCAACCGAGCGCCACACGGGCAAGTTCATGGAGGCTGACGGCGGCACGATCTTCCTCGACGAAATCGGCGATCTGCCGCTCGACGTGCAGGTCAAGCTGCTGCGAGCCGTGCAGCAGGGTGAAGTCGAGACCGTTGGCGCACGGACGGCCCACAAGGTCAATGTCCGGCTCATTTCCGCCACGAACAAGGACCTGATCGAAGAGGTCAAGAACGGCCACTTCCGCGAGGACCTCTATTATCGCCTCAATGTCTTTCCGATCACCATTCCGGCGCTGCGCAAGCGCAAGGAAGACATTCCGCATCTGGTGCGCGTCTTTACCGACCGCTTCTCGTCAGAACAGAAAAATGGCCATCGCATGACGGTCAGCGCGGGTGCGTTGGCATTGTTGACGGCCTATGACTGGCCGGGCAACATCCGCCAGCTCGAGAACGCGATCTTCCGCGCCGTCGTGCTGGCCGAGGGCCAGGAGCTCAGCGAATCAGATTTTCCGCAGATCGCTGCCCAGCTGCCGCAATATGACGTGGTCGATCATCTGGCGCTGGTTGCCGACAATACATATCGCGAGCACGAGGTGGAGTTTGCGGATTTTCACGCTCCGCAGGTTTCTGCGAGCGTGTCGCGCGGGCACCACGACGAAATGCCGGAGAATGCGATCGCAAGCGTCAATCCGGCCGGCGAGGTGCGCAAACTTGCCGACGTCGAGGAGGAATTGATTCGGTTCGCGCTTAAATTCTATCGCGGCCAGATGAGTCAAGTGGCCAGAAAACTCGGCATCGGACGTTCAACGCTTTACAGAAAGCTCAAGGATTACGGCATCGACCCCGACAATCCACAGAAAGACGCAGCATAAGCAGCGATCGGTTAACATTCCCGCAAGCATGTTTTGTTACCCGTTATAAACCACTTGTTAGTCGATCGTTGACTATGTAAAGAAAAGGTTGATCGTGTGTGGCATTTTTGCCATCGTGTCACCGCAATTGACAGTCATTGGGACAGTTCGGGGACCTGGGCAGTCTGACGGGGATTGAGTTTGCCGGATCTGAATGAGAACTCCAAGCCTTCGCGCTTGAGCTGGCGTACGGTGTGCGCCGACATTGGCGGAAAGGCGGTCAGGACGGCCATGGCTGTCCTTCTCGCACTGGCGGTTTCCTCACCAGTATTCGTTGGAACGCCATCCGAGGCAGCCGGCGAGACGCGCAGTCTGAAACTCTATTTCATCCATACCGGCGAAAAGGCCGTCATCACCTACAAACGCAATGGCAGGTTCGATCCGAAGGGTCTTGGGCAGCTGAACCGATTCCTTCGCGACTGGCGCAAGAACCAGCCGACGAAGATGGACCCCCATCTTTTCGACCTGATCTGGGAAGTCTACCGCCAGAGCGGTTCCAGGGACTATATCAACGTGGTCTGCGGCTTCCGTTCGCCCGCCACCAATTCAATGCTCAAGTCCCGTTCGCGCAATTCCGGCGTTGCCGAAAAGAGCCAGCATATGCTCGGCAAGGCGATGGACTTCTTCATTCCGGATGTGAAGCTTGCAAAGCTGCGTGCGATCGGCATGAAAATGCAGGTTGGCGGCGTTGGCTTCTATCCGAAGTCCGGTTCTCCCTTCGTGCACATGGATGTCGGGGGCGTTCGCGCCTGGCCGCGCATGAGCCGTCAGGAGCTGGCGCAGCTTTTCCCGAACGGCAATACCATTCATATCCCGTCTGACGGCAAGCCCCTGCCGGGCTACCAGCAGGCGATGGCCGAGTATAAGCGCCGGGTAAGCACCAATCAGCTTGTCATGGCAAGCGGCGGTGATGCCGAGACGAGAAAGCCGAAGACCTTGTTCGCTGCGCTGTTTGGCGGCGGCGCCGACGACGAAGAAGATAGCGTGGAGGATACCGCTCCGGTCGCCGTTGCAAGGGCAACGCCGCCCAAGGCCGAAGCGCCTGCTGCCGCGGCCGAGCCGCAGCCAACTGAGGTTGCCGCGGTCAATGCACCGGTGCCGCAGGTTCGTCCAGCCTTTGCCGGTCAGCTTGCCGGCGGCGAAGTTGCAAATGCGCTCGTTTCGCCGAATTCCGGCAATGCTGCACAGCAGGCACTTGCCGCTGCCACCGAAGAGCAGGGCCAGCCGCAGCAGTTCGCCGATCTCAGCACCTATCACGTTCCGGTTCCTTCGCTGCTTGGCCCGCGCAACGCCCCGGGTGATGCGGAATTGGCGTCGAACGACCCCATGGTTCCAACCCCGGCCGAACGTCCCGCGGTCGCCGAAAATCTGCTTGCGGCGGCAGCAGCCGATCAGGAAGCGGATGCGGACGAAGCCGAAGCGGATCGGCTTTCTCCGGCACTCGCTCAGGCGCTTGATCAGAACAATGCCGTCGACCGGCAGGTGGCTGCCCTTGCACCGGCCACCGTCGAGCAGGCCATCAGCGCAGCAATGCCCGTGGCCAATCGGGCTGAGAACAAGGCACCGGTGCAACTTGCCGCACTCGCTCCTGTCAAATCCGCAAGCTTCGGCGACGCCTTCGACCTACAGCAGATTTCCGAAGGTTCCAGTGGCGCTGCGACCAAGGGCGGGCGCCCGACGAAGGAGGCTGCTGCTGCTGCCGAGGAAAGCCGCGCGACCGTCCGTACCGAGCCGAAGCTGACCCAGAAGATAATTTCGCAGTGGGCGCTGACAAATTCCCGCATGGAAATGATCACGAAGCCGGTCAAGGCCCCCCGTTTCGTCAGCCAGACGCTTCGCGCCCAGCCGACCGCCGTCTACGCCGAAGGCTTCAACGTCAAGACCGCTTCCATCGATCCTGCCCGCTTCAGCGGCTCGGCGGTGAACTTCATGGAAGTGCGCAAGTTCAATACGAACTGAACCGATCAACCGAAATGAACGATCGGGCCGCCGAAGAAATCCGGCGGTCTTTTTTGCGCTGGGGACATCCTCCCGCACGGGAGGCGGGAGACTGATGGACCGAAGGATCAGCCCGTTCAGAATTCAAGTGCGTCCTGGTTGAAACGGTCGGATCCATGGCATTCAAAAAGCCGCCGGAATGATTCCGGCGGCCTTGGAAAAAAACAGCCAAGTAAAATCTCAGCCTTCCGGCGGAGCCTCGATCATGCCGAGCGCGTGCAGATAGGTATCGAGGATGGCCTCCTCTTCCATGCGCTCTTGCTCGTCCTTCTTGCGAAGGGCGACCACCTTCTTCAGGATCTTGGTGTCGAAACCCATGCCCTTTGCCTCGCCGTAGACGTCCTTGATATCGTCGGCGATTGTCTTCTTTTCTTCTTCCAGCCGTTCAATGCGCTCGATAAAAGCGCGAAGCTGGTCGCGGGCGACGCCATGAGCATCGGACATCGTGTTCTCCTGATTTTCTCGTCTTGAATTCGGTGGGGAGTGACTGCCGCGAAGCTGCGCCGCGGTCAAGTCCAATCGGGCGTCGTGAACCTATTTGTGAGGCTTGTTCAGTTCAAATGCAGTTTTTTGTGCGTTTGAGGCCTCGTTCTGGTGCAGGTCTTTCCAGTCTTCGTAGGGCATGCCGTAGACGATCTCGCGCGATTCGTCCTTCGACAGCAGCAGGCCCCCCTCCTCGGCGGCTTGGCGATACCAGTTCGACAGGCAGTTGCGGCAAAAGCCCGCGAGATTCATCAGATCGATATTCTGAACGTCGGTCCGTTCGCGCAAATGAGCGACAAGGCGGCGGAAGGCGGCAGCTTCGAATTCGGTTTGCTGTTTCTTGCTGAGTGCGGTCATCTCGCTCTCCTTCATTCATAAGGGCCGGTGCGCGACACATGGACATTGTATTCGTGCAGCGCCGGATCGGCATTCATGGCCGCGAAGATCGGAGCCAGGCGTCCGGCCCATTCACAAATGCCGGCCTCGTTGCCAATCAGGTCCTGACGGATCTCGAGCAGCGCATGCGGTATGCCGGTGACCATGCAGTGCCGGTACATCGTATCGCCTTTGAGGGCGCCGTCATACGGTTCGTTGTCGCCGATGATCAGATCGGGATCGCTGCTCAGCATGTCAAGCAGCGGAACGACGGCGCGGTGGTCGCTGTCCCAAAGGACGGCGGCATGCCATGGCCGCGGAACGCCCTTCCAGGCAGGCGTATAGGAATGAAGCGAAAGCACGAGCGGCGCCTTGCCGGTCGCGTTGGCGACCTTGTCGGTCGTCTCGCAGACGGCCTTGTGATAGGGCCGGTGGAACGTCTCGATGCGGTAGTTCCATTCCTGGTCGGTGATCGGATGATTGCCGGGAATGATCGCGCCGTCGGAGATCTTCATGATCAGCGTCGGGTCGTCCTCGCCGCGGTTGGGATCGATTAGAAGCCGCGAAAATCCGCCGAGAACGGCTGGAACCCCCAGCCTTGCGGAAAGCTCCCGCACCAGGCCCTCGATCCCTATATCATAGGCGATATGGCGGGAAAACGCGGATTCGGGAAGCCCCAGCCTGCCGTAGCGCTCAGGCAGGCGGTTCATCGCGTGGTCGGCCAGAATCACCATGCCGCTGTCATGATTTCCAGGTAGAATTTCGAAGGATTGGAAGGGATTCATCAGAAAATTGCCGATCGTCATTTGGCACTCGCCGTCACTGATCGCATGCGCATGCTGCAGGTTCAAGCGCAATGCGCGCCAAGCTGCGGCAAGTCGTTGATCACGAGCAGGTTACGAAAGGAATATAATCGATTAGCATCGCGTTGACATTCGTTTGATGGCGGCGCAAGAAGGCACGGACAACGAATAACCGTGGGAGCCATTCGGAAGCCGTGTTGATGCAAGCCGCACCAAGTTTCCTCACCCGGTCCGGGATTGCCCGTTTCGCCTTTTTTGCATTCGCTGCCCTCTCACCGTTTTTCGCTGCCGATGTTGCCCGGGCCGATTTTCGTGTCTGCAACGGCACGCAGAACCTTGTGGGTGTGGCAATCGGATACCGTGCCAAGGACGGGTGGATTACTGAAGGGTGGTGGCAGGTCCCGGCAACGACCTGCGCGACGCTGATCGAAGGAGAATTGCAGTCGCGATACTACTACCTCTACGCAGAGGATGCCGCCCGGGGAGGGCGCTGGACGGGTGACATCCAGATGTGCGTAGCAGAAAACGAGTTCAAGATCACGGGCGTGCAGGACTGCTATGCCCGCGGTTATCAGAGGATGGGATTCAAGGAATATGACACGGGCCGCCAGGGCAGCTGGATGGTCCAACTTTCCGACACTCCCGGCACGCAAGAAAGCCCGAATTGATGAAGCGTAATCGCAAAGTGAAAATCCTCGCGACGCTCGGCCCCGCCTCGAGCGAAGAAGCGATGATCGAAAAGCTGCACCAGGCCGGTGCCGACGTTTTCCGTATCAACATGAGCCATGCAAGCCATGAGCTGATGCGCACTCTGATCGAGCGTATTCGCGCCGTCGAAGCCCGCTCCGGACGTCCGATCGGCATCCTTGCCGACTTGCAGGGGCCGAAGCTTCGTGTCGGCAAGTTTGCGGAAACCAAGGTCGAACTGAAGCCGGGCCAGACCTTTACGCTCGACAACAATGAAGCACCCGGCGATGCAAGCCGTGTTTTCCTGCCGCATCCGGAAATTCTCGAAGCCGTCAAGCCCGGCCACCGTCTGCTGATCGATGATGGCAAGCTCGCGTTGCGCGCCGAAAAGTGCGACGGCAATAGCATCGTTACGACGGTCATATCCGGCACGAAGATATCGGATCGCAAGGGGATCAGCCTTCCCGACACACTGCTCGGCGTCGGCGTTCTGACGGACAAGGACCGTACCGATCTTAATGCCATTGTGGCCACCGATGACGTCGACTGGGTCGCGCTCTCTTTCGTCCAGCGCCCGGAAGATCTCGCAGAGGTCCGCAAGATCGCCAGGGGCCGGGTCGGCCTGATGTCGAAGATCGAGAAGCCCCAGGCAATCGAGCGCATCGAAGAAATCATCGAACTCTCGGATGCCTTGATGGTCGCCCGTGGCGATCTCGGCGTCGAGATGCCGCTCGAATCCGTTCCAGGCATCCAAAAGCAGCTGATCCGCGCCTGCCGCCGCTCCGGCAAGCCGGTCGTCGTCGCAACCCAGATGCTGGAATCGATGATCTCCGCGCCCGTGCCGACACGCGCCGAAGTGTCGGACGTCGCGACTGCCGTTTTCGAGGGCGCCGATGCCGTCATGCTTTCGGCTGAATCCGCCTCCGGCGACTATCCGGTCGAAGCCGTTGCGACAATGGCGTCGATCGCCAGCGCCATCGAGCGCGAACCGCATTATCCGGGCATCATCTATGCCCAGCGCGCCCAGCCGGAAGCGACCGGTGCCGATGCGATTTCGCTCGCCGCCCGTCAGATTGCCGAGACGCTGAAGCTTTCCGCGATCGTCTGTTACACCTCGTCGGGCACCACAGGCCTGCGCGCTTCGCGCGAGCGCCCGCAGGTGCCGGTTCTGGCACTTTCGCCGATCATCAAGACGGCGCGCCGGCTGGCGATCGTCTGGGGCCTGCACTGCGTTGTCACGCATGACGCGACCGATCTCGACGATATGGTCAACCGGGCCTGCCGCATCGTGGCCGGAGAGGGTTTCGGCAAGCCGGGAGACCGCATCATCATCTCGGCCGGCGTGCCGCTCGGAACGCCGGGCGCCACCAACATGCTCCGCATCGCCTATATCGGCTCGGACGGCCAAAGCGGCATGTGATCCGTTCGCCTTCTCGAACGAGCTCGCTGCCTCGCAAGCAAACGGTTTTCGTTTTCGGCTTGATCGCGGTTCCGCCAGATGCAAGTCTTCCGGTATCCGAGCTCTGGAGGGACCTATGGATATCGTCACGCTTCTTGCTTTTGCTGCGGTTTCCTTTGTCGGTATCGCGACGCCGGGGCCGACAGTGCTCCTGGCGCTGACCAACGGTTCGCGTTACGGCACTCGTCGGGCGATTGCCGGCATGCTGGGTGCGGTGCTTTCGGATTTCGTTCTGATCGGTGCTGTGGCGATCGGCCTCGGCGCGCTGCTTGCGGCCTCCGAATTCTGGTTCTCCGTACTGAAGTATCTGGGTGCCGCCTATCTTGCCTTTCTCGGCATCATGATGCTGCGCTCCAAGGGGACGATCGAAACGGCAGCGAAGGTGGAAAGCGCAGGTGGCGCCGGTTCAACCTTCGCGATCGGGCTTAAAAGCTTCATGGTGGCCGTCACAAATCCCAAGGGCTACCTGTTCTTCTCGGCTTTTCTGCCGCAGTTCATCGATCCTGCGCTGCCGCAGCCAACTCAGTATGCGGTGCTTGCCCTCATCTTCGCCTCGATCGATTTCGTCATCATGTTCGGATACGCCGTCTTCGGCTCGCAGGCAGTGCGCCTGCTCAAGAATTCCGGCGCCATGTGGCTTGACCGTATCAGCGGCGGCGCACTCCTCGCGCTTGCCGGGTCATTGGCATTTTATCGGCGTGCGACCACCTGACCTAAGGCAGGGAGACATGACCGACGCGATAGATCTGGTCTTTGTTGAAGATCAACGGCATGTCCCGATAGAGCGTGAAGCGCACAAGGCTCCAGCCCGACGGCTCGAAAGCCGATATCGTGGCCAGCACGCCGCGTTCGGCCGCTTCAGCATTTGACCGCGTGACCTCCTGCTTGCGGATTTCGGCAAGCGGCGCGTAGGCAGGGATCGGCAGGATGTCGCGGCTTGCAAACTTTGCGGCGCGCAAGTCCGCGATCTCGGCATTCCATACCAACCAATGGATGACCTGCGGCCAGCCGAAAGACTGCGTCAAGCCTTGGAAACCGGGACCGGTAAGGAAATCGCTGGCGCCGTCGGGCCGCTTCCAAAGATAGAACGGAGCATAAAGGTTCTCCCGGCTGCCGAATTCGCCCTTGCTGGCGCTGAGGTAGGCCTTGAACCGAAGATTCGGAAAGCCGTCCATCATTGACCCTTTGTCGCCGATCCGGCGATCGACGATCGTCATGTCATAATCCGCCGGCAGGGTGAAGCTGTACTGCATGGCGATCATCGGGGTGCCTCCATGGTTGCGAGCGCTCGCATCTGCCAATCTGGTTCCATCATCGAAGCTTCGCCATTGGCGAAGGACCATTCCTCCGGAGAGGTCGTGTTGACCACGATCATCACATCTTCAGGTCTCAGGCCCGGCGACTGTCCAAGCAGATCGGCCGCACGCCGGTAAAAGGCCTTGCGCATCCCGATCGTGCGGGGCTTGCCCGCGGTGATGGAAAAGAGCACGAAATCGTCGGATCTCGGCCCCCCGAGATAGTGGCGGTCGAAGATCAACTCGCCAGGCTCATGCTGATGAATGACCTGGAAGCGGTCGTTCACGGGCACGTCGAACGTTTCGACCATGGCACGATGAATGTTGTCTGAGAGCGCACGGAGATAATCCGGCGACTTGCCTTTCAGCAAAGAGATTCGAACCAAAGGCATGTGGAGACTCCCTTTTCGTTGCCAATCCTTGACTTCATGATCCTCGCACGCCACGATGATGCAGAAAATCAGAATTATATGAACTGAACGTTCTGAAAAACGGGATTAAACGATGCGCAGGATGGTCTTCGACCTCGCTGTATTGCGAGCCTTCGCGACTGGAATGGAACTCGGCAACTTTGCAAAGGCGGCCGATCGGCTGGGGCGCTCCACCTCGGCCGTCAGCGCACAGCTCAAGAAACTGGAGGAGCAGGCCGGTACGCCGATTTTCCGTAAGGCAGGCCGTGGCCTGGCTTTGACGGAGGCGGGCGAGACGATGCTCGCTTACGCCCGACGGCTGCTTGAACTTAACGACGAAGCGGCAGCGGCCGTCCAAAGCGTCGAGCTGGAAGGCTGGGTCCGCCTTGGCCTACAAGAGGACTTCGGCGAAAATCTGCTTCCCGATGTTCTCGGCCGTTTTGCCCGCGCCCATCCGAAGGTGCGCATCGAGGCGCGAGTCGTCCGTAACGCGGAACTGCTCGAGCGCGTCACAACCGGCAAACTCGATCTGGCGCTCGCTTGGAGTGATGCAACCTTGAGCGCGCATTGCGAAAAGATCTGCGAGGTGCCGATGCGCTGGATCGGTCCTGCCGAAGGTGAGCCCGGCTGGAATTCCGCACGCGGCGAGCCGCTGCCACTGGCCTTGCTGGAGGCGCCCTGTCTCCTGCGAACCGCGGCGACGAATGCGCTGGACAGGGCCAACATTGCCTGGCGGCTTGCCTTCGTCAGCCCAAGCCTTAGCGGGCTGTGGGCTGCGACGGCGGCCGGGTTGGGCGTAACGATACGCACGCCGATAGGCTTGCCGGCAAAGGTCAGGCCGCTGAAGCCCGAGCAACTGGGATTGCCGCAGCTTGCCTCGTTGGGTCTCGTGCTTCACCGCGCGGAAGCCGACCCAGATCCGGCGACGGCACGGCTCGCTTCCATCTTGCTGCGGGCGGTAGGAGAGGCGGTCTTAGATTTTGTGCCGCAACGGTGATCGAAGAATGCGTAGGCGCTGACCGGGTCAGCCGTATCGCTCGAGAGCGGTGGCAAAGATATCCGCGTCGACATTGCCGCCCGATGTCACGGCGATGACGTTGTCGCTTTCCAGGGCGTCGCCATGGAAAAGCGCAGCGGCAAGCGCGACCGCCCCGCCGGGCTCGACGACAATCTTCAGCCGTTTGAATGCGAGTGCCATGGCGCGCAGCGCCTCTTCGTCGGTGACGACAATGCCCGCGCCTGCGAGCCGCTGCAGGATCGGGAACGTGATCTTGCCCGGTTCCGGCGTCATGATCGCGTCGCAGACCGTGCCCGTCATCGCCGCGTTGCGCTCGATCCTGCCGGATGCCAGTGAACGTGTGGTGTCGTCGAAGTCCTTCGGCTCGCAGGGCCTCACGGTGAGGCCCGGCGCGCTTGCTTCGAGCGCCAGCGCGATGCCGGACGTCAGCCCGCCGCCGCCGCACGGTACAAGGACTTCTGCGGACTTCACACCTTCCTCTTCTGCCTGTTCGGCAATTTCAAGCCCGGTCGTGCCCTGGCCGGCAATCACCAACGGCTCGTCGAAAGGCCTGATCAGTGTGAGGCCGCGCTCTGCCGAAAACCGGGCGCCGATCGCATCACGGTCGCCATTTGCGCGGTCGTAAAGCACCACTTCGGCACCGAAGGCACGAGTGTTGTCGATCTTCAGCGACGGCGCGTCGGACGGCATGATGATAACGGAAGGAATGCCGTGAAGCCTTGCGGCAAGGGCGACGCCCTGCGCGTGGTTGCCGGACGAAAAGGCGATGACGCCCTTCGCACGCACTGCAGGATCAAGGCCGGAAACGGCCGACCAGCCGCCGCGGAACTTGAACGAGCCGGAATGCTGCAGGCATTCCGCCTTCACGAAGACATGCCTTCGGGCGATCTCGTCGAGGAACGGGGAAGAAAGTAGTGGCGTTCGCCGTGCATGGCCCCGGAGACGGGCGCGAGCGGCGACGATCATTTCAATGCTGGCCATTATGAGCTCTTTCGGCTGATGGTTCATCCATGAATATGATGCCCGCCTTCACTTGTGAACGCAGACTTTGTCACCGTGACACAAAAGCCGGCGCTTTTGCATCAGCGGTGTCAGCCACGCCGCTGATGCGCCGGCGCCGGAAGTCGGTCGGGCTCGTGCCGGTCACGCGCAGGAACTCGCGATTGAAGTTCGATTTGCTGATGAAGCCGGAATCGAACATCACGCGCGTCACCTGTTCGTCCGACTTGATCAGTTGATCGCAGGCCGAACGGATGCGGAACTCATTGACATATTGCGAGACGCTGATGCCGTGGATGCGGTTGACGGCAATCGATACGCGGCGGGCAGGCAGGCTCAACTTTCGCGCAATGCGGTTGAGGTTTAGCTCGGGATCGCGATAGATTTCGCGTGACTGCATCAGTGCATCGAGCGAGGCGGCAACTTCGCCGTCCTCTTCCGTCGGCATTGACGGCGGGGTGGGGGCTGTTTCCAGGCTCGGCTCTTGCGCCGGTTGGCCGCCGCTGGCGATGGACGCGGCGCCGCCGAGAACCAGCAGCGTGATGACGTTGCCGAGTGCCACGATGGCACCGCCATGCGTGCCGCCCGTGCGGTCGAAATCCAGGCTGATGTAGATATCGGCGAGCGCGGCGGCAATGAGCGCCGCGGCCGTGATCAGGAGTGAACGATAAGAAAGGAGCGCACCGTCGAGCCGCGACGCGATAAGCCCGTCCGGGCCATGGCGCGCGAGTAAGAGCAGCGCCGCTCCATAGCCAAGGAAGATGAGGGTCAAGGCAACGCCCGTCAGCTCGCGCCAGAATATCAAAAGGGCGGCTATGAGAACCGCCGGAAGGATATGAGGCCACAGTTGAGCGAACGAGGCCGGCCCTTCCAGCGTCAGGCTCCGGAAACTGACCCAGGCGAGCGCGGCAATCATCGCTGCCAGAATGGCTTGTGCCGGCATGATCGCGAGAACGTCGTAGCCCCAGCGGATTCCGATCAGAACGGACTGCAGCGCGTAGATGCCGATGAGAAGCAGGAACGGCCGCTTTTCCGGCGCACGCCAGTCTTCCTGCCGCAGCAGGCGGAACTGGACGATGAAGAGCAGCAATGCAACGACGAAGGGAAGCGGAACAAAGATCATGAGGCGGCGTCCGGATTCGATGGTTCGATATCAGCACGACAATGGCCTCGATCGCAATTGCGGGCGACCCGAATCATGATTGAGGTCTCGATAAAAAGGACCGGAAGGCAGCCTGACATGGCCGGTCATTTCGACGGTGCCATCCAGGAGAAAGCCGATGTCGATAGTCCTTTTCATTCCCCTCATTCTCACGACGCTGATTTCCGGTTTCGCCGGTGCAGGACCGCTCGGCGAGACCTTTGATGTTTCCAGCATCCGCACGATCGTCATCATTGGCGATGCAAGCTCGATCAAGATCACCACGAAATCGGATGAGCCCTATCGCGCAGCAACCAGCGGGCGCCGCAGTGGCTGGTTTTCATCCTGGTATTCGAGCTGGTTCTTCAATATCTGCAAGGACGAGAGCCGGGCACAAGTCGACGGAGCCACATTGACGATCGACGTCGCCATGTCGGCCTGGAGCGACATTGCCGATTGCTCGACGGAAGTCTCGGCAAATGTCCCGCCCGGCAGCGCCGTGCGTATCGAGCAGCAGGTTTTCGTTGCGGAATTGAATGGCGCCTTCGCAAGTCTTGGCGCATCGGGAAAGGCGGCCGACATTACGCTCGAAGGCCACGCTTCCAGCGTCGATATCTCCGGCGCCGCCGTCCGCGCCAGCCTCACCTACGATATTGTCAAGCACGATGAAAGGATCGAGATCTGCGCACAGTCGCTCGATGCCGATCTCGGATTCGGCAAGGATGTGCCGGTCGATTACACCGTGACTGCCAAGGCGTCCTACGTCGACAGCCTCGTTCCAAGCGTCGCGGGCGCGCGCCCGCTGGTGAACATCAAGGCAGATTATGTACGCGCCCGGATCCGGTAGGCGCTCAATAACCGTTTGCCGAACCCTCGGTGGCGCGGCTATCCATCGCACCATAATAGCGCGCCCCGCCACCCTTCTCGATATCGGCGAGGCTCTTGCCGCCGACAAGGATGCCGGCCGCCTGGCCCCATTGCGGCGGACCGCTGCCGTCGTCAAAAGTGTAGCCCATGGCGGCGAGCGTCTTTATCGTGTCCGGAGACAGGGTATAGGGTTCGAGATAGATCTTGTCCGGCTGCCATTGATGATGGATGCGCGGTGCATTGACGGCCTGGCTGATGTCCATGCCGAAATCGATGACGTTCAAGATGGCTTCCAGCGTGATCGTAATGATGCGCGAGCCCCCGGGGCTGCCGATCACCATGAAGGGCTTGCCATCCCTGGAGATGATCGTCGGGCTCATGGAGGAAAGCGGCGTCTTCTTCGGCGCGATCGCGTTGGCTTCGCCCTGGACGAGCCCGTAGAGGTTCGGCACGCCCGGCTTCGAGGTGAAATCGTCCATTTCGTTGTTGAGCAGGATGCCGGTCCCGGGGGCAACCACGCCGGCACCGAAAGAGCCGTTCAGCGTATAAGTGACGGCGACCGCGTTGCCCTCGTCGTCGATGATCGAATAATGGGTGGTTTCAACGCTTTCCTTGGCGCCGAGCGGCTTCAGGTTTTGGGACTTGCCGGCCTTGTAGGGGTCGGTCTTCTCGCGGATTTCCTTGGCATAGCCCTTGTCCAGAAGCTTCGAGACCGGGTTGTCGACGAAGTCCGGATCACCAAGGGCGGCGTTGCGGTCGACATAGGCGTAACGCATGGCCTCGACCATGGCGCGGACCGTCTCGGACGAACCATAACCCATGTAGGAAAGCGGGTAGCCCTCCAGCACGTTCAGGATCTCGCAGATGATGACGCCGCCGGAGGAGGGCGGCGGCGAGGAGACGATGTCGTAGCCACGGTAGTTGCATTCGACCGGCTTTAATTCGCGCACTTTATATTGCTCGAAATCTTCCTTCGCGAGAACGCCGCCTTTCGCCTGGCTCGCCTTTACGATCGCTTCGGCAGGTGCGGCCCTGTAAAAGGCGTCGGCGCCCTTCTCGGAAATATCGGTCAGCACCCTGGCGAGCTCGGGCTGCACGAGCTTTTCACCGGCGGAATAAGGTCGGCCATCCGGCTTCAGGAAGATCTTTGCGGCAGCTTCATCTTTCGCCAGGCGCTTTGCGCTTGAGGCGAACGTCGCAGCGTCGCCCTGTTCCAACGTGAAGCCGTCCTTGGCAAAGCGGACCGCAGGCGCCAGCAACTCGGCGCGGGGTTTGGTGCCATATCTCTCACGCGCAGTTTCGAAGCCCATGACCGAGCCCGGCACGCCGACGGCGAGATAGCCGTCCAGGCTGGCGCGCGGAACGATATCGCCCTTGGCATCGAGATACATGGTCTTGGTGGCGGCAAGCGGTGCGCGCTCACGAAAATCGAGGAAGGTGGTCTTGCCGTCCTTCAGCCTGATCGTCATGAAGCCGCCGCCGCCGATATTGCCCGCCGTCGGATACACGACTGCCAATGCGTAGCCGACCGCCACTGCCGCATCCACCGCATTGCCGCCGCTCTTGAGGATTTCGACACCGACATCTGTGGCCAGATGCTGTGCGGTGACGACCATGCCATGTTCGGCTTCGACGGGCGCAGGCGAGGCGGCGAACGCCGGCGCGAGCGGTGAGACGACAAAGGTAAACGCGGTAAATAGCGAAATGGCTTTAATGCGCAAGCGTCCCATCACTTCTTCTCCAAACGATCGAATTATTCGCAGGGATATGGTTGCGTTTTGGCGGTGCGCAAGTCTGTTCAAGCGGCAATCGAGCTGGCGCCTGACAACCTTTCTTCGGCAACGCGCACGGCGCCTTGCAGATCGCGCGGCATTCCGGCGATGTTTTCCAGGGCGGCGATGGCGACATCGGTGGCGAGATAGTCAGGCTTATGGCCAACGCCTTTGATCTTCAGCAGTTTGGAGCCGGCAATGTCGCGGGCAAGGGCTTGAGAATGCAGGTGCTCCCAGACGATGCCGTCGCTGTCGCCGGTGATGATGACGGTCGGCGCCGTGATGCGGGTATAAAAGGGGGACTGCACCTTCAGATATTCAAGCAGCCTGATGAAATCGGTGGCGTTGGCACTAAAGGTCTTCGGCCGCAACACCAGGGACGGTCCGGTCTTTGAGATGTAATCAGCCGGGCGCGGATTTGGCCGGAAGACGTTGAGCGTGACCTGCTCCAGCCGCCACAGGCCCAACGGGACGACCACAACTCGACTAAAGAGCCAGCCGATCAGCGGCACCGTCGCGATATGATAGTACCAGTCGATGCCGCCAGGCCACGGATGCGTCGCCGGGGCAAGGAAGAGGAGACCGGCGGTCTTTTCCGGATGGTTGACGCCAAAGGCCGCGGCGACCGCACCGCCCAAGGAGTGACCGACGATGATCGCCTTTTTTATCCCGCGCTTTTCCATGAGTTTTGCAATCGCATCCGCCTGGCCGGAGGGAAAGGCGTTCTCCGGTCCTCCGCGCTCCGAATAGCCATGTCCGGGACGGTCGACGAACAGCATTTCCGCGCGCCCTTCGAGCGGCAGCAGGAACGCGCCGATCTGGTCGAGCAGGTTGCCGCTCGCGCCATGGATAAAGACCAGGGGCGGCAGGTCGGCCGTGTCGGGGCGGGGGATGTGCACGGCATTCATCCTGTAGCCGTCGATATCGTTCAGTTCGCCGATATTGGGAAATGCCTGTTCAAACTGCCGGGCTTTGTAAGACGAATAGCCGATTGCGGCAGCGATGGGCACGAGAATGGCTGAAATTTCGGCAAGCATGGCTTTGAACCGGCAACAGTTAAGGCACCCGTCCGTAAGATTGCGCATGCCGGTTCGCCGTCAAGATCAAGTCCGGCTGCCGGCGAGTTTTTCGGAGAGAGTATTCGCCTGCTGCTGCGCCGCTCGGTTTGCGGGGTAGACCTCCAGGAAGCGCTCCCAGGCTTTCAAGGTGAGTTGATCATTGCCCGACATGTTGAGAATCGTCGCCAATCCCGAGAGTGCACCGAAGTGGCGCGGCTCGAGATCGAGCACGTGCTCGATGTCGGACATCGACTTGCGGTAATTGCCCATGGCATAGTTCAGCGTTGCGCGGCGGTTCCAGCTTTCTGCGTAGTCGGGCTTCAGCGCGATTGCCTGATCGAGGAAATCAAGGGCTGCAGGATTGCGCTTTTCCTCGATCGCCTTGTCGGCCCACTGCATCAGCAAGTTCACCGTGGCGCTGCCGGAATTGTTCCACTCGAGGCGGATTTCTTCCGCAATGCCGCTGGCCTTGTCGGGATCGCGCTCGCGCTTGAGCTGGGCATAGAGATTGTCGAGATGCTGTTTCGGGGAGGCATTGGCATCCGGCTGCTCGACAATAACGTCCTTCTCCGCTGCAGCAGCAGGAAAAGCAGGAGCAAGCAAACCGAAGGCAAGCGGCAGCGCCGCGCAGGTCAAAGCAAAAAAGCGCATGGCGGACAATGTAGCCCGCCAGCGCCGAAGATCAAAGAAAATTTGATGTGATCACCGAAGCGACCCAACCGGATAAGCCCGCAGCACATAAAACGCGCAGGCGTAGTCCGGTTCACGCCAAGATCAGCCCTGACGAGCCTTGTAGCGCGGGTTCAGCTTGTTGATGATGTAGATGCGGCCCTTGCGGCGAACCAGACGATTGTCCCGGTGGCGAGCCTTGAGCGACTTGAGCGAATTCTTGATCTTCATTTTTCTGATCCGCGATCTCTGTGGGGGAATTTCACATTCGCCCGTATCTTTTAAACAATCAAAAAGCGCGTCTGCGCGCGCTCTTTAGGTTGGGCGTGCAGATAACCCGGCCTCATGCCTGTGTCAACCACATGAAGGCGTTTTCTCGGGCAAAACCTAGGCTTTCCCCGTCAGTACCGTCACATGCCCCATCTTCCGGCCGGGGCGGGATTCGGTCTTGCCGTAGAGGTGGACGAAGGTATTGCGGCGTTTCAGCCATTCCGGCAGGCTCAAGATATCGTCACCGATCAGGTTCTGCATCACGCATTCGGAATGACGCTCCGCGCTGCCGAGCGGCAGCCCGCCGACGGCACGGACGTGCTGCTCGAACTGCGAGACAACGCAAGCCGCCTCGGTCCAGTGGCCGGAATTGTGGACGCGCGGCGCCATCTCGTTGGCGATCAGGCTGCCGTCTGCAAGGACGAAGAATTCGATGCCGATGACGCCGACATAGCCGAGCGAGGAGAGGATTGCTTCCGCCGCCTGGTGTGCAGCCGTGGCTGTCGCCTGTGAGATCGACGCGGGTACCGTGGAGGTGTGCAAAATGCCGTTGCGATGTACGTTCTGCGCCGCATCATAGGCGACGACGCTGCCGTTTGCTGCGCGGGCGGCGATGACGGAAATCTCGCGCTCGAAGGCGACGAAGCTCTCCAGAATCAGCGGCACGCCGCCGAGTGCGGCATAGGCGCCTTGTGCGCTGTCGGCGGCGGAACGGAATACCTTTTGGCCCTTGCCGTCATAGCCAAGCCGACGCGTCTTGAGCACGCCCTGGCCGCCGAAGTCCTTTAACGCCTTGTCAAGCTCGCTTTGGCTATCGACGGCGTGAAAGCGCGCGGTCGGGATGCCGCATTCATTGATGAAGCGCTTTTCGACAAGACGGTCTTGTGCCACTTCCAATGCCTTGGGCGGGGGGTAGACGGGAACATTCCTTGCCAGGGCCTCGGCTGCCGAAACCGGTACATTCTCGAATTCGTAGGTTACGACGTCACAGGCCTTTGCCAGTTCGGCAAGCGCGGCGGGATCGTCATAGGCCGCAACGATCTGGCGGTTGGCTGTCTGCGCGGCGGGACAATCTGCCTGCGGTTCCAGGATGATCGTCCGGAAGTTCAGCCGTGCTGCTGCCATCGCAAGCATGCGCCCGAGTTGGCCGCCGCCGATGATGCCGATCGTCATTGCCGTCATAGGTTGTCCATTGGATAATCGGCAATCGAGGCGCTTTGCCGTTCGCGATATTCATCGAGACGCTCGGCGATGTCCTCGTCCGAAAGCGCAAGAACGGCAGCGGCCAGGAGCGCTGCGTTGATTGCACCTGCCTTGCCGATCGCAAGCGTGCCGACCGGGATGCCGCCTGGCATCTGGACGATAGAAAGAAGGCTGTCCTGGCCCGACATCGTCTTCGACTGGACGGGAACGCCGAAGACCGGAAGCGGCGTCAGCGCCGCCGTCATGCCGGGAAGGTGGGCGGCGCCGCCCGCACCGGCGATGATTACCTTGAAGCCCTCGTCGCGTGCGGTCTTGGCAAAATTCACCATGCGCTCGGGCGTTCGATGCGCCGAAATAATGCGCGCTTCATAAGGAATTTCCAACGTCTCGAGCGTGTCGGCGGCGTTTTTCATGGTCTCCCAGTCGGACTGGCTGCCCATGATGATGGCGACGGGCGGTCTGTCTGTCAGCGTCAACGGCATTACCCTTTCAGGCGATGATATCCGGAATGATCTGGTCTTCCAGCTTGGTCAGCTTGTCCTTGATGGCGAGCTTCTTCTTTTTCATGCGCTGGATGCGCAACGCGTCGCATCCCATGGCAATCATGGCGTTGATCGCGGCGTCGTAATCCTCGTGCTCCTGACGCAATCGCGCCGCCATGAGCCTGATTTCCGCCTGTTCCTGATCGGCCATTCGTACTCCCCATAATCGTCTTCGGACGTTGTCCGGCCTGGCGATGATTTCCGCAAGCTCCTATCACCAAATAGCGGCAGCGGCTAGTTGGTGTTGATCATGAATTTGCCACGGACTGAGCACGTTTTCGCCTTCGACAAGGATGTAAAAATATGTCACATTCCAAAAGTTGACGCCTAGAACTCCAGCGATGGATGGCTGGGGAAGGCAAGAGGAAGGAAGGGTCTAATGACTGTTCAAGCTCATCTTGAGTCACTCGAGAAAAAGCATGTAGCTCTTGAGGAGGAGTTGCATTCGCTGATGACATCTCCCTCCAGAAAAGACACCGACATTGCGGATTGCAAGCGCAGAAAGCTGCGCATCAAAGACGAAATCCAACGTCTGAAATCATCCGTTCACTAAGCAATAATGCCGATTGCCGGCACGCTGATCCTGCAGCATAAGAGGATAAAATCCAGTCTTTCAAACGGGTTAGTGAAGATCGGCGATTTTTGATAATATCATGCGCCAGTCCCAAACAGTGCGGAGTTGGGCTGGCGCATTTTCTATTGGACAAAGGCTTCACGCCCAGAATTGATCAAGCCACAGATTGAGCCTGTCGAAGCCACGGTTGTTGACCGCATAGATGCGCCTCGTGCCTTCACTGGTCACCGACACGAGGTTGCTGTCGAGCAACGCCTTCAGGTGCTGCGAGACCGCCGGCCGGCTGATGGGCAGGCTTTCGGCGAGCTCGTTGACCGTTTTCGGCGCGCGCCGCAACTGCTCCAGCAAGAACCGCCGGTTCGGATCTGATATCGCGGCGAAAGGGTCGGTGGTCGACATGGCGGAAAGCTACGTCAAAGGCAGCGTCCGGGCAAGGAAATTGTGCGCCGCAACCGAGCAGCACTTGCCGGCGTCATGACTTAGAATCCAAGGCCTTCGTGAATGATCAGAAGGGCTGCGATGAGTGCCATTGCATACATGAACGGATAGAAGATCTCCGGCTTCATGCGCTTGACGCACCAGGCGCCAGCAATCGTGGCAAGCGGCGCGAAAGGCAGCAATGTCGCCGATGTCACGAGATTCTTGGTATCAAGCTGGCCAAGCGCAAAATAGGGAACGAGTTTCACCGCGTTCAAGATTGCAAAAAAACGTACGCTGGTGCCGGTGAATTCGCGTGGCGGCAGTTTCAAGGGCAGGGCGTAGATCTGAAACGGCGCGCCGCCGGCATGGGCGACGAAACTGCCATAGCCGGAAAGCGTGCCCCAGGCGCTCGCCAGCAAGGGGCTCTGGCCGCGCGGCAGGACGACCTTTCCTGAACCGGGGCCGAAACTGTTCCAGAAATAGCGGGCGCAGAAGAGTACGGTGACTGCGCCGATGACCACGCGCAAGACATTGCCTGGCACCAGTGCCGACGTCGCCCAGCCGACCGCGATGCCGAAGAGGGCGCCCGGCAACATGATCTTCAGCGTCGCCCAATCGCCGTGCTTGCGCCAGACGACAAGCGAGATCATGTCCATGAAGATCAGGATCGGCAGCAGGATGGCGGCCGCTTCGACAGGCGAGACAACCAGGGCTAAAATAGGAACGCCGATCAAGGCCAGTGCGTCGCCCATGCCGCCCTTGGCGAGACCGACGAGGAGCACGGCAGGCACCGCGGCATAAAAGAATGACAGTTCCGGCAGCATGCTTTTCAAGCCCTCCCCTTGCCAGCCCCGTCTAACGGAATTACTCACACAAAACGAGCGTGGATTTGCCGTCTGCTGGCGAAATCCGCTGAAAATGGAAAGTGCTCATGACCGGACCGGAAAACCGCTGCCGCCTTGTCCTGATCGTCCCGGACATCGCTGATGCCGACGAGCAGGCAAAGATTGTCGCCGACGCGCTCAAGGGCGGCGATGTTGCCTCGGTGATCGTGCCGCAATACGGACTCGATACCGGCGCGTTTCAAAAACATGCCGAGAAACTGGTTCCGATCATCCAAGATGCAGGGGCAGCGGCGCTGATTGCGGGCGACAGCCGCATCGCCGGACGCTCGAAGGCCGACGGCTTGCATTTGACGGGCTCAGCCGCCGAAATCGCCGAGGCGATCGACAAACATGCCGGCAAGCTGATCATCGGCGGCGGTAAAGCGAGCGACCGCCACACGGCTTTGGAGATCGGCGAGGCGCGGCCGGACTATATTTTCTTCGGCAAACTCGACGGCGATATCAAGCCCGAAGCGCATCCGAAGAACGTGGCGCTCGCCGAATGGTGGGCCTCGATGATCGAAATTCCCTGCATCGTCATGGGCGGGACCGACCCGGCATCTGCCCTTGTCGTCGCCGAGTCCGGTGCCGAGTTCGTGGCATTGCGCCTGGCGGTGTTTGGCGAGCCGGGTCTTGCCCCGTCGGTTGTCGCGCAGGTCAACGCGCTTCTTGACGAAAAAGCGCCACGGTTTGAGGATTGATATCGCGGCCATGCCGATCCTCTCCGCCCGTTTGCGCCGATTTGTCCTGTCTGCCGCCGTCTTCGCGGCCGTTTTGCCGTGTGGCGCTTCGGCCCAGACCGTCGACAACGTCGTGACACGTCCGCTTGGTTCAAAGGCCGAACCGTTCAAGACCAACCGGCCGGCGGAAGGAGCACAGCCCTCTACCGGTCTCGGCGTCTTGGACCGCATGGGCGCCAAGCTGCCCGACCTGCCGCCGGAGAAGGATTACAAAGGGCCTATCGATACGGCTTACGGCGCCTATCAGCGCGGTTACTACCTGACGGCAATGCAGCTGGCGCTACCGCGAGCCCAGCTTGGAGATCCGGCAGCACAGACGCTCATTGCCGAAATGCAGTATGCCGGGCTCGGCGTTCGCCGCGATCTGAAGAGTGCTGCGTTCTGGTACGGCAAGGCGGCCGAAGGCGGCGATGCGGCGGCGATGTTCAAATATTCGCTGATCCTGATGGCCGGAGAGCTCGTGCCGCGCGACAAGGCGAAGGCGGACGATTACATGCGCCGGGCAGCCGACGGCGGCAATCCTTCGGCGCAATTCAACTGGGGGCAGTTGCTGACGACCGATCATCCCGGCCCCGAAGGACTGAAGCTCGCGCTTCCCTACTATGAGAAATCCGCCCAGCAGGGTATTGCCGACGCCCAATATGCCGTGGCGCAAATCTATTCCGTGCTTGCCGATTTGCCGAAGCAGAAAAAGAAGCTGGCGCGCGAATGGCTCGCCCGCGCAGCGCGCGCCGGTTACGACACCGCTCAGCTCGATCTCGGCGTCTGGCTCGTCAATGGCACAAACGGACCGCGCGACTTCGTGAAGGGCTTTCAGTGGATGAAGCTTGCCGCCAATCGCGGCAACGTCGCGGCGCAGAACAAGCTCGCACATCTTTATATCGGTGCGCTCGGCACCAAGCCTGACCCCGTCGAAGCGGCGAAATGGTACGTGCTCTCGCGCCGGGCAGGCCTACCCGATCCTGAGCTTGAGGATTTCTACCTTGGCATCGAGGACACTCAGCAAAAGCAGGCGATCGACCGGGCGAACAGGTTCCGCCGCTTGCCCTGACGTTTGGTGCAGGGCGTGCGAAGCCTTATGGTGCCGGCGACCTCTTTCAGCCTCCGCAACGCTCTCCCCTTGAAATTTGCCTGATTTTGTGGTCTTGAGGCCGCCATCTAACTAAGAGCGCTGCCCTTTCCGGCGATCAGGGACCTTTCCCGCCCTGACAGCGCACCCCGTACCAGTTCCAAGGAAAATGCCCCAATGGCCCGTTCTGCTCTCCTCAATGTCATGGTTCAGGCTGCCGTAAAGGCGGGAAAGTCGCTGGGGCGTGATTTCGGGGAAGTACAGAACCTCCAGGTTTCGGTGAAGGGGCCGGGCGATTTCGTATCCAATGCTGACCGGAAGGCTGAAAAGATCGTCAGGGACGAGCTCTTGAAGGCGCGCCCGACTTATGGGTTCCTTGGCGAGGAGAGCGAAGAGATCAAGGGCACGGACGGCGCGCACCGCTGGATCGTCGATCCGCTCGACGGTACGACCAACTTCCTGCACGGCATTCCGACATTCGCCGTGTCGATCGCGCTTGAGCGCAATGGCGAAATCGTTGCGGGCGTCGTCTTCAATCCGGCGATGGACGAGCTCTATACCGCCGAGCGCGGCGGCGGCGCCTTCTTGAACGACCGCAGGCTGCGCGTCGGTGCGCGCCGCGTTCTTTCGGATTGCGTCATCGGCTGCGGCGTGCCCCATCTCGGCCGTGGCAATCACGGCAAGTTCCTCGTCGAGCTTCGTCATGTGATGGGCGAAGTGGCCGGCATCCGCCGCATGGGCGCTGCCTCGCTCGATCTCGCTTATGTTGCCGCTGGCCGCTTCGACGGCTTTTGGGAAATGGCATTGTCGCCATGGGACATGGCAGCCGGCATCCTGCTTATCCGCGAAGCCGGCGGCTATGCGACCGATTGGAACGGCGGCTCGGATATCCTCGATGGCGGCGCGATCGTCGCCGGCAACGAATATATTCACAAGGCGCTGTTGGAGACCATCAAGCGCCCCATCCCTGCGAAGTGAGAAAAGGTCGCAAACCGACTGTTGTAAAGACACGCTTTTCTCTGCCCGCGCACTTCAATTCGGCACAATGTTGATCTAGTCTTCGGCTGCAAGCAATCCGGAGGGCTGCGCAACCATGGAAAATGTGAATGCGGCGGAATTCGGCTCGACCGAAAAACCGAGCAGCAACTATGTCTATAAACTTTCCAGCCCGATGCCGTTCCTCTGGACGATGCTCCTGTTCCTGGTCATCGTCGGCTTCATCGCTTCCATCCTTTTCCGGCAGACGCAGACAGCGTTCATGCACAATCCGGGGCTCAACGGCCTCATCGTCGGCGTGCTTGCGGTCGGCATCATCCTGGTCTTCAGCCATGTGCTGGCGCTTCGTCCGGAAGTGCGCTGGTTCAATTCCTTCCGCGCAGCCGGCAGTGCAGACAAGGTAAACCGCAATCCGAGACTGCTTGCACCGATGCGGGCGCTGATCGGTAACCGTAAGTCAACGGCGACGCTTTCGACGACGGCGCTGCGCTCCATTCTGGATTCGATTGCGACCCGCCTCGATGAATCGCGTGATACGTCGCGCTATCTCATCGGCCTTCTCGTCTTCCTCGGTCTTCTCGGTACCTTCTGGGGTCTCATCGGCACGATCGGCTCGATCAGCGGTGTCATCCAGTCGCTGGATGCGGGCTCGAACGGCACCGGCGACGTGCTGACCACGCTCAAGGAAGGTCTGTCCTTGCCGCTGTCGGGTATGGGTCAGGCCTTCTCGTCGTCGCTGCTTGGCCTTTCCGGTTCGCTCATTCTCGGCTTCCTCGATCTTCAGGCCGGCCGGGCGCAGAACCGCTTCTACACCGAACTCGAAAACTGGCTTTCCTCGGTGACCGATGTCGGGTCGGATATTGCCGTTCCGGCGCTCGACCCGGGTACGTCTTCGGAGGACCTTCGCGCGATGTCGGACTATCTGAAGAAGGTTGCCGAAGAAGGCGGAGCAGGCAGCCAGCGCTCGGTTGCCGCCATGGCAAGTCTTGCCGAAGGCATTCAGGGGCTCGTCAAGAACATGCGCAACGAGCAGCAGATGCTGCGCGACTGGATCGAAGCGCAGCAGGACGAGGCAAAGGCCATGCGCCGCACGCTCGATCGGCTGGCCGAACGCATCGGCGCGCAGGAAAAGCAAAGTGGCCTCGACAGAAGCCACCGCGCCAGCCAGACCGAAAAGAGCGAGGGCAAGTAAGCCATGGCGCTCGCCAGAAACCGCCGCCGCCACGGCGAAATGAACTACTGGCCAGGTTTCGTCGACGCACTGTCGACGCTTTTGATCGCCATCATGTTCCTGCTGACGGTCTTCGTCGTCGGCCAGTTCATTCTGAGCCGCGAGATTTCCGGCCGCGACGAAGTGCTGACCCGCCTCAACAGCCAGATCAACGAACTGACGCAGCTGCTCGCGCTTGAGAAGGGCAGCAAGCAGGATCTCGAGGATTCCGTTGCCAACCTGCAGGCTTCTCTGGCGACTGCTGAAGGTGACCGCTCGAGGCTGCAGGCATTGCTCGATGCCGGTTCCGGCGGAAAGGATGCGGCACAACAGCGCATAGGCGGGCTGACGAAAGAACTCGACGAACAGAAGCAGCTCAGCGACCGGGCGCTCAGCCAGGTCGAAATTCTCAACCAGCAGATTGCGGCCCTGCGCAGCCAGATCGCGGCCGTCGAGGCGGCACTTCAGGCATCGGAGCAGAAGGACCAGAGCTCGCAGGCGAAGATCGCCGATCTGGGCCGGCGGCTGAACGTCGCGCTGGCGCAGCGGGTTCAAGAACTCAATCGCTACCGCTCCGACTTCTTCGGCCGCCTGCGCGAGATCCTGTCGGACCGCGAAAATATCCGCATCGTCGGCGACCGTTTCGTCTTCCAGTCAGAGGTTCTTTTCCCGTCCGGCAGTTCCGATCTAAACATTGAAGGCACGACGGAGATGACGAAACTTGCCGCTGCGCTGCTTGATCTTTCGAGGGAAATACCGCCGGAAATCAACTGGGTGCTACGGGTCGACGGCCATACCGACAGTGTGGCGCTTTCGGGGGCCGGCCGCTTTCGCGACAACTGGGAGCTTTCCTCGGCGCGTGCCATCTCCGTTGTCAAATACCTGATTTCGCAGGGCGTGCCTTCCGACCGCCTCGTTGCAGCAGGGTTTGGCGAATTCCAGCCGATCGCGCCCGGCGACACGCCGGAAGCGCGCGCCACCAACCGCCGCATCGAGCTCAAGCTGACCGAAAAATAGTAGGACAAGCAGACGCCTGCAGAAACCGAAGGCTCCGCCACCATCCGCTGTCATCAATGAAATCGTGATGGCAAGTCCTGCGGTTTAGGCATGCGAACTTATGCCGATGGATGCAGCCGAGGCGTTCGGGACGGAATTCGCAGCAGAACCCGCCCGGGCCGGTGCAAGCCTATTGGACAAGGGGAAGATTTCATCGCTCGCATGACCGCTGGAAGAACGCATCGAACGCATCAATTGCGCTGATCGGGGAAAACCGGCCCGACACTGCGCATCGGCGCGGGAAGATCGCGGCGCGCGATCGGGAAATCGACGACGCCTGTTCCAAGGATGCACACTGCCATTGGCGGCACACGAACTCACATTGGCGACAAGCTGCTGGGGACGGCAAAGCCGCACCGGCTAATGGATCCCAACCCAGGCCCCTGATCGCCGTGCGGCTGCATATCCTTTCGCAAAAGTCGCTGGGCGGCCTGCAGACCGATCTGCCGGTGATCCGTATGAACGGTGATGCAGTGCCGGCTCTTTATGCCGCCGGTCAGTCGCCGGGTCCGGCGGAGGCGGCATGCACGGCTACAAAGCGCTTGAAGGACCTTCTCGGCGGTTGCATCTTTTCGGGGAAGCTGGCGGAAAGGGCCGTGTGAGGCGGCGCCTTTGGAGCGCCGCCATTCTGATTAAGCCGTGGCCGCGGTCTGGTCGTCGACCGTTGCGCCTGGCGAATTCTTCTTGATGGATTCAATGGCGCTCAGCGCGGATGCCTTGGCCTTGTAGCCCTCCGAGCTGAACATCGATTCGCCGTTCGAAGCCTTGAAGCGGAAACGGAATTCGCCAGCCTTGTCCTTATACACTTCAAATTTATACATCGATTATCTCCCAATTATCAGGAAGTTGCCTCGCTAACGGGAGACAATCTAGTGCAAAAGTTGAACCTATTCCATCTGGATATTCGCACCCTTGACGATGGGTCCCCATTTGGCCAGTTCCGCCTTTACATGTGCGCCGAGTTCCTCCGGCGTGGAGCCGACGATCGTGGCGCTGAAGTCTTTCATGCGCTCGGCGACGGCCGGGTCCTTCATAGCCTTGTTGGCGGAGGTGTTGAGCTTTGCCACAACATCCGCGGGTGTATTGGCCGGCGCGAAGAGAGCGTTCCAGGTATAGGTCTCGTAACCTGGAACGCCGGACTCAGCGATGGTCGGAATATCGGGGAAGGATGGAGCGCGCTTTTCCGTCGTGACCGCCAGCGCTCGCAGCTTGCCGGATTTAATGTGGCTGGACGACGACGGCAGGTTATCGAACATGATCGACACCTGATTGCCCAGCAGATCGGTCAGCGCCGGGCCTGCACCCTTGTACGGGATGTGCTGCATCTTGACCCCGGCCATCGAGTTGAACAATTCGCCGGAGAGATGAAGCGGCGTGCCGTTGCCGGAGGAAGCATAGCTCCATTTGTCCGGCTCGGCCTTCAAAAGCGCGATCAGTTCCTGTACGTTCTTTGCAGGCAGCTCCGGATTGACGACGAGCACGTTCGGCACGATGACAAGCAGTGAAACCGGCGCGAAATCCTTTTGCGGATCGTAAGGCGTGGATTTAAGGATCAGCGGGTTCAGCGCGTGCGTCGCGACCGTTCCCATCAGGATCGTGTAGCCGTCCGGTTCTGCGCGCGCAACGTTGCCCGCCCCCAGATTGCCGCCTGCACCGGCAACATTCTGAACGATCACCTGCTGACCAAGGTCTTCCGACATCTTCTCGGCGATGATGCGCGCCACGACATCGGTCGATCCGCCGGCGGCAAAGGGAACGACTAGCGTAACTGCGCGCTCCGGAAACCCTTCGGCCTGCGCGGCTCCGGCGCTCAAGGCCGCAAGCACGCCGAGGCCGAGTGCCATGCGGCGGGTCATATTGAAAAGTGCCATTCGATTCTCCTCCCGGAATTCAGCGATGATGCCGCCCGACTGCATCAAATCGGGCAAAGGAAGGGTAGGGCGGAGGCGGATAAAAGCAACCGAAAGCGGCTGCATGGAAATGCAACTTTAGTCGCTGAGGCAAACTATGCGACTATTGATATTACAATCCGTCCTCCGATAACCATCTATGCGAAAGACGCATTTGAACGTGTATGCTTGGCGGGACGAGATCGTGGAGTTTGACATGCAGCCGGTATCCAACCCATTTCCGGCAGTTGAGGACGAGGAGGACGGTCTTTGGCCGGTGCGCCGGCACAAGATCCTCGACTGGCTGATCAATGAAACGCGCAACCAGCGGTTCATCGACAATATACTCGTGGAGATGTGCGAGCGGCTGCGAGCTTCGGGCGTCCCCGTCGCCCGCGCGACGATGCATTTCCGGACGCTGCATCCTCAATGGCTCGGCGCGCGCATCCTCTGGCGTCCAGGCTTGCAGGAAGCAAACATCACCACCTTCGGCTATGGCGTCGAGACAACGTCGCAATTTTTGAACAGCCCGATGAACGAGATCTTCAGCGGCGGCCAAGAAGTGCGGCAGAATCTCGAGAAAGAAGTCGCTTCCTATCCGCTCTATGGCGAGTTGCAGGGCGAGGGGCTGACGGACTATGTGGCCTGGCCCATGGAGCACACACTCGGAAAACGTCACGTTATTACCTTCTCAAGCGACAGGCCGGGCGGCTTTGAGGAAGACCATCTGAGCTTCCTAAAGGATCTTTTGCCGGCGCTCACGCTTGTCACCGAGATCCGGATCAAGAACATTCTGGCCCGCACCTTGCTGCAGACCTATGTCGGGCCGCATGCCAGCGAGCAGATTCTTGCAGGCGCCACGACCCGCGGCAGCGGCGCAACGGTCGGCGCCGCGATCCTCATCTGCGACTTGCGCGACTTCACGACGATCTCCGACTTGTGGCCGCGCGACGATGTCATCGAACTGCTCAACGCCTATTTTGATGCCATGTCGGAGCCAATCGAAAAGCACGGCGGCGAAATCCTGAAATTCATGGGCGACGGCCTGCTGGCCATATTTCCACTGACCAATCCGGATGCCTGCCGCAATCTCCTGCGGTCGATCAAGGAAGCGCAAGCGGCAATGACCGAGCTCAATCGCTTCAACGCGCAGAGGGGACATGTGGAGCTGCGCTATGGCGTCGGCGTGCATGTGGGGGATGTCATGTACGGCAATATCGGTTCGCGCAAGCGGCTCGACTTCACCGTCATCGGTCCGGCCGTCAACATTGCATCGCGGCTGGAGACCCTGACCAAGGACATTAAGCGTCCTGTGCTGCTGTCCAAGGCCTTCGTCGAAATGGCAGGGTGCGAAAACGATCTGGAAAGCCTCGGATCCTATCCGCTGCGCGGCCTGGACGAGCCCGTGGATGTCTACGCGTTTCCTCGGGGGTAACACCTATTTAGCGGTAGCCAGAAACTCTTCCGCGCCTGCATCGAACTGCAGCTTCGCCAGCTTGGCATAGATGCCGCCGTGGCGGATCAGGCTTTGATGCGTGCCTTCCTCGACGATGCGGCCCTGATCCATGACGAGGATGCGATCGGCTTTCAGGACGGTCGCAAGGCGATGGGCGATGACGAGCGTCGTGCGGCCGTGCATCAGGCCGTCGAGCGCCTTCTGCACCAGTGTTTCACTTTCCGCATCAAGGGCTGACGTCGCTTCGTCGAGCAGAAGGGTCGGGGCGTTCTTCAGGATCGCGCGGGCGATGGCGATACGCTGGCGCTGGCCGCCGGAAAGCGTGATCCCGCGCTCGCCGACCTCGGTGTCGTAGCCCTTGTCCAACCTTGCGATGAATTCATCGGCCTGGGCGGCAATCGCTGCGGCGCGCACCGCCTCGCGCGTCGCACCGGGGCGGCTGAAGGCGATGTTGTCGTGGATCGAAGCGGCAAAGATGGTCACGTCCTGGGGCACGATCGCCATGCGTTCGCGCAGTTCGCCGGGCGTTACTTCGCGCGCGTCGACACCATCGATGCAGACGCTGCCCTGCTGGGGATCGTAGAAACGGAGCAGCAGGGAAAAGACCGTGCTCTTGCCGGCGCCTGACGGGCCGACGATGGCGACGGTTTCACCCGCCGTCACATTGAAGCTCAGGCCATGCAGCGCCGACTTTGCGGGGCGTGAGGGATAGGCGAAGTGCACGTTCGAGAATTCGACGCGTCCACGGGCCGGAACCGGTAGCCTCTCCGGTTTTTCCGGTGCTGCGATCGTCGGAACTTCGTCCAGCAGCTCGCTCAGCCGGTCGGCGGCGCCTGCAGCCTGCGACAGTTCTCCCCAGACTTCCGACAAAGCGCCGAGAGAGCCGGCGGCGATGACCGAATAGAGCAGGAACTGCCCGAGCGTGCCGGCCGACAGCGTTCCCGTCAGAACATTGTGCGCCCCAACCCAAAGCACGGCAACGACACTGCCGAAGATCAAGGTGATTGCAATGCCTGTCAAAAGCGCGCGCGAGCGGATGGCCGAACGTGCTGCCTCATAGGCGGATTCGACGGCAGAGCCGTAGCGGCTTGCGGCCGCATCCTCGCCGTTGAAGGCCTGGACGGTGCGCGTGGCAGCAATCGTCTCGTTGGCGAAAGCGGAAGCTTCGGCGAGCGTATCCTGCGCGGCACGGGAGCGCTTGCGCACGGAACGCCCGAAGCCGACGAGCGGGAAGACGATCAGCGGGATTGCGCCGAGCACAAGACTTGAAAGCTTTGGCGACGTCACGATCATCATGACCATCGCGCCGAGACAGAGGATCAGGTTGCGAAGCGCCACCGAGGCCGTGGCACCGACAGCCGATTTGATCTGCGTGGTATCGGCCGTCAGGCGCGACATGATCTCGCCCGACTGGTTGACATCGAAGAAGGAGGGAGAAAGCCGTGTGACATGCGCAAAGACATCCCGGCGCAGATCCGAGACGATGCGTTCGCCGAGGGTGATGACGAAATAGTAGCGAAAGGCGCTTGCGGCCGCGAGTATTACGGAGATGACCAACAACATGGCAAAGTAGCTGTTGATGAAGGTGCCGTCAGCCCGGGTGAAGCCATGATCGATCATGCGGCGAACGGCAAGCGGGAGCGTGAGCGATGTCACGGCGGCAACGGTAAGCGAAACCAGCGCGCATGCGACGATGCCGCGGTAACGCTTCACATAGGGTGCCAGCCTTGCGAGCGGCTTTAAGGAACGCGACTTCTTTTCGGCTGTCTGCACTGCGTTTGCCAAATCATCTCCAATCGCCCCAATACCGCTGATCAGCAGCTTGTAGGCCCTTGTTATCGGGGCAGCCTTCATGTATAGGCACCGCATCCGAATGGGAAGCCGTAGCCTTAGCGACTGCGGCTTCATTTATTCAATCGGTTCTCTTGCCGCAATGACTTGCGTCAAATTGGACCCTGGCATCGCAGGAAGATTGTTATGAAGGCTGATATCCATCCCGACTACCACGTCATCAAGGTAGTGATGACCGACGGCACCGAATACGAAACCCGCTCGACCTGGGGTTCGGAAGGCGCTGTCATGAACCTCGAAATCGATTCCAAGTCCCACCCGGCTTGGACCGGCGGCAACCAGCAGCTCATGGACCGCGGCGGCCGCGTGTCCAAGTTCAACAAGCGCTTCGGTGGCCTCGGCCTCTAATCGCTTCTGCGGTAGCGAATTTGAAAAGAGCCCGGTTTTCCGGGCTTTTTTAATGCTTGAGCAAGACTGATCGCGTGCTAAGGCATTCAAGCTGCAGTTCACGATCCTCTCTGGGAAAGCAGCAACCAATCGCCGCGATGCGGGCCCCGGGATTATCGAAACGGCTCTCCGTTGTCTTCCGGTTCTTTGCTACGGCATCTGCGGGCATCGCGTTTTGCTGGATGTCGCTATTCCATTGAGCATGTCACAAAAAAAACCGGCCGCGAGTGACGCAGCCGGTTTTGTCTTTGGCCTGTGCAAGCTCTCAGTTGTTGCCGAAAGCCGTTTGCAGCAGGCTCAGCTGTGCCTGGACGCTGTTCTGATTGTCCGGAACGATCGGCGCTTCATTCGGGCGATAGATTTCACGATCGAGAAGGGCAACCCGGTTCTGGAGGCGCAGCGAGCGTTCGACGAGATCGCGGAAGGCTTCCGGCAGATCAGTCCAGCCCGGAGCATTGCGGTCCACGTTGAACCCGTCGAGGCGGACCTTGTTCTTTTCGGCGAGAACCTGGTCTCGCGACATCTCGCCGTTGTTGACGGCACGCTGCAGCAGCAGCCAGGACGCCATCTGCATCAGGCGGGTCGTAAGGCGCATCGATTCGGCAGCATAGAGAACGGAGGCCATGCGCGGCAGGACCTTGGATGCGGCGCGGCCGTTGCCATCCAGATAGGCGGCAGTTTCCTCGACCAGCGACATGCCTTCCCCGTACAGCGTCTTGAACTGCGAGGATGCGGCAACGCGGCCCGCAAAACTGATGGTGTTCAAACCGAGTTCCGACATTCAAATGGTTCCTGTTGCACGCGTCTACATATGTTCAGGTAACGCCAGCCTGAAACAAAAGTTTCAGAGGCCTGTCTTCATGTCTTTAGGATGATATCTTTAGCTCAATTGCGCAAGGCGTTTCTTAAGAAAAGGTTAACTTCCACAGTTTCGTGGGAAATCGGCGCTGGCGCAAAAAGAAGAGCCGCAAAAGCGGCTCTCAAGGTAAAACAGGGAGAAAAATCAGACCAATTCGCCGCATGGAAAACTGTCTGAGATCCAGACGAAATCTGGATAAGAACAGTAATATCTCATAAAGCTTAATATTCTATTAACATTGTATCGTATTAAGACTTGCGGCAGCGTTTTCGCTTGCCTGCAGCCCTTGATCAGACGCTAGGAGCGAAAAAGGCCCTCGGCTGCGGCGCGGCCCGAAGCCTTCCTTGCAACTTCGGCCTCTATGCGGGCAATCTCCGCCTTCAGCTGTTCGACACGTTCCTTCAGCTCATCCAGGGAAAGCATGGAGAGATCGGTTCCGATTTCGTAAGCCGCCTTCTTCTTAGGCAGGTCGTCGTCAATGAAGCTCATGAGCAATCCTCCGTCCGGTTCTCAACCGTATTTTACAGCAGGATCGTCGCTTTCGGGAGGCTTGTTCGACATCGGCTCGACAAGCGACATGCTTTCGGGCGTCAGCATCTGCGAGGTGCCGGTCGGCATCGTCGTGTAAGTGTCGCGTTCGCTTGCCGGGACTGCGGCGCGAATGCGGCTGCGGATCATTGCATAAGCGGTGATGAAGACATGCGACAGTGCCGTGACGAGGAAGAGCGCGTGCGGGCTCGTCATCGCCATCACCGGGCCGCCGATCGTTGGTCCGATCACCGTGCCGATACCGTAGAGCAGCAGCAGCCCGCCGGAAACCTTTACGAAATCCTCGGCGGAGGCGTAGTCGTTCGCATGCGCTACGGCGATCGGATAGAGCGTGTTGGCAACTGCTCCGTAGAGGACGACAAGGCCGATCAGCAGCGCGGGCGAGGAGGGATGCAGCACCACGATCAGGAGGCCGGCGACCGCCGCAATTGCCGACATGGCCGCCAGAACATAGCGGCGATCGATACGATCGGAAAGGCGGCCGGCTGGAAGCTGCATCAGCGCACCGGCGAAAATGGTGGCGCTCATCATGATCGCGATGCTGGCGTCGGAAAGTCCAGCGCCTGCCCCGAAAACCGCGCCGAGCGTGCCGTAGGCACCGTTGGCGATGCCGACCATCAGGATGCCGAGGCAGGAAACGGGCGAATTGCGGTAGAGCGCAGGCAGGTCGAGCTTCACCGTCTTCAGCGGCTGCGGCGAGGCTGCGGTCGAGAGCGTCGTGGGCAGCATGGCGATGCAGTAGAAAATGCCGCAGACCATGAAGAGCAACGGCGTTCGCACATCTTCGAGCGGGATCATCATCTGGCCGCCGACGACACCCAGAAGCGTGATGCCGATATAGAGCGAGAAAATTGCACCGCGGCTTTCGTTGGTGGCGCGCTCGTTCAGCCAGCTTTCGATGATCATCGAGGTGCCGGCGGTCGAAAAGCCCGTGACGGCGCGCAGCGCAATCCACCAGATCGGATCAATGATGATGCCGCTCACAAGGGCGATGATGGCGATGATCGAGATGAAGCCGGAGAAGGCGCGCACATGACCGACGCGCCGCACCAACTTGGGGGCGACGAGGCAGCCGACGACAAAGCCCGCCGCCCAGGACGTGCCCAGCAGGCCGAGCGTGGTCGTGGCATAGCCTTCGAGGTTGCCGCGGACGGGAAGCAGGATGCCCTGCAGGCCATTGCCCATGAAGAGGAAAAGCGTTCCGAAAAGCAGCGCGGCGACGGACAGCAGATTTCTTCTCATTTCCCCATTCTCGGCAAGTTCGATTTGAAAAGTCATAAGGCAAGACGCTGCCCGTCCTGTCCCAATGGTGTTGATTATGGCTCGGAATGCCGTTACGGCATGAAGAAGTGCTGTGTTCGCGCGGAATAATGTCCGTCCTGTGACATTCTGAAATATTGGAAAAATAATGCCATGACAAAGCTCCTTGCGCTGTTGCTCGTCCTGGCCATGGTTATACAGATCATCAAGCCGCTGGGGCTGCCCGGTTTGCGGCAACGGATGGACTTCTGGAAGATCGCCCTGATTGCCTTTGCCGTTTGGGCAGTCGCGCTTCTTGGCCGCGACCTGATCGCCTAGACGGTGATCTCACCGCGCATGACCGGCACGCAATTGCCGGAAATCGTGACGTCCGTCACGACGCCATCCTGCTTGACGACATCGACTTCGATGATGCTGCGCCGGCCCATCTCGACCCCTTGCTCGATCACCACACGCCGGATCATGGTTTGCTCCGGTGCGAGTGAGACGAGATAGGCGGAGAGTGCCGCCGAAGCGCTGCCGGTCGCCGGATCTTCGGCAACGTTGTCTAACGGCGCGAACATGCGCGCGCGGATTGTCCAGGGCTCGTCCGGCGAACGGACATAGACGAAGAGCGAGAAATCGTGATTGCCTTCAGCGTTCGCCCCGGCGGCCTCCTGGAAGTGCGTGAGATTCGGTCGGCCAGCTCCAAGCGAAGCCAGGCCGTCGAGTTCTCCGACCGCAAAGGTAAGGCCGACGGAGACGAAAACCGGTTGGTGGGTCGACTTGACGATTGCGCGGACGTCGATGCCGATGCAGCGCGCAATGGTTTGTTCGCAGACCCCGGCCCCGATATCCAACGGTCGAGGCGCACGGATCGTCGCACCAGTTACTCGACCTTCACTGCGCCGAAGCGCCACCTCAACCAGGCCGGCTTTTTCTTCGAAACGCAGTGTGTCGCCGATCGGCCTGCCGAAGATCTCCTGCTGCTGGCCGAGAACATAAGCCGTGCCGACATTCGGATGGCCCGCAAAAGGCACTTCCATCGTCGGCGTGAAGATTCGCACATTCGCCGTATTGACGGGATCGGTGGGCGGCAGGACGAAGGTGGTTTCGGAATATTTGAACTCCGCTGCGATCTTCTGCATCGTCTGTGAGCTGAGATGCTCCGCACCGGTAACGACCGCAAGCGGATTTCCTTCAAAGCGGGAAGAGGTGAAAACGTCGACGGTCGAATAAGAAAGGACAGTCATTGCGGCTCCGATGCTTTGGAAGCCGCGATAATGAGTGACGTGTTTCGAAGACGAAAGGGCAATCTTGTCGCCGTGACAATGCAAGACTTGAGCTTGGCAAGCTTGCTCCCCTCCTTAATTCCCGTGTCTGGCTCAGGAATGAAGTCACGGCGCCTCTGCGCCGTGAATGGCACTTTTCATGATTTCATTTTCAGCCTTTCCCCGCATGGACGGGGCGCTCCGGGTCCCCTGAAAGCAAGAGGCAGGAGGACCCGTCGGCAAAGGCGTTAAGGTGCGGCTAGGCCGCCTTTTCGAGTTCCTGGTTCCAGCTGCCCTTGGCGGCAAGGCTGTTCATTTCGGCCCGGTGGCTGAAGGCGCGCTGGCCGGCGGCGACGTTTTCCTGTTTTCCGCCCCATGCCTTCAGTGCCGTATCCTGCAGCGCCCGGCCATAGGAGAAGGTGACCTTCCAGGGCAATTCGAATCCCGAATTGATCGCCGAAAGGTGAGCTGTCGCTTCTTCCGTCGACTGACCGCCGGAAAGGAAGGCAATTCCGGGAACTGCGGACGGAACCGTGCGCTTCAGTACCTGGACGGTGCGTTCGGCGACTTCTGCGACGGATGCCTTGCGGGCGTTCTTGCCGTCAATGACCATGTTTGGCTTCAAGATCATGCCTTCCAGGCTGACGCGCGCATCGGCAAGTTCTTCGAAGACGGTACGCAGCGTCCATTCGGTGACTTCGGCGCAGCGCTCGATATTGTGGTCGCCCGGCTTGCCGTCCATCAGGCATTCCGGCTCGACGATCGGCACGATACCGGCTTGCTGGCACAGCACGGCATAGCGGGCAAGCGCATGAGCGTTTGCTTTCATCGAACCCCAGGTCGGCAGCGAAGAAGAGATCGCGATCACGCCGCGCCACTTGGCGAAGCGGGCTCCGGCTTCGTAATATCTGGCAAGGCGGTCGGCGAGGCCGTCGAGGCCCTCCGTAATTGTCTCGCCCGGATATTTCGCCATCGGCTTGGCGCCGGTATCGACCTTGATGCCGGGAACGCTGTCTGCAGCCTTGATGATGTCGACGAAGGGCGTGCCGTCGGCCGCCTTCTGATAGAGCGTCTCTTCATAGAGGATCACGCCCGAGATGAACTTCTTCATCGCCTCTTCGGAGCGGAAGAGCATTTCGCGGTAATCGCGCCGGCTCGTCTCAGTGGATTCCAAGCCGATCGTATCGAACCGCTTTCCAATCGTACCGGTCGATTCGTCGGCGGCAAGAAGCCCACGGCCACCCGCTACCATCTTTGCTGCAATGTCTTCCAGGCGTTCGCTCATTTTTTTACTCTCTCCACGACAAGAACAATCGGCAAGCATGCATATAGGTCGCCGATAACAGAAGTTTATAGGCAGGAGAATGGAGCGCTAAGTCATTGAAACGATTGAAATGATTTCAATCGTTTGAAACTTTGGGTTTTTTCGACCCATGAGCAAAAGACCGCCAAAGCCGGAAGGCTTCAGCGGTTTATCCACATGTAAAGATTGCCGAATCAGCCGGGCGGTCACTTGCCGGAAAGAACGGCAACGCCCGGCAGGACCTTGCCTTCCATCCATTCGAGGAAGGCGCCGCCTGCGGTCGAAACATAGCTGAAGTCATCAGCGGCACCGGCATGGTTCAGTGCCGAAACAGTATCGCCGCCACCTGCGACAGAGGTGAGCTTGCCGGCCTTAGTGCGTTCGGCCGCGTATTTGGCCGTTGCCACCGTCGCCTTGTCGAAAGGCGCGATTTCGAAGGCGCCGAGCGGCCCGTTCCAGACCAAAGTCTGAGCGCGCTCGATCCAGGCCTTGACCACTTCGACCGACTTCGGACCGACGTCGAGGACCATGGCATCTTCGGGAATGGCGTTGATGTCGACGGTCTGGTTGGCGGCACCCGCCTTGAACTCGCGCGCGACAACGCCGTCTTCCGGCAGAATGATCGCGCAGCCGGCCGTGGCGGCTTCGATCATGATCTGCTTTGCGGTTTCGCCAAGGTCGTGCTCGCAGAGCGACTTGCCGACATTGGTGCCGCGGGCGGCGAGGAAGGTATTGGCCATGCCGCCGCCGATCACCAGAGCATCCACCTTCTTCACGAGGTTCATGAGCAGATCGATCTTGGTGGAAACCTTGGCGCCGCCGACGATGGCAACGACCGGGCGGGCCGGACTGCCGAGGCCCTTTTCGAGCGCCTCGAGCTCCTGCTGCATCGTGCGGCCGGCATAGGCAGGAAGCAGGTGGGCAAGGCCCTCGGTGGACGCATGGGCGCGATGGGCGGCGGAGAAAGCGTCGTTTACATAGATATCGCCATTGGCAGCGAGCGCCTTGGTGAAGTCGGCTTCGTTCTTTTCCTCGCCCTTGTGGAAGCGGGTGTTTTCAAGAAGCAGGATATCGCCATCCTTCATGCTGGCGACGGCCGAAGCAGCCGCTTCGCCGATCGAGTCCGATGCAGTGGCAACCGGCTTGCCGAGCACCTTGGAAACGTCCGGCGCGATCAGCGAGAGCGAGAGGTCCGGTGAGGGACCCTCTTTCGGGCGGCCGAAATGCGCAAGCAGAACAACCTTTGCCCCCTTCTTCGACAGTTCGAGGATCGTCGGCGCAACGCGTTCAATGCGCGTCGTGTCGGTCACCTTGCCGTCTTTGACGGGCACGTTGAGGTCGACGCGGACGAGAACACGCTTTCCGGCGATGCCGCTGAGGTCGTCGAGAGTCTTGAAAGCTGGCATGGGACTATCCGTTCGTTATTTGCCTTAGAAGGTGGCCGACCATAGCAAGGATGCCTCAAGACGCAAGGCGTTCAACCGTGGTTTTCACGCGCGTTTTCCTCACGGTCGGGCATGCCCTTGGCCGCTGCGGCTTCCGGGTTTTTTCGACCCTTGAGGCGGTCGCGGATACGCTGGACGATGTCATGCAGATTGATGAAGATCGGCAGCGTGATGGCAGGCTCGACGGCCTCGAGCGACATGCCGACCGAGGTAATATGGTCCTGGTCGTCGAGGGCCCGGACGATCAGGATGATCGAGCCGAGACGGACGCGATCGGCATAGTCGGCCTTGCCGCCAAGGCGCTGCTTCATCAGTTCGGCAATCGTCAGCCCCTTTTCGGATTCGTTCAGCAGGCCGGGGCCGTAGGCAGCATCGAGATCGGCCGCTGGGCGGGCAGGGGAGAGTGCGAAGGCACCGAAGAATTCCGCGTCGTCCGCATCCACCGGCGCGCGGCTGGCGAAAAGCCGGTCAAGCAGACGCGAATGGCTTGGCACGATGAACAGATAGACCAGATCATTCTCGCGCAGCCGCCCGGCATACTGATAACGCATCGACTTGCCGTCGCGAATGACGAGCGAAGGCGTTGCCCAGCGCGGGATGCGCTCGCCGCGAAGGATCGGACTGTCCTTGATGACGCGATAGGAAAGCAGCTCGTGGTTTGCCGCACCGGGCAGGTCGACCTCGACCTTGTCGACGGCCCCCATGCGCGGCGGAATGATGAGGCCGAGCTTCTTGGCCACCGGCTTGATCGTCCAGCCCTGAATCAGCAGCGAGACCAGCACGATGATGAAGGCGGTGTTGAAATAGATCTGCCCGTTCGGCAGCCCGCCGAGGATCGGCATGATGGCGAGCAGGATGGAAACTGCACCGCGAAGCCCGACCCAGGCGACGAAGCCGATCTCCTGCTGCGTATAGTCGTAAGGCAGGAGCGAAAGCCAGATGGCCAGCGGACGGGCAACGAAGATCAGGAACAGCGCCAGTGCAACCGCAGGCAAGATGATGGCCGGAAACTGCGAGGGCGTCGCGAGCAGGCCGAGCACTAGGAACATGATGATCTGAGCGAGCCAGGTCATGCCGTCCTGAAAGCGTTTGATCGATCCCAGCGCTGGAAGCTTGCGGTTTCCGGCATAGATGCCGGCGACATAGACAGCCAGAAAACCGCTGCCGCCGACGGCACCGGCAAAGGAAAACACCAGCATCGCAAGGCCGAGCACGAAGATCGGCGTGAGGCCGCGATCAGTGTCCAGCCGGCCGACCACCTGCGCAATCATCATGCCGCCCAGCAACCCGAGGATGACGCCAAGGCCCATTTCCTGGATGAACACCGCGAGCATGCCGATATTGATGCCGGTATAGCCTTCGCCGCTGGCTAGCAATTCGACGAGGGCAATCGTGAGGAAGATCGCCATCGGATCATTCGTGCCTGATTCCACTTCAAGCGTCGAACGCACCTTGTCACGGATGTTGATGCCACCGATGCGCAGCAGGAAGAAGACGGCCGCCGCATCCGTGGAGGCGACGATCGAGCCGAGCAGCAGGCCTTCGAGCCAGGTGAAATCCAGCAGCCACATGGCGACGACGGCAAAGAGGCCGGCGGTCATCAAGACGCCAACCGAGGCAAGCGTCAGCGAAGGTATAGCCGCGAGCTTGAAGGCCTGAAGCGGCGTGCCGAAGCCGGAATCGAAGAGAATGATGGCAAGTGCGATCGAGCCGAGGATATAGGCGAGAAAATTGTTGCTGAATTCGATGCCGAGCCCGTCTACACCGGCAATCAGGCCGATTGCCAGGAAAAGCAGCAGCAGGGGAGCGCCGAAGCGGAAGGCAAGCAGGCTCGAGAAGGCCGCAAGAAGCACAAGCGCCGTCGAAACCAGTACGACGATGTAGAATGCTTCCACGTTCAACCCCTTTCATTGCCCGCCGCAAGCCCGCCCTGGCATGCAGCTATTTTCGCCCTCCACGCTTCATTCCGCCTGCATCAGTAAACGGCAAAACAGGTCGGAAGGGTAGGCCTTGCGGCTTAACCTCGCTTGCCTGCGGCTTCATGCTGCTGAACGGCGCGCCGGACGGCTGGCCGTTGGGGATGCTACGGGAGAGATTCTCAGCGAAGAATGTATGGGTAAATCAGGCAACAGCAGGGCAAGGAGAAGACGAGTGCAATTTTTTGTTGCTTCAAGCGTCCTTAGACGCTGTCCAGTTTTTTCCGCGAAGCACTTCCGGAACCTGTACACGAGGGTTCCATCCCGCAGCGGCACCTTGACAATCGTCCTATTGACAATCGTCCGGTACGTCCAAAAGCCCATCTTGTCCTAAGTCCGCCGGTGAAATCGGCGGATGGTTGAGTGATGAGCGCGACGCCGCTCTCTCGGGCGGCCGACAGGTCGCGGCGAAGAGCCCGGTACCGGCGCTTGAGTGCCCAAACCAAAGCGGCCCGCTTTCGCAGGCCGCCTTCCTGAATCCGCTTCGCGAAAACTCAGATGAGCTTGGCAAACGCAACGGCCGTGTCGGCCATCCGGTTGGAGAAGCCCCACTCGTTGTCGTACCAGGTGAGAATTCGCACGAACGTGCCTTCCATGACCTTGGTCTGATCGATTGCGAAGATCGACGATTGGCTGTCGTGGTTGAAGTCGCGGGAAACCAGCGGCTCCTCGGTGTAGCCAAGAACGCCCTTCAGCTTGCCGTTGGCGGCAGCCTTGATGGCTTCGTTGATCTCCTGAACCGTGGTTGCCTTCTTGGCGACGAACTTGAAGTCGACGACGGAGACGTTCGGGGTCGGGACGCGGATCGACGTGCCGTCGAGTTTGCCCTTCAGTTCCGGCAGCACGAGGCCGACGGCTTTTGCCGCACCGGTCGAGGTCGGGATCATCGAGAGTGAGGCAGCGCGGGCGCGGTACAGATCCTTGTGCATCTGGTCGAGCGACGGCTGGTCGTTGGTGTAGGAGTGGATGGTCGTCATGAAGCCGTGGTCGATGCCGACGGCGTCGTTCAGCACCTTGACGACCGGAACCAGGCAGTTCGTCGTGCAGGATGCGTTGGAGATGACCATGTGCTCCTTGGTGAGCTGGTCGTGGTTCACGCCGTAGACGACGGTCAGGTCAGCACCGTCGGCAGGCGCCGAGACGATGACGCGCTTGGCGCCGGCGGTAAGGTGAGCCGCAGCCTTGTCGCGCGCGGTGAAGATGCCTGTGCATTCCATCGCGATGTCGACGCCGAGTTCCCGGTGCGGCAGCGTCGCCGGGTCCTTGATCGCCGTTACCTTGATCGGCTTGCCATTGCCGACGACGATCGTGTCGCCTTCGACCTTGACGACTGCGGTGAAGCGGCCGTGAATCGAGTCATAGCGCAGCAGGTGGGCATTGGTTTCGACGGGGCCGAGGTCGTTGATCGCGACCACCTCGATGTCGGTGCGGCCAGATTCAACGATCGCGCGAAGGACATTGCGGCCGATGCGGCCAAAGCCATTGATGGCAACCTTTACAGTCATTTGCATTCACTCCCTGGATATAGGCTTGCGGATGAGGAGCGTCGGAACGCTCCCCCTTTAGAGCTTGGCTTCTGCTGCGGCGACGACGGCTTCCGCCGTGATGCCGAAATGCTTGTAGAGTTCCTTGTATGGGCCGGAGGCGCCGAAGCTCTTCATGCCGATAAAGGTGCCCTCCGGGCCGATAAAGGCGTCCCAGCCTTCGCGGACGGCGGCTTCCACGGCGATCTTGACCGGCGACTTGCCAAGGACCGCATTGCGGTAGGCTTCCGGCTGCTCGAAGAAGAGTTCGGTGCAGGGAACGGAGACGACGCGGGTGGAAATGCCCTTGCCTTCCAGCGTGGTGCGGGCGGCAATGGCGATCTCGACTTCGGAGCCCGATGCAAAGATCGTGACTTTGGCGTCATCGGAGCCGGCGAGTGTGTAGGCGCCCTGAGCCGAGAGGTTCTTTTCGCTGTATTCCATGCGCACGGCCGAGAGGTTCTGGCGCGTGAGCGCCAGGCCGGACGGACGGTTTGGCGTCGTAATGGCGATCTGCCAGCATTCGGCGGTTTCCGTGGCATCGGCAGGGCGGAAGATCATCAGGTTCGGAACAGCGCGCAGTGCGGCGAGCTGTTCGACCGGCTGGTGCGTCGGGCCATCTTCCCCGAGGCCGATCGAGTCATGGGTCAGCACGTGGATGACGCGGATACCCATCAGCGAGGCGAGGCGGATCGGCGGGCGGCAGTAATCCGAGAAGATCAGGAAGCCGCCGCCGTAGGGGATCAGGCCGCCGTGCAGCGAGATGCCGTTCATGGCGGCCGCCATGCCGTGTTCGCGGATGCCGTAATGCATGTAGCGGCCGGAGAAGTCGGTCGGGGTAATCGACTTCATCTGGCTGGTCTTGGTGTTGTTCGAAGGCGTCAGGTCGGCGGAGCCGCCGAGCGTTTCTGGCAGGAAGCCGTTGATAACTTCGAGCGCATCTTCCGAAGCCTTGCGGGTGGCGACCGTCGGCTTTGTTTCGGCAAGCTTCTTCTTGTATTCGCTGATGGCTGCATCGAAGCCGGGCGGCAATTCGCCGGCAAAGCGGCGGGTGAACTCGGCCTTCTTTTCGGAGGCAGCAAGGCGGCCCTCCCAGGCCGTGATGGTTTCGGCAGAACGTGTGCCGGCCTTGCGCCAGGCTTCCAGAATGTCGGCCGGGACGGTGAAGGCTTCGACGTCCCAGTTCAGCGCCTCGCGGGTAGCGGCGATTTCATCTGCGCCGAGCGGGTTGCCGTGCACCTTGTGGGTGCCCTGCTTGTTGGGCGCGCCGAAGCCGATGATCGTCTTGCAGGCGATCAGTGTCGGACGGTCGGCCTTCTGCGCTGCTTCGATAGCGGCGGCAATGGCAGCCTGATCATGGCCATCGACTTCGATCGTGTTCCAGTGCACTGCCTTAAAGCGCGCGACCTGGTCGGTCGAATCCGACAGCGATACGGCGCCGTCGATGGTGATCGAATTGTTGTCCCAGAAAACGATGAGCTTGTTGAGCTTCAGGTGGCCGGCCAGCGCAATGGCTTCCTGGCTGACGCCTTCCATGAGGCAGCCGTCGCCGGCGATCACATAGGTGTAATGGTCGAGCAGGTCGGAGCCGAACTCCTCGCGCAGCTTGCGCTCGGCGATCGCCATGCCGACCGAATTTGCGATGCCCTGTCCAAGCGGGCCGGTGGTGGTTTCGATACCGGTCGCATGACCGTATTCGGGATGGCCGGCTGTCTTGTAGCCGAGCTGGCGGAAATTCTTGATGTCCTCGATGGACATGTCCGGATAGCCGGTCAAATAAAGCAGCGAATAAAGCAGCATGGAGCCATGACCGGCCGACAGCACGAAGCGGTCGCGGTTTGGCCAGTGCGGCCGCTTGGGATCGAAGTTCAGGTATTTCGTAAAGAGAACGGTGGCGACATCTGCCATGCCCATCGGCAAGCCCGGATGGCCCGAATTTGCCTTTTCGACGGCATCCATGGAGAGAAAACGGATCGCATTCGCCATCCTGTCATGTTGTGCGGGAGAGGTCATGGCTTTTCCACGGGGTTCCGGTGTCGGGAGATGGCCTCGAGCCTTGTGAAGGCCATCGATGAAAGCGGGTGAGACATAGCAGTTGGAACGGCCAAGTCAATAAATTGCAGGCCATATCCGGGCCGGGTGCGACGATTTTCGACATTTGATCGTCGGCTTGTGCAAAAGACGAATCCGCTGCTTCAGGTGGGCGTATTTCAGTCATCCACAGAATAGCGCCCGTGCGCCGGTACGGCTTTTATTGACGCGCCGTCGGCTAGCTGCATATCCTGTTGAAATCACTGGACCGGCAAGGCCTGCCGATTCGAGAGGTCTTGCGCGGGAGAACCGGACAGCGACATGACGCCCACAGGCAAATCCATGGAAGCGGCCCTCAACGAGCTGAAGCAGGCGATTTCCGGCTTGGAAAACGCCGTGGAAATGCGGATCGAACGCCAGCGCGAGCAGGGCGATATCGAGGGCGAGGTTCGCCGCGTACATGCCGATCGCTCCAAGCTCGCGCAGGAACTCGACCAGGCAGAATTCCGCGCCAACCGGCTGGAAGAGGTCAACCGCGAGGTTTCCCGGCGGCTGGTAACGGCAATGGAGACGATCCGCGCGGTCCTTGACCGCTAATGGAAAGACGGTGACATGGCACAGGTGACGGTAACGATTGACGGCAAGGCCTATCGAATGGCCTGCGAGGAAGGACAGGAAGACCACCTGACTGACCTCGCCAATCGCTTCGACCGCTATGTCGGCCATCTCAAGGGTCAGTTCGGCGAAATCGGCGATCTGAGGATCACCGTCATGGCCGGGATCATGGTGATGGACGAAATTTCCGAGCTGAACCGCCGCGTGAGCGAGCTAGAAACGGAACTTGAAACGTTGCGCGGCAATCGAGACACCGTTCTCGCTGCGACCGCGCGGACGGAGGAAAGCCTCGCCGAAGTGCTCGCAGAAGTGACGAGCCGCATTCGCGGCATCACCGACAAGCTCAACGGCCGGGCGCCTGCCGAGCTCAATTAAATTTGCCCAGCATGCATGTCCCTCTGGCGTAGCCTTGCGAACGGCCTTATATATCGTGCTGCGATCTGCGCCTCTCGACAGGAACCACAATCCCTGGGGCCATACTCGATCCAAAGGGAGCTGTCCCTGACCAGGCTCGTGGGCCTGGACACACGGTGCCCACCTACGTTTGTAGGCGCCCAGGATCGTAAATCTCCATCGGTTGCCGCGGATCGCACTTCAATGTTCGAAGGCAGGCTTGCGCCCCTCGTCTATTCCGATGTCCCTTTGCATATGCGCGTTCAGTGCGGTTGCCGGCTGCGTCGGGCTTTGTCGCTGCGCGGGCGTGGCGAGGCTGCAAAACGCCAGCAATGCATTCAGAATCTTTATCGGAAACCTCATGGCTTATCTCCCATGCGGTCAATTTATTCTTGCTTTGCAGCGCTGAATAATGAAACTCGGTACTTCTTATCATGAGAGATTTTCATGATGGATCGTCCGTTGCCGCCACTTTCGACCCTGCAGGCCTTCTGCGCTATTGCGGAGACAGGAGGCTTCGGGCGCGCCGCAGAACGGCTGGGGCTGACACAGACAGCCGTCAGCCATCAGATCGCGCAACTGGAAGGCTGGATGGGCGGCCGGCTCTTCGAACGCGGCCGGCACGGCGCTAGGCTTTCAGCGCTTGGTCTCAGGCTTCATCCCGAGATCGCGAGCGCGCTTGCTTCGCTCGAAAGCGCCTTGCATCAGGCCCGCCAAGCAAGCGCCAGTCCGTCGCTGACGATCGCAACGACCCCGGAATTTTCGAGCCAATGGCTTGCCCCGCGTGTCGAGGCTTTCTGCCGCCGTTATCCAAAAATCGAAGTCCGCACCGCCGTCGGCTATCAGCGACCGGATTTTTCAAGTGTCGATCTGGCGATCTGGCTTGGCCATGGCGGCGTGGACCTTGTGACGGAGCCGCTTCTGCTCGACGAGGAATTCGTCGTCTGCGCGCCGACCCTCTCATGCACGCTTCCAAGCCGTGGTGCCATTCGCGCCGCGCCGTTGTTGCTTTATCGCGGCATGCGGCACACTGTGCTCGACTGGCAGCGATGGTACGAACAGGTGGCTGTGCGAGACGATCCGAACGTCGAGCCGCTTGCCGGCTTCGACATCGCAACAGCAGTCGAAGAAGCGCCCGTCTTCGGCTCCTTCGAGGAGATGCTGCAGGCTTGCAGCAGGGGACAGGGTTTTGCGCTGGTGCGCAGTTCGCTGGTTGCCGAAGATATCAGCGCCGGAAAACTTGTGCGCTGTTTCGTCGAACGCCAGCCTGCAGCCTTGAATTACGCGATGCTTTATCCCCCCGGAGCGCTGAAAAAGTCGTCGTTGGCGCTCTTCAGGAAATGGCTTGTCAGCGAGACGGAACGTGGTTGAGCAGCGCCTACCTTGAATTCAATTCACAACTGCTGGGCCGCTCCAGCGGATTATCGACGCGGTGCGACGCATCCATATTTGGACCCGAACAATAACCTTGCGCCCAGACTGTGGCGTATCATCACGGGTCATCTCATGCCACTTGCTCTTTTTGCCTTGACGATCGCAGCCTATGCGATCGGAACCACGGAATTCGTCATCGTCGGCCTGTTGCCGACCGTTGCCAGCGATCTCCACATCTCTTTGCCGCTCGCAGGTCTCATTGTCAGCGTCTATGCGCTCGGCGTGACCTTCGGCGCGCCGATCCTCACGGCACTCACCGGCCGGATCGCGCGCAAACCGCTGCTGCTCGGGCTGATGACGCTCTTCGTCATCGGCAATGCCATGGCGGCATTCAGCCCCGGTTACACTCCGCTCTTGGTTGCACGCGCACTTTCGGCTTTTGCGCATGGCGTGTTTTTCTCCGTCGGTTCGACGATCGCCGCCGATCTCGTGCCGGAAAACCGCCGCGCCTCGGCCATTGCCATGATGTTCATGGGACTGACCGTCGCGATCGTGACCGGCGTGCCGTTTGGCACTTTCATCGGCCAGACATTCGGCTGGCGGGCGACCTTTGCCGCGGTGGCCGCGCTCGGCGTCGTGGCCTTTGCAGGTATTGCGCTCCTGCTTCCCTCCGACCTCGCAAAAGCGCCGCCCACGAGCATCAAGGATCAGGTGCGCGTGCTTGGCAGCGGCCGGTTGCTGATCGTCTTTGCCACGACCGCTCTCGGTTATGGCGGCACGTTCGTCGCCTTCACCTTTCTTGCGTCGATCCTGCAGGAGATCACCGGCTTTTCAGCATCTGCCATCAGCCTGATCCTCGTGCTTTACGGTATTGCGATCGCCATCGGCAACATCATCGGCGGGCGGATTGCCAATCGTGATCCTGTGAGGGCGCTGACCGGGCTCTTCGTCGCCCAGGCCATCGTGCTTGTTCTCTTCAGCTTCACGGCTGTTTCGCCATGGCTGACGATCCCGACGCTTGCCGCACTCGGGTTTCTCTCCTTCGCAAACGTGCCTGGCCTGCAGCTCTATGTCGTGCAATTGGCAAGGCAGGTCCGTCCGGCCGCCGTCGATGTTGCTTCGGCGCTCAACATTGCTGCCTTCAACCTCGGGATCGCCGCGGGCGCCTGGATCGGCGGGTTGGTCGTCGAATCTTCGCTCGGGCTCGCCGCCACGCCTTGGGTCGGCGCGATCCTCGTTGCCGCGGCGCTTGTCCTCACAATCACGAGCGGTGCGCTCGACCGCCGCTCTCCGCCGCTTGCCGCGTCCTTGCGCAAGGCCGCTTGAACTCCCTTGGCAAAACGGGTGCTTCGGCGCTCGTTTTGTCGTGGGCTTATTCCTCCAGATCGCGCTTCAGCCGGTCCAGGATCGAAAGCGCATGCCCCGCATAAGCACTGATCCACCGGTCGTAGATATGCTTGATCGGCAGACTGTTTAGGTGGTTCCAGCGCTCGCGGCCCTCCTTCTTTGGAACAACGAGGTCGGCATCTTCCAGAACCTTCAGATGCTGCATGACGGTGCAGCGATCCATGTCCGCGAAGATTTCGCAGAGCATGCCGGTCGTGCGCGGACCGTCTTTCAGAACGTCGAGAATTTCACGGCGCCGAAAGTGGGCCAGTGCCTTGAAGACAGGGTCGTTATCCGATTCGCTTGACATGTTATATTTTTATAACATAATGGCCCCAGTCTCAATCGAAAAGAGGAGGAAGTGCGATGGCCCTCAGTATTCGTGTCGGCGGGCGGATCGGACGTCCGGTCGCGGAAGTTTTCGATGCGGTGGTCAATCCGAAGAAGCTTTCGAGCTATTTCACGACCGTCGGCGGAGCGAGCGCGCCGCTCGTCAAGGGTACGACGGTAACCTGGTGGAAGGATTCGCCCGTCGAGGTGGTCGATCTCGTTCCGGAACGCCTCATCTTGCTGGGCTGGGATGGAGGCACGGACGCGAACAAGGTACGCTACAAAACGACGGTCGAGATGAAATTCGATCCCCTGGACGACGGCGGAACGATGGTGACGATCTCCGAGAATGGCTGGCACGAAGACGAGGCCGGCCGGCGCGGCACCTATCTCAACTGCGAGGGCTGGGCCAACATGCTCTGCTGCATGAAGGCCTTCGTCGAATACGGCATCAATCTCCGGGAGGGCATGTTCCTCAGCGAGATGCGCGGCGAGCCTGCCGAGGCTCCAGACTACGAGGCGCTCAAATGACAACAACAGCCATCATCGGAGCCGCCGTCGCCTTAATGTGATAGAACTTCGCTTGCCTGCTGCACTGTGGGTGCTAGTTTCCGGAATTATTGAATTGATTGGATTCCAGGAGCTTTCAGATGCAGCTTGGCATGGTGGGTTTGGGCCGTATGGGCAATTATATGGTCCAGCGCTTGATGCGCGGTGGCCATGAATGCGTCGTCTATGACACGAAGCCGGAGAGCGTCGCCGATCTCGTCGAAAAAGGTGCGGCCGGCAGCGCCTCTCTGGAGGAATTCGTATCGAAGCTCTCCCGCCCGCGCGCCGTCTGGCTGATGCTGCCGGCGGCCATCACCGACAAGGTGATTGCCCAGCTCGTGCCGCTGCTGCACGATGACGATATTATCATCGACGGCGGCAATTCCTACTACCACGACGATATCCGCCGCGGCGCCGAGCTCATTACCAAGGGCATCCACTATGTCGATGTGGGCACCAGCGGCGGTGTCTTCGGTCTGGAGCGTGGCTATTGCCTCATGATCGGCGGCGAAAAGGGCATCGTGCAGAGCCTTTCGCCGATCTTCGCCTCGCTGGCTCCCGGCGCCGGCAGCACACCGCCGTCGGCAAACCGCAAGCCCGACCCGAACAGCACGGCAGAGCAGGGCTATCTGCATTGCGGTGCTCACGGTGCGGGACATTTCGTCAAGATGGTTCACAACGGCATCGAATACGGTCTGATGGCCGCTTATGCAGAGGGGCTGAACATCCTGAAGCGTGCGAATATCGGCGCGGCGGCGCATGAGGCGGATGCCGAAACCGCTCCTCTCTCCCACCCGGAACACTACCGGTACGATTTCAACCTGCAGGATGTCGCCGAAGTATGGCGGCGCGGCAGCGTCATCACATCGTGGCTGCTCGATCTGACCTCTGACGCGCTGCATGCCGATCCGGCGCTGATGAAATTTGCAGGCCGCGTTTCGGACTCCGGCGAAGGCCGCTGGACGATCATGGCCGCTATCGACGAAAGCGTGCCGACGCCGGTGCTGAGCGCTGCGCTCTATGGCCGTTTTTCCTCGCGCGACAATGACGAGTTCGCCAACAAGGTGCTTTCCGCCATGCGCGCCGGCTTCGGCGGCCATTTGGAAAAGCCGAAAACCTAAGGGACGGCCTGACGCATTTCAAACCCCGCATCCACCCGGCCCCGCATCCACCTGGTTGCGGGCTTTTTCATGGGCCATTGCCTATGGCTGTGCACGCGATATGGTTGATGCGGGGAACACACCGGAAGGGCGGCAACATGTCGGGTTCAAGGTTCGTGGGGCGCGGTCTTTGGGCGTTTCTTCTCTCGTTGTTGATTTTGACGGCGCTTTGCGGCGCGACACTTGGGCAAACGCCAGCACCGGCCGCCGATCCGGCCGCGCCGCCGCCGGACAAAGTGCGCCAGATAATGGAACTGATGCAGGCCCCCGAAGTCCAGAAGTGGATGTCGGCGAAGACCAATATTCCATCTGCTCCAGCCGTAGCCGCGCCTGAAGAGCAGATGTCGGCGCTTTCGGGTTTGCTCGGGCACGTACGGCGCCATGTCGAGATGGTGTCGCAAGCCCCAATGGCCCTGCCGGACGAGGTCGAAAGCGCCTCCGATATTGTCGACCGGGAGGTGGAGCCCATAGGCGTCGGCCGCATTCTCGTTCAAACACTGGCTCTTTTCCTTGCAGGTCCCCTGGCGGAACTGCTTTTCCGTGCCGTTGCGCCGCGCGCGCGAATGAAGCGCGTAGATCCCGAGGAGCCGGCGGGGCTGTATCAGGCAGGGGTCAATCTGTTCTTCAGGCTCGTACCTGCCATCGTCTTCATGATCGCAACTCTCGTGGCGCTTCTCGTGTTCAAATGGCCGCCTGTCAGTCAGTCGATGGCGATCGCCGTGACGATTGCGCTGGTGGCCGCACGCTTTGTTGTCTCGCTTGGACGGCTGCTGGTTGCCCTGGTGGCGCTTCCAAGGGCCGACGGTGAACCGGCGGTCTCTCGCGCCGAAGCGCTTTTCTGGTTCCGGCGCTCGGCGATCTTCGTCATCTACTTCGCCTTCGGCTGGGCCGTCGTCCAGGTCCTGGCGCCGCTCGGCTTTTCCAGCGCATCGCGCTATTTCGTGGCCTACGTCCTTGGTATCGGATTGTTTCTGATTGCGACCGAGGCTGTTTGGTCGCGACCGGCAGACGGTGCACGCCGCAGCACGACGACATCCTGGGCGCTCACGCTTTATTTCATGCTGCTTTGGGTACTTTGGGTCGCCGGCTTCACCGGGCTGCTTTGGCTCGGCATCTACGCGCTGATACTGCCTAAAATGCTCGCCATCGCCACGATTTGCGTCCGTGCGCTGCATCAGGCTGAAGCGGGTTTCCTTGCAAAGCGCAGCATGGCTGCAGTGTTGCTTGACCGCGGCGTCAGGGCGGTCATCATCGCGTTGGCGGCTGTCTGGCTGGGGCGGATGATCGGCGTCGGAGCCGATACGATGGCCGCCGGGGAGACGATGGTGGATCGCATCGCCCGCGGCATCATCGGCGGTGTCGTCATTCTGCTTGCAGCCGATCTGATCTGGCATCTCGTGAAGACCTTTATCAACAGCAAGCTTGCGAATACGTCGCTTGCCGATGGCGCCACGGATGAGGAAAAGGCCAAGCGTGCGCGGTTGCAAACGCTGCTGCCGATCTTTCGCAACGTCCTTGCTGTCGTTATCGCCGTCATTGCCATCTTGATGGTGCTCGCCGGTCTCAACATCCAGATCGCCCCCTTGATCGCCGGTGCCGGCGTCGTCGGCGTTGCCGTGGGCTTCGGAGCGCAAGCGATCGTCAAGGACGTCATCAGCGGCATGTTCTATCTGTGGGACGATGCCTTCCGCGTCGGCGAGTATATCGAGAGCGGCAGCCACAAGGGCGTGGTCGAATCCTTCAGCCTGCGCTCGGTGAAACTCCGCCATCACCGCGGACCACTGACGACCGTGCCCTTCGGCGAGCTCGGCGCGGTCAAGAACCTCAACCGCGACTGGACGATCGACAAGATCAGTCTCAACGTGACCTACGATACCGACCTCGTGAAAGCGAAGAAGGTAATCAAGCAGATCGGACAGCAACTGCTCGAGAATCCCGAATTCGGGCCGCATATCATCGAGACTCTGAAGATGAAGGGCGTCGAGCAATTCGGCGAATTCGCAATCGAGATCCGCCTGGCGATGATGACCAAACCGGGCGAGCAGTTCGTCATCCGCCGCAACGCACTGGCGATGATCCGCAATGCCTTCAAGGAGAACGGCATCGAATTTGCTGTGCCAACAGTACAGGTCTCCGGCGAGGGACGCGAAGTCGAGGCGCGTGCGGCAGCGGCGCGTCATGTGACAAAAAAGCCGGATACCGCGGGCGAGGTGGCGAGCTGAAAACGCCAAGGCTCGGATCGGACGGTCCGGCAGGCACGCAAGCCTTGGGCCCATCTTGCCCTTCGATTGTCAAACCTTACGAAAATGCAATGTTCATCGTGGTTTAAGGCGCTAATTCTGCCCCAATTCAAGCCGACTGAGACGCAAATGACGGCGGTGGGGTATCGCCCGGTATCAGCTTGCAGAGCTTGAATGCCGCGTATGCTTCGACTCCTGGACGATCCGCCAGACGGCAAAGCGGCAGGTAGAGATGGCGAGTGACGGCAGCTTGGAAGAGATCGAAGTCGCAGCGACGCGCGGTGCGCGCGGGTTCATCAGGCGCTATCGCCCCCACCTGGTGGCGCTCGCCACGCTTCTTGTTTTTTGCATCGTCGGATATGCCGTCGTAAAGCTTACCGATGAGGTGCGCTACGAAGACGTCGTCGCAGCGCTGGCCAATACGCGGCCCAGCGCCATTGTGCTTGCGCTTCTCTTTACCGGATTGAGCTTCCTGGCGCTCATCGTTTACGACCTCAATGCCATCGACTACATCGGCAAGAGGCTGCCATTTCCCCATGTGGCCCTGACGGCTTTCAGCGCTTATGCGGTCGGCAACACGGCGGGCTTCGGGGCGTTGAGCGGCGGGGCGATCCGCTATCGCGCCTATTCGCGTCTCGGCCTGACGCCGGAAGAAATCGGCCGCGTCATTGCGTTCGTCACGCTGGCCTTCGGGCTTGGCCTGGCAGGGGTCGCATCGATCGCAGTGATGATCATCGCCGATGAAATTGCACCTCTTGTGGGAACGAGCGCATTGCTGCTGCGGCTGGTCGCGGGCGTGATCATCGCGGCTTTGGGAGCGCTTCTGGTGCTTGGACGCAACGGTCGGGCGATGCAGATCGGCCCGATCTCGATCCGGCTTCCGGATTCGCGCACATGGTCGCGCCAGTTCCTGGTGACCGCTTTCGATATCGCGGCTTCAGCCACGGTTCTTTATGTTCTGCTGCCGCAAACGGCGATCGGCTGGCCGGTGTTTCTTGCCGTCTATGCGATTGCTGTCGGGCTCGGGGTGCTAAGCCATGTTCCGGCCGGCCTCGGTGTTTTCGAGACGGTGGTCATCGCTTCGCTTGGCAGCGCGGTGAATATCGATGCGGTTCTCGGCTCGCTGGTCCTCTACCGGCTGATCTATCATGTGCTGCCGCTTCTGATCGCCGTGCTCGCGGTGTCGGCAACCGAATTTCGGCGCTTTGTCGATCATCCGGCGGCTTCCAGCATCCGCCGCATCGGCGGGCGGCTGACGCCGCAGCTGCTTTCGGCGCTGACGCTGCTGCTCGGCGTCATGCTGATCTTTTCGAGCGTCACGCCGACGCCGGACCAGAATCTGGAATTCCTCGCCAGCTATCTGCCGCTGCCGATCGTTGAAGGAGCACATTTCCTCTCCAGCCTGATGGGTCTCGCGCTGCTCGTTGCCGCGCGCGGTCTTGGCCAGCGGCTCGATGGCGCCTGGCTGGTGGCGATTATCGCCGCTGTTGCCGCGCTGGCGCTTTCACTGCTCAAGGCCGTAGCCCTTGTCGAAGCGCTGTTCCTCGCCTTCCTAATTTCCAGCCTCTTTGTCAGCCGCCGGCTCTTTTCCCGCCATGCCTCATTGCTCAACCAGACGCTGACGGCATCATGGATGACCGCGATTGCGGTTGTCTGCGTGGGCGCCGTCGTCATTCTGCTCTTCGTCTACCGCGATGTGGAATACAGCAACGAGCTCTGGTGGCAGTTCGAATTCGCCGGCGAGGCGCCGCGCGGGCTGCGTGCGGTTCTCGGCCTCACGATCATTTCCTCGGCAATCGCGATCTTCAGCCTGCTTCGCCCCGCCGCCTTCAAACCGGAGCCTGCCACGCAGGAGGCGCTCCGGCGCGCAGTCGAGATCGTCAGGGCGCAGGATGATGCCGATGCCAATCTGGTGCGCATGGGCGACAAGAGCATCATGTTTTCCGAGGATGGCGATGCCTTCATCATGTATGGCCGGCAGGGGCGCTCCTGGATCGCACTGTTTGATCCCATCGGGGCAAAAGGGGCGAGACCGGAACTCGTATGGCGCTTCGTCGAGGCGGCGCGCGCTGCCGGTTGCCGGGCCGTGTTCTATCAGATTTCTCCAGCCCTTCTCTCACACTGCGCCGATGCGGGCCTGCGTGCGTTCAAGCTCGGCGAATTGGCCGTTGCCGATCTGGCGAATTTCGAAATGAAGGGCGGCAAATGGGCAAACCTGCGGCAGACGGCGGCGCGCGCGCAGCGCGACGGGCTTGAATTCGAAGTCATCCCGCCCGAGGAGGTGGCCGGTGTCATCGACGAGCTCTCTGCAGTTTCCAACGCCTGGCTCGAACATCACAACGCCAAGGAGAAAGGTTTCTCGCTCGGCGCCTTCGAGCCGGGCTACGTCATCGCCCAGCCGGTTGGGATCTTGAAGAAGGACGGCAGGATCGTCGCCTTTGCCAATATCCTCGTCACCGGAACGAAGTCGGAAGGTACGATCGACCTCATGCGCTTTTCGCCGCAGGCGCCCAAAGGGTCCATGGACTTCCTCTTCGTACGGATCATGGAATATCTGCGCGGCGAAGGCTACACGCACTTCAATCTCGGCATGGCACCGCTTTCGGGCATGTCCAAGCGCGAGACGGCACCCGTCTGGGACCGGATCGGCAGCACCGTCTTCGAACACGGCGAGCGCTTTTACAATTTCAAAGGCCTTCGGGCATTCAAATCAAAGTTTCATCCGCACTGGCAGCCGCGCTATCTTGCGGTTTCAGGAGGGGGCAATCCGATGATCGCGTTGATGGACGCGACACTTCTCATCGGCGGCGGATTGAAGGGAGTCGTCAGGAAATGATCAGGAGATATCTGCTTTCGGCCGTGTGCGCTTTCGCGCTGACGGCCCCGGCCGTCGCTGCCGAGGAAACCACGCAACGCTTTGAAACCGGGCTTATTCCTTCACCGCACATCTTTTTGCCGGACGGCGACGTCAAAGGCGCCGTGATGCTGATTTCGGATGGTGCTGGCTGGGGCGACAAGGAAAAGGCGCAGGCCGACAATCTGGTGCAGGAGGGAGCCGTCGTCATCGGTGTCGATTTTTTGTCCTATATGGATGCTCTGCGCAAATATGACGTCAACGAGAATGACGGCTGCATCTATCTGGTGTCCGATATCGAGTCGCTCAGCCAGCAGGTGCAACGGGCTGCCGGCAACAGCGCCTATCACTTGCCGATCATCGCCGGTATCAACGAAGGCGGCGCACTGGCGCTGGCGATTGCTGCGCAGACGCCGGATGCGACGATCGGCCAAACGCTGGCCGTGGATCCGGCCGCCGGCATTCCGCTCACAAAGCAGCTCTGCACGCCGGCATCGAAAAAGACGGTGGGTGGCCGGATGGTCTACGGCCTCGGCGAAGGCAACCTTGCAGACCCTATCACCGCTGTCTTCACGTCTGCTGCAACCAAAGATGGGCGTGCGCATGTCGCGGCGCTGAAGATGGATCATCCCGAAATCGAGATTCGCGATGCTGGGGATGATGCCGAAACGGCTCTTTCCGAGACGCTGGACGACCTGATCGCGGCTTCCGGAAGCGCCGACAATCCGCTCGGACTGCCGCTTGCCGTGCTCGATGCCAATCCGTCCATGAACACCATGGCGATCATCTATTCCGGCGATGGCGGCTGGCGCGATATCGACAAGGAAGTCGGTGCGGCGCTGCAGAAAGAGGGCATCCCCGTCGTCGGCGTCGATTCGCTTCACTATTTCTGGTCAGAGCGCCAGCCCCAGGAAACGGCCGACGATCTGGAAAAGATTATCGAATTCTATCGCAAGCAATGGAAGGTGAAGCACGTTCTTCTGGTCGGTTACTCTTTCGGTGCCGATATCGTGCCCGCCACCTACAACAGGCTTAAAGCCGCCGACAAAGCGACGATCGCACAGGTGTCGCTGCTCTCGCTTTCCCACGAGGTGGACTACGTGATCTCCGTCATGGGGTGGCTCGGTCAGAAGACGGAGGGTGCTGCCGGCGATCCGGTCGATGATCTGAAAGCCATCGACCCCAAGCTTGTGCAATGCATCTACGGCAAGGACGACGATGACGAGGTCGCCTGTCCCGCTTTGAAGGATAGCGGCGCCGACGTCGTCGAGCTGGCGGGTGATCACCATTTCGACGAGAACTACGATCTGCTGACGAGGACGATCGTCGACCGGCTGAAGGCGCACCTTGCCGACTAACGCATCAGCGTCTCTTCGCTCCAGCCGAAGGCCGCAATATCGGCGCTGCGGAACTTCGCGTCGTCATCGACGATAAACTCGTCAAGCTGCGGCGGCTTTACGCAGGTTCCAGCGAGCATCGCATGCACCTGGCCGCGATGATGTGTCTGATGCTGGAAAAGGTGGCTCAGCACGTCGTCCACCCGCTCTTTCTGGAGGCGGCCGGCGCGCTGGAGATCGATCACCGCTGCAAGCCCTTCCAAGGTCAAGGCTTCGCAAAATGCCACAAGGCGCTGATCGACCTTGCGCTGCTCGCCAGCAAGCGAGGCGACCTCATCGAACGGCTCTTCGACCTCGAAGGCTTTTTGACCAAGCTTGCCGCCCTCGAGCGCGTCGACATAAAACCAATCAACAGTGATGATGTGGTTGAGCGTCGACTTGATCGAGGGGAAGAAGCCGACGCGCTTCGCCTCGAATTCTCCCGGAGGCAGGGACGCGCAGGCAGCCAGCAGGCGATGGTTCGCAAGCGCGTTGTTATAGGAGAGCTTGCGAAACACTCGGCGCGGATCGAAACTCGGCATGGCGCATCCTCCTCAGCACGAATTTGGCCCAGCAAAGGCGCCGATTTACGTGGCGTCAATGTTTGCCGGTTGCTTGATCGTTGCCATCCAGAGCCTGATCGAGCCAGACAAGATGGTGCGGCGACGCCGGCGACGTCTTTTCCGATGAAATAGGCAAAATTTCCAGCCCGGACAGGGTTTCCTGTGCCGCGGGCAGCCATTTGAACCTGGGATAATTGCCGCCATCTTCGATCCGGTGGACGATCTTTCTGGACTTGAACGGAAACGCGGGCGAAATTTACCTCAGGCAATGGAAGCCCGCCCTTGCCAGGCGCGTTTTCTCAAATGGGAAGTTTCCCACACCCAAAGGAGGCGCTGGATTTTCGACCACGAGCCCGAATTCCCCGATCATCGCCCGCTTCGGCGTTTCTTCGGAGGTCTGGCCGTTCCCGGCGCGGCCGCCAAGCCCGAGATCCGCCATGCGATGGTTGAAACGCCAGGCATCGCCATCGAGCCGGCTCGGGGACTTTCTGCCTATCCAAGATCGATTACGACAATCTCCGGCGGGACGCCGAAGCGGATCGGCGCAATCGAACAGCCAAGACCGCCCGATATAATGATGTTTCGTCCCTCCTCGACAACGTGGCCATAAGCGTAACGATTGCCGAAACGGGAGGGAACGACCGGCGAGCGGCCAAAAAGACGGATCTGCCCGCCGTGTGTATGGCCCGAAAGCGTCAGCGATACGCGCTGCGGCACCCGCGGAAAGAGATCTGGCTCGTGGGCAAGCAGGATGACGGGCGCATCGTCCCAAACCTGAGCCAGCGTGCTGTCCAGGTCGTCCAGGCCGACCATGCGCGCGCGGCCCCACCTCTTGCCCGCTAGAAGCGCCAATTGGTCTTCCAGACCCGCCAGCCAGAAGCCATGTCCGTCTTTTTCGAGCCGGACGGCACGGTTGCTGTAGACCGAAATTCCGACATCGGCCAGGGCGCGATGTGCAAACGGTTTCACCCCGTCGTTCTTCTGAGCGTCCTTGTCTTCCCACCAGTCGTGATTGCCCATGATGGCGTGAACGCCGAGCGGAGCGCGCAAGGCGGCGAGTACCTGCGACCACTCGCTCGAATGCATGTGACGCGTCACTATGTTCATACCGGAGGTATAATCGCCGAGCATGACCGTCACGTCTCCATTGAGTTCGTTCGCCTTGGCGCAGATCGCGGCAATACGGCTGGCCGACATCCAGGGCTCGCAGGCATGCAAATCGGCAAGGGCGACGACCCTGAGCTTCAAGCCCGGCGTCCATCCTGGCGGCGTCAGTGCATAACGGGCAATGTTCAGCCGCACGATAGGTTCATAGGCGAATGCGTAACCACCAAACGCCATGGCGCCCACGACACTGCTGCCGAGAATCTTCAGAAATCCGCGTCGCGTGATCACCTAATCGTCTTCCTGAAACAGCCGGAACTGGGCGGCTTCCAGGTCCTTCGGTGGCTGCAGGCCGAGATGCTTCCAGGCGGTTGCCGTCAGCACGCGGCCACGCGGCGTGCGCTGGATGAAGCCCTGCTGGATCATGTAGGGCTCGATGATGTCCTCGATCGCGTCACGCGGTTCGGAAAGGCCGGCGGCGATCGTCTCGATGCCGACGGGGCCGCCGCCGAAATTGACGGCGATCATGTTGAGATAGCGCTTGTCGAGCTGGTCGAGGCCGACACTGTCGACAAGCAGGCGCGTGAGCGCTTCGTCGGCAATTTCGCGGGTAACGGCTTCGGCCTTGGCGACTTCGGCGAAATCGCGCACGCGGCGAAGCAGGCGGCCGGCGATGCGCGGCGTGCCGCGGGCGCGCCGCGCAATTTCGCGGGCGCCGTCGTCGATCATCGGCAGGTTCATGAGACGGGCGCCGCGGCGCACGATCAGTTCCAGCTCTTCCACCGTGTAGAAGCTGAGCCGCACCGGAATGCCGAAGCGGTCGCGGAGCGGCGTGGTCAAGAGGCCCAGGCGGGTGGTCGCGGCGACAAGGGTAAATTTCGAGAGGTCGATCTTCACAGAGCGGGCGGCCGGGCCTTCGCCGATGATGAGGTCCAGCTGGAAGTCTTCCATCGCCGGATAGAGGATTTCCTCGACAGCCGGATTCAGGCGGTGGATTTCATCGATGAAGAGGACGTCGCGCTCTTCGAGATTCGTCAGCAGCGCTGCAAGGTCGCCTGCCTTGGCGATGACAGGACCCGAGGTGGAGCGGAAGTTGACGCCGAGCTCCTTGGCCATGATCTGCGCGAGCGTCGTCTTGCCGAGACCTGGCGGCCCCACGAACAGGACATGGTCCAGCGCCTCGCCGCGGTTCTTGGCGGCCTCGATGAAAACCTTCAGGTTCGCACGCGCCTCCGCCTGGCCGGTGAACTCGTCCAGCGACTGCGGGCGTAGCGTCACATCCAGGTCTTCGCCCCGCTTTTCCGGCGATATCAGGCGCGCGGGTTCACTCATCTTGGCTTCTTCCGGTTCGATGGGATTCAACCCATATACGACGTATTCCGCTTTTGCATCAAATCACGGCGGATTTAACGCGCGAGCTCTTTGAGGCCCAACCTGATCAGCTTGGCACTGTCAGCACCTTCGCCTGCCGTCTTCATGGCCGCAGCGACGGCATTGGCGGCCTGATCACGTGAATAGCCGAGGTTCGTCAGCGCCGAGACGGCATCGGCGACCGGGGCCGAAGCAACACCTTCACCGAGTTCCTGCTTGAGGCCGATATGGATCGCCTCGCCGGCAAAGGCGGGCGCCTTGTTCTTCAATTCGGTGACGATACGAACCGCAACTTTAGGGCCGACCCCCTGGGCGCGGGAGATGGCCGTTTTATCCTGCAGGGCGATCGCATTTGCCAATTCGCTTGGCGTCAGGATGGAGAGCACCGCGAGTGCGACCTTCGCGCCGACACCCTGGACGCTTTGCAGCAGGTTGAACCATTCGCGTTCCAGCGCGCTCATGAAGCCGAAGAGCTTCAGCTGGTCTTCGCGCACATAGGTCTCGATGAAGAGCACGCAAGCCTCTCCCGGCGAACCGAGTCTCGACAGCGTACGGCCAGAGCAATGGGCGGTGTAGCAGACGCCGTGCACGTCGACGAGCACGTGGTCGTCGCCGATTTCGTCGATGGTGCCTTTGAGCTTGCCGATCATGAAGAGGTCCGTGAGCGATGAGTTTCGGGAGTGATGAGGTCGAGGAATGGATAATAGGAACGGTAGCGGGCAGCGTCGCGCTTCAGCAGCCGATGCCGGCGCCAATCGGCATGAGCCGAGGCGGCGAGTTTCGACCAGATCACTGCCTTCGTTACCACGTCACCGTCAATCACGCACTGCTTCAGGGACCATTGCCTTTCGACGGTATCCGGCCCCCAATTGTCGATAAAGATATCGGTGTCAACGAGCGTCGAGATCGTCACGTTGGCCCCTCAACCATTCGATATCATCATCCGTCGTCATTCCGCCGAGATCAACCGTTGTTTGAGCGCGGCTCGCCCAATCATCGAACGTGCGAACTGGATCAGCTCCACCCGTCTCGATCTTGAGGAGTATGGCGCCCGCTTTAGAGGCGATGAAATCCACTTCCGATCCGCGGCCTATCCCCAGCCGGTCGCGAATCTCCTTCGGCATGGCCACATGGCCCTTTTCGGTGACACGCATGGATTACCTAGATAGCAAAAGGGAAAAAACCAAGAATACATATCAGCCGGCCAATGCTGCCTGGCGCATTCGGCTGCTGCCGCGGTTATGGGCGTGGCAGATGGCGATGGCGAGCGCGTCAGCGGCGTCGTTGCCCTTGAATTCGACTTTCGGCATCAGGATTTTCAGCATCATGTGGATTTGCTGCTTCTCGCCGTGACCGACGCCGATGACGGCTTTCTTGACGGCATTGGGCGCATACTCCGATACCTGGAGCCCGGCGCGTGCCGGCACGAGCATCGCGATGCCGCGGGCCTGACCGAGCTTCAGCGTGGCGACCGCATCCTTGTTGACGAAGGTCTGCTCGACCGCCGCCTCATCCGGCTTGAAGTCATGGACGATTTGAGCGAGCCCGTCATGCAGCTGACAAAGGCGGGAGGCGAGGTCCATCTCGCCGTCGGAGGTCACCGTTCCGGAGGCGACGAAGCGCAGCGAATTGCCGAGCGTGTCGATAATTCCCCAGCCGGTGCGGCGAAGGCCCGGGTCGATGCCGATGATGCGAATCGTATTTTGCATGTCTCACCTTATTGCGGTTGCAAAATAACTGCCACCGATATGTGAACAAAACAAAAACATTACGCCCCTTTATAAGGCGCCGTTTACCACGAATTAAACCGAATGCCTGAAAGCTGCCCCTTCAAATGTGAGAGGAGCTGCCTTTTGCAAAAGGTTAAGGCTCCCCGTGTTCTGTTTTCGGTCAAGGTGGCAGGTTTGCGCTGCCGGCAAGCCGCTCCGGAAGGGTTCATTGTCATGGTTCAGAGATTTCAGTCCCTGTCCTTCAAGGTTATCGCGACATTCATCCTGCTCACGGCACTGGCCGTGAGCACGATCAGTGTTCTCGGCTATTTCACCAGCAGCCGCATTTCGGATGCGCAGGCGCTGAAGGCCAAGGAAAGCGTTCTCATCTTCCGCGGCGACATGCTGCAGGATCAACTCGGACAGCTCGAAAATCAGGCGAGTTCCGTTGCGCGCATCGAGGCGCTGCAGATGTCGATCACCAGCCTGAAGAGCGGCTGGAAGACGATCGAAAAATCGTCGGGCGACGCGCGCGGCGAACTCAAGAAGGTGTTCATCACCAACAATCCGAACCCGGCCGATCAGCGTGAAAAGCTGATGAAGCCGGAAGGACCGAGCGGCTTTTACTACTCCAACCACGAAAAGACGCAGGGCGAAGTTCAACGCGACCTGGAAAAAACCGCCTTCAGCGACCTGCTGATTGCCGATCTCGATGGCTCGGTTCTCTATTCCTACAAGAAGGACGATGATTTTGCCGAAAACCTGAAGGCCGATGCATGGAAGACGACAGGTGCGGGCATTGCGTTTGCAAAGGCCGTCGAAAATACGGCCAAGGCAACGGACGATTCCGCGCCGACCGCATTTTCGGGCCTGCGCGTCGATGCCTCCAACGGCAAGTCGGCGATCTTCTACGCAGTGCCGATCATCAAGCTCGGTCAGCCGAAGGGCATCATCCTCTTCAAGGTGCGCGACGATATCATCACCAGCATCCTGGCAAAGGGGATCGTTTCGGGCAGTACGGCTCAGGCAGCCATCATTTCCAGTGACGGTTCGGCCGTGGGGCTCAATGCCGAAGGCCGGCTTGCGACGCTCGAGGCGGCGCCGTTCACGTTCATGAAGGATGCGCTTTCAAGCAGCAACGGCATGACGGTCGACGACTTTGCGCGCCCCGACGGCACCGCTCGGGCCTATGTCCGCTCTATCACCTACCAGGGCGAGCGGTTCCTTGTCGTCGAAAGCGTACTCGTCAGCGAGCTCAATGCGGGTTCGATCGAGATCGCGACGCTTTTGACCATGATCGGCCTTGCAGCGCTTGTCGTCATGGCGATCGCCACCGGCCTGATCACCAAGCTGCTCTTTTCGCCGCTCTCCCGCCTGGCTGGAATTACCCGTGATGTGGCCGAGGGCAAGCTGGATGTCGAGATCGGCAGCCAGACCCGAAGGGACGAAATCGGCACGATGGCCAAGGCGCTCGCCCGCTTCAGGCAATCACTGATCGAAAGCCGCGAGCTGGAAGCGGCAAGCGCCGAAACCCGTGCCCGCGCCGAGCGCGACCGTCAGGAAAATCTTGCTCTTCGCGAAGCCGAAGCGAGAAGTTTGCAGGACGTCGTCCAGGCGCTGGACGAGGGGCTGCACCATCTGGCGAAGGGCGATCTCGCCTATCAGATCGAAACGCGCTTCCCCGACGAACTTGAAAGCCTGCGCGTCAACTTCAACGAGGCCCTCGCCACGCTCAGCGAAACGATGACGGCGATCGGCGGCAACTCTATGGCTGTCCGGTCGGGCTCGGAAGAGATGCGCACGGGAGCCGACGACCTTGCCGGACGCACCGAGCGCCAGGCTGCCTCGATCACCGAAACGGCCAATGCGATCGACGCGATCACCCGGTCCGTTCGCCTCCAGATCCAACGCGCCGAACAGGCGGAGCGCATCGCCCGCGACGCGAAGAAGGAGACCACTGGCTCCAGCCAGGTCATGCGCGAGACAATCGCAGCGATGGAAGCAATCCAATCCTCCTCGCGGCAGATCAATACGATCATCTCCGTCATCGACGACATCGCCTTCCAGACCAACCTTTTGGCGCTTAATGCCGGCGTGGAAGCCGCCCGGGCCGGGGAATCCGGCAAGGGGTTTGCGGTTGTGGCAATGGAAGTGCGCGAGCTGGCGCAGCGCTCCTCGAGCGCAGCCAAGGAGATCGCGAGCCTGCTTCAGAAGTCGACCCACGAAGTCGAGACCGGCGTGTCGCTAGTCGAGCGGGCAGGGGTGGCCCTGACGGGCATCGGCGGCCATGTGGAAGCGATCAACGACCAAATCAACGAGATCATGGAATCGACCCGCGAAGAGGCCGATACGCTCCGCCAGATCAACACGGCGGTTTCCGAGCTCGATTCGATGACCCAGCAGAATGCCGCCATGGTGGAGGAAACGACAGCCGCGATCCATCGACTTGCGGCCGAGGCTGTGGAGATGGATCGTCAACTCGGCAATTTCACGCTGCCTCACGAACATTATCATTACAGCGGCGCCGAGGTTCATGTTCTTCGGCAACGCCGATAAACGGAACAAACGAAGCCAAGAGATGAAGGGTCGGGACACCGGCCCGTTTCTTCGTCTGCAGCATTTGGAATGAGCCATTCGTGAACCTACATAGACCTGTCCTTCCAATCACCGGCAGGTTTTACCCATGGTTCCCTTTTCCATTCTCGATCTTTCGCCCGTTGCCGAAGGCACGACGATAAAACAATCCTTCGAAGGCTCGGCGCGCATGGCGCAGAAGGCGGAGGAGTGCGGCTACAAGCGTTTTTGGCTGGCGGAGCATCACGGCATGCCGGGGGTTGCAAGTGCCGCGACTGCGGTGGTCATCGGCCATGTCGGTGCCGCAACGAAACGGATCCGCATCGGCTCGGGCGGTATCATGCTGCCCAATCACTCACCGCTGGTGATCGCCGAGCAGTTCGGAACATTGGCCGCGCTTTTTCCAGGCCGTGTCGACCTCGGACTTGGCCGCGCGCCGGGTACGGATATGCGCACGGCACAGGCGCTCCGCCGCAATCTGGAGGCAGGCGCCCACAACTTTGCGAGCGATATCGTCGAGCTGCAGCAGCTATTAGGTGCGCCGGTCGAGAACCAGGCGATCCTTGCCGTTCCCGGCCACAATTCCCATGTGCCGATCTGGCTTCTCGGCTCCAGTCTTTATAGCGCGCAGCTTGCAGCAATGCTCGGCCTGCCATACGCCTTCGCCTCGCATTTCGCTCCGGATTCGCTGCTCGACGCGATCGATATCTACCGCAGCAAATTCCAACCCTCGGCCTCGCTCGAAAAGCCTTACGTCATGGCCGGCGTCATGGGTTCCGTCGCGCCGACCGACGAGGAGGCGCAATATCACTTTACCTCCGCCCAGCAGCAGTTCGTCAACCTGCGCCGCAACGTCCGCGGCCCGTTCCCGCGGCCGGTCGAGGACATGGAGGGTTTCTGGTCGCAGATGGAGAAACTGAATGTCGAGCATACGCTGCGCTATGCGGTCGTGGGTTCGCCGAAGACGTCAGAGGCGAAGGTCACCGAGTTCCTGAAGGAGACCGGGGCGGACGAACTCATCATCTCGATGCCGATCCACGACATCGAGGCGCGGCTGAAGTCGGTCGAGCTGTTTGCGGGACTGGGGAATTTCATGCGTGTTGCGGCTTAAGGTCCCAGACCTGCCAAACCCTCCCCGGCTTCTTTCCTCGTTCCTGTGAATGGGTCTTCGGCGCCCAAGGACCTGACCGCGCTGGGCCTGGCAAGCACTGGAGTGAGGGAGCCCATCAGGCGGCGGGTGGCTGCCTGGTATGGCTCTGCGCCAACATCGCTCCTGAAGACAAAAGACCCGGCAGCGTTTCCGCAGCCGGGTCTTTTGTTCGTCGTTCGAATGCTCAGGCCGAAAGCTTGGCAAGCACTTCTTCGGAAACTTCGAAATTCGAATAGACGTTCTGGACGTCGTCATCGTCTTCCAGGCTGTCGATGAGCTTCATCAGCGACTGGGCCCTTTCCTCGTCCACCGGCACGTTGTTTTGGGAGCGCCAGACGGCCTTGACGGTTTCAGCTTCGCCAAGCGCGGCCTCCAGCGCCTTGGCGACTTCGCCAAGGGATTCGAAGGCGCAGGTGATGGTGTGGCCTTCCTCGTCGGTCTCGACGTCATCGGCGCCGGCTTCGATCGCGGCTTCCATGACCGTGTCGGCATCGCCGGCGGATGGCTTGTAGGTGATCTCGCCGACGTGGTCGAAGGAGAAGGAAACCGAGCCGGTTTCGCCGAGCGCACCGCCGGCCTTCGTGAAGATCGAGCGGACGTTGGATGCGGTGCGGTTGCGGTTGTCGGTCAGTGCTTCGACGATGATCGCCGTGCCGCCCGGACCGTAACCCTCGTAGCGGACCTCGTCGTAGTTCTCGCTATCGGCGCCTGAAGCCTTCTTGATGGCGCGGTCGATATTGTCCCTCGGCATGGACTGTGCCTTGGCGTTCTGGATTGCCAGGCGCAGGCGGGCGTTCATCGTCGGGTCGGGCAGGCCGGCCTTGGCGGCAACGGTGATTTCGCGCGCAAGCTTGGAGAACATTTTCGATCGCACGGCATCCTGACGGCCTTTGCGATGCATGATGTTTTTAAACTGTGAATGGCCAGCCATGGCACCCCTGTTCACGTCTCATTGTTCGGAATGGACGGCCTTATAAGAGCGAAGCCGGCGGCATTCAAGGGAAAAGCAGCTTGTCTGTGTGTCCCGAGGATGGGCAAAAGCTGCGGAACAAAGCGGCAGACGTGACGTTTGAAGGCTTGAAATGTCCGAACGGAAGGGGAAGGCCATGGCAAGCTTTAGTGAGGCGCGCGATCATCCGGCACGGCAGCTTTGGGATCAGGTGAACGACGTTTCTGCGGGAATGCTCGGCATCGACGGCGCCGACATGCACATGCAGCCGATGGCTCCGCATGCCGATCCGAAGACCAATACCATCTGGTTCTATACCAAATCCGATGCCGACATCGTCCGCGCCGTCAAACCGGGAACGCGTGCGCGCTTCTGCGTCATTGGCAAGGATCACGACTATCACGCGTCCCTGGCAGGCAAGATCGAGGTCCGGCCGGATCCTTCGAGGATCGAGCAATATTGGAATTCGGTCGTTGCCGCCTGGTACGAGGAGGGCAAGAAAGATCCGAACCTGACGATGCTCGTCATGCATGTGGACGACGCCGAGATCTGGGTTTCTACCGGCAGCAAGCTCAAGTTCGGCTGGGAGATCGCCAAGGCCAATCTCAGTGACGACAAGTTGCCGGAGGTGGGCATCAAACGCCATCTGCAATTTGCATGATGCTGGAAGAGCCCAAAGCTCTCAGGCTTTTGGGTCTTCTCTATTGGGCGCCCTTCATCACATAAATGAGCGGCTTCTTGGGCAGCGAGCGCATGGAAACTGTGATCGTGTCGTCCGGCGCGTAGCTGATATCGAAATCCTTGCCGAACATCGACACGAAGCGCTCGACCGGAGGACCGCGGCGGTGCATCGGCAGTATCAGCGACGAGCGCAGCCGCTTGATGATGCGGCTCATGCTGTCGGCGCCCATGGTCAGGCCGCCATCGACCGGAACCATGACGATGTCCAGGCGGCCGATCTCGGTGTAGTGGGCATCGGTCAGCTCATAGTGCAGATGGCCGAGATGGCCGATGCACAGCCCGGCGCTCTCGAAGATGAAGATCGAATTTCCATCCTGCTGCGCACCACCGTAGCCGCCGCGGATATCGGTCGTGACGTTGCGCACATAGGCGTCTCCGACCACCAGGTCGATGTCGGCCTTTTCTCCGGGCACATCGCTCCAGCCGTGCAGCACGTGCTTGATCGCCGGATCCGGGCTCAGCGTGTAGTGCGTGGAGTGCGCCCGGTTCATCGTCACCACGTCGGGTGTTACGACCGGCCGGTACCAGCCGTTGAAATCCGTTGCGATGACGATGCCGCCCGGCGTTTCGATTTCGAAAGTGGAATGTCCGAGGAAGGTCAGCTTGACATCATCGCCTTCCGAAACCGCGGGTACGATCGGCGTCTCACCGGAAAAGCTTGCGAAACTGGCCCTGGGGATTGCCTGTGCGATCGCCTGGCATTGGCTGACCGGTTTCCGTTCCTCTTGTGCGGCGGCTGCGCGGGGCAGGGCCGGAGGCACAAGGCATGCGATAGCGAGGATAAGCAATTGCGGCTTCATGCCACCCCTCCGGCGCTTTCACGGTGCGGCGAGGATGCGATAAGGGGATGCATCGGTCCAGCCGAAATCAGGCTGGGCCGCTCACAATTGCGTGTTGCCGGCGGGTGTTTTCAGCGCCAGAACTCCGGGATGGTTTCGGAAAGCCGCGGACCGATCCGCAGCGGCGCAATCTTTTCAGCAAGTCCCGTGGAGTCGGAAATCTCCACGCCGACACCGCAGATCGTGGCTGGGCCAGTGGCAGCTTCCATACGTCCCTTCGGCATCTTGGAAATGAAGCGGTTTAGCGGCTCTTCCTTGTCCATGCCGAGCGAGGAGTCGTAGTCGCCGCACATGCCGGCATCCGACATATAGGCCGTGCCGCCGTTCAGGATCTGGTGGTCGGCGGTCGGCACATGGGTATGCGTGCCGACCACGAAGCTGGCGCGTCCATCGACGAAATGGCCAAAGCACTGCTTCTCGCTGGTGGCCTCGGCATGGAAATCGAAGATGATTGCATCGGCCTGTTCCTTCAGAGGGCAGGCATCGAGGATCGCTTCGGCGGATTTGAAGGGATCGTCGAGCTCGGGATGCATGAAGACGCGGCCCATGATGTTTGCCACGAGCACGCGTGCTCCGCTTCGGGCATAAAAGAGCCCTGAGCCGCGACCGGGCGTTCCCTGCGGATAATTCGCCGGGCGCAGGAACTGGTCGTGGCGACCGGCAAAGGCCACCGCGTCCTTCTGGTCCCAGACGTGGTTTCCGGTTGTGACGACGTCGGCGCCGGCATTGATCGTCTCCAGGAAGATATCCTCGGTGATGCCGAAACCGCCGGCAGCGTTTTCGCCGTTGACGATCACGAAATCGAGTTTCAGGTCTGAAACCAGCCCTGGCAGGCGGTCCCATACGGTCGTGCGCCCCGTCTTGCCGACCATGTCACCCAGAAAAAGCAGCCGCATTCCTTATCCGATCCAAGAAGCAAAAAAGCGAAGGCCGCTTTCTGTCAGGATGGCATCCAGGCTTATGTCATGCGGCTCGTCGGGCACATGTGCCACTTCCTGGCAGTCGAATGCAATGCCGATCAGCTTCGGATGCATGCCTTTTTGCCGCAAACGGCCGATCGCGCGGTCGTAGTGGCCGGCGCCATAGCCGATGCGATGGCCGCGATCGTCAAAGACCGAAAGCGGCACGAGCATGATTTCCGGATCGAGAACGGTCGCCTCCTTTCCCGGTCCGGCAGTGCCGAAGCCTGTGTCAACGAGCGGCGCGCTGCGCAGGAGCTCGCGGAAGACGATCGTCTGCCTGTCGAGGATGGCGGGAACGCAGAGGCGAGCGCCGCGTGCCTCAAAGCGCGCCATCAACGGCCGGATGTCTGCCTCCGAGCGGATGGGCATGAAGCCCGAAATGATCGTGCCGGGATCGAAAGCCACGGCCTCGCCAGCGTGCTCCGCCATCGCCAGGCTTTTCTCGATGCGCGTCTCCGGCGGGATTGCGTCGCGCAGCGCAAGCCGTTCGGCGCGCATCTGGGCTTTCAGTTCCTTGTATATCGTCTGCTGCATAATGCGAACCATAAACGGCTGGCGGGCCTTTGCAATCCCATCAAAGCGGCGCGGCCTGGAGTTTACCGTAGCAAATGCTGCAATGGACCTGCCAGTTGCCGGACTGTCTGTTCGAACAGCGCCTTGCCGCCCGGCAGCCAGCCGAGCGAGCGCAACTTTTCGGTGCTCATCCGATTGATGGCAGCCTTGTCTGCCGAGGCAGGTAGAGGATTGGGACAGCCGGTTTCCTGTTGCACGAGCGACAAGATATCGCGGGTATCGGCCAGAAGATCGGAAACATTGAAAACCTCGCCGGAGATGCGGGCGCTTTCCGTCTCCAGCATCAGCCGCACGGCGCGGCCGAGGTCGCTGCCGTGAACTTCCGTTGCGGCTCGAACGGGCGCCGGCCTGCCGCTCAGGTAATCCCTGACAAGATCCGTCCATTTGTTCGGGAGCAGGCCGCCGTAGACGCCCGTGGCTCGCAAGCTGGCCGCTGCAAAGCCGGCTCCGGCCAGGTGGGCCAGCGCTCGCTCGCCGGCGAGCTTCACCTCTCCGTAAAGCGTATCCGGCTCCGGCACCATGGCTTCAGTGAGCACCGTGCCGGGCGCCGCATCCTGGTAGACGGCGCGGCTGGAGATGAAGATGCAGCGGCGGGTCCCGGCGCGCTTGGCGGTGTCGAAGAGCTTCACCGTGCCGTCAAGGTTCAGGCGACGGAAACCGCCCGGATCATCGCCTTCGCCGCCCCGATACTTGCCGGGTAGATGGCTGAGCGCCGCATGCACAAAGAAATAGGCATCGTCGAAGGCCTCGATATGATCCTCGTCGGGATCGAGCGAAAGCGGCGCGAATTCGACGGGACGGGAAAAGAGGCGCGGCAATGGCGCGCGGCGTCCGCCGATGATGACCGAATATCCGGCGCAAAGCAGCTCCTCGACGATATAGCGTCCCGCCAGGCCTGTCCCGCCGGATACCAGTACCTTCATTTCGCCTCCGGGTTCATCATGGACGCAATGTCCGGCAGGCCATTGCCGGCATGGACGAAGTGCCAGAGATCGATCAGCGGCTTGAGCCTGGCCGCCTTCGGATGATCCTTCTCCCATGGCTTTTCATATTGGTAATGCAGGACCGAAATGCTCTTCCAGTCCCATAGCGCGGGCATGGTGAACCATACATATTGAAGCATGTTGAAATAGACGGGCAGGCCGTGCCAATCCGGGAAGAAGGCTTCGAGGAAGGTCTGGTCGGTCCGTCGCCAGAAGGCATCCGGCTGGTCGAGCATAGCGAGCATCCGGCCAAAGGTTTCTTCGCAAGGCTTTGCGACGAAGACGCCGGAATTCAAGCGGCGGAAGTCGGCAAGCGTTTCATAGACATTCGGTGCTGCGGAAAATTCGGGGTAGCCGAAGAGCTTGTCGATATTCTTCAAGACGATAGCATCGGCGTCGATGAAGACGGTGCGATCGTATTCGCTCAGCTGCCACAGGCGCAGCTTGCAGAAATTGTCGAGAGGCGAATGAAAACTGGGCTTGCGGCCCTTGGTAAACGGGGCGGCGGAATGAAGCATGCCGCGGGCATGGCGGTCGTTGAAGGCGCCCGAAAGCGGCAGGTGCGCGACTGCGATCAGCCGGCAGCCAAGATCGGCAAGCGGGGCGAGGGCGCTGTTATCCACGCCGCCGGTGTGCAGCACGACGATACTGGCCGCCGTTTTCGTGAGCCGGAGGGAGCGCACAAGCGCGGTCGCACCCTTGGCATAGTCGGCATTCGTGACGAGGGTGATGTAGGCGTAGCGTTGAGGAGGCTCTGCCGATGAGGCCGCTCCAGTCTCTGTCATGTCCATGCTCACGACACTGATTTCAGCCGCTTGCCTTCCGGGTCGCGGTCGATCGTGGCGGCGATGTCCTTCGTCCACGCGGAGACGGCGGGAACGCGGGAGCGGTCGACGCGGTAAGCGAATTTCCTGGCGACGTCGACGATCTCGCCGAGCAAGCCCGCCTCGAGCGTGATCGGATTGAGCCCCAGGTCGCGGAATTTCTCGTTCTTCACGATCAGGTCGTTTTCCGGCGCTTCCTTGCGCGGATTGGGAAGCCAGGCGATCTTCGCGCCGCTCATCCTGGCGATCATCTCGGCGAGATCTCGCACCCGATGCGTCTCGGTCATCTGGTTGAAAATCTCGACACGGGAGCCGCGCGCAGGTGGATTCTTCAGCGCAAGCTCGATGCAGCGGACCGAATCCTGAATGTGAATGAAGGCGCGCGTCTGGCCGCCCGTGCCGTGCACGGTCAGCGGGTAGCCGATCGCCGCCTGGATGAGAAAGCGGTTCAGCACGGTGCCGTAATCGCCGTCATAGTCGAAACGGTTGATCAGTTGGGGATGGCGGCACGTCTGCTGCGTATGTGTGCCCCAGACGATGCCCTGGTGCAGGTCGGTGATGCGCAGCGCATCGTTCTTCGCGTAGAACTGCAGAAGGAGTTGATCCAGGCACTTGGTCATATGGTAGATCGAGCCGGGATTGGACGGATAGAGGATTTCCTGTTTCGCCATGTCGCCATCGGCCGTTTCGACGCCGACGGTCAGGTAGCCCTCGGGGATCGCGGCGCCGACGGTCGAATAGCCGTAGACGCCCATCGTGCCGAGGTGGACCAGATGGGCGTCGAGCTGTAGTTCGACGAGCGCGTTCAAAAGGTTATGCGTGGCGCTGACATTGTTGTTGACGGTGTAGTTCTTGTGCCGGTCGCTCTTCATCGAATAAGGTGCCGCACGCTGCTCTGCAAAATGGATGATGGCGTCCGGCCGGTTTTCGGCAAGCCACTTCTTGAGAAGCTCGTAGTCCTTGGCAAGGTCGATCAGATTGAAATGGATGCGCCGCCCGGTTTCGGCATGCCAGATGCGGGTTCGCTCCTGAATGGAATCCATCGGCGTCAGAGATTGCACGCCGAGTTCGGTGTCGATCCAGCGCCGCGAGAGATTGTCGAGAATGTGGACGTCGTGGCCCGCGTCTGAAAGATGCAGCGATGTCGGCCAGCCAATAAACCCATCTCCGCCCATCACCGCAATCTTCATCGCATTGCCTCCTGCATGTTCATCCACTATCGGGATACTTAAGAACTGTGACGATTGTTCAAAGCTAGGGCATTGCTGCGCCTCGCCAACAGGCATGCGAGTTTGGAGAAAATTATGGCGGATAACGGCTTTTCGATTTCTGGTGCGCTGACGCAGACGGGTCACGAACTGATCCAGCGCGTCTATTACGAAGACACCGATTTTTCCGGTCTCGTCTATCACGCGCGCTATCTGCATTTTCTCGAGCGCGGCCGCACCGACTATCTCCGCTGCCTGGGCGTTGAGCAGCGCGAGCTGATCAGTGCCGACGAGGAAGGGCTCGTTTTCGTCGTTCACCGCATGGAGATAGACTTCAGGAATCCGGCCCGCATGGACGATGTTCTCACGATCGTAACGCGCACCGAAAAGGCAGGCGGCGCGAAGATGGTGCTGCATCAGGAGATCCGCCGCGGCGAAACACCGCTCATCGCCGCCAAGGTCATCATCGCCGTCATCAACGCCAGGGGAAGACCACGGCGCTTGCCCGAGGCACTGGCCAAGCAGATGCAAATCGAGACTGAGGGGGCCTGAGGCACATCCCCGACATGCAGACACAACGCAAGGCTTGCAAAAACATGACTTTTATGGGAAGGAATTTGCGCTGCAAGGATTGCGGGGCATTCCATGGTCGGACTTCGCTCTCTTCGTGCCAAGCCGGAAAGAAAATTCTGCTGGTAAAGCTTTGCCGTCATACTCTGGCACTAACGATCTCTTAACCATAATAGTGTCTTACTCTGAAAGTCGGAGATTGTGCGGTGCACGCCTTCCTTTGACCAAATTTGACGGCAAGGAAGGCGGAAGAAGAGCTTCAAGCTTGACCAGGGCTTTGGGCGGCGGTCGCCAGGCAATTCTTGCGAGATCACTTTCTGTGCCGCCCGGTCAAGCACCGGGCGTTTGGATTCGGGGATTTTGATAAATGGAACAAGTAGGATTGGCAGCAGCAACGGCCGACGTCAGCCTCTGGTCGCTGTTCATGCAGGCAGGCATCGTCGTCAAGCTGGTCATGCTCGGGCTGATCGCAGCCTCCGTCTGGACCTGGGCGATCGTCATCGACAAGTATCTGGCCTATGGGCGCGCCCGGCGCCAGTTCGACAAGTTCGAACAGGTTTTCTGGTCGGGTCAGTCGCTGGAAGAGCTCTACAGGACCCTTTCGGAACGCAACAATACCGGGCTTGCTTCTATCTTCGTGGCAGCCATGCGCGAGTGGAAGAAGTCCTTCGAACGCGGCGCACGCTCGCCGATCGGCCTGCAGATGCGTATCGACCGGGCAATGGATGTGACGCTCGCGCGTGAAACCGAATATCTTTCCGCCCGCCTCGGCTCGCTCGCAACGATCGGTTCGGCCGGTCCGTTCATCGGTCTCTTCGGTACGGTCGTCGGCATCATGACTTCGTTCCAGGCAATCGCCGGTTCGAAGTCGACCAATCTCGCAGTCGTTGCCCCGGGTATCGCCGAGGCCCTTCTGGCCACTGCGATCGGCCTCGTTGCCGCTATCCCGGCGGTTATTGCCTACAACAAGTTCTCCGCGGATGCCGGCAAGCTGTCTGGCCGCATGGAAGGCTTTGCGGACGAGTTTTCCGCCATACTTTCGCGCCAGATCGACGAGAAGCTGCAGCCGCGTCAGGCCGCGCAGTAACCAACGGAGTACACGATTATGGGTATGGCTGTTGGAGGCAATAACGGCGGAGGCGGAGGACGCCGCCGTCGTGGTGGCCGGAACAAGGGTGTTATTTCCGAAATCAACGTGACGCCGCTCGTCGACGTCATGCTCGTGCTGCTCATCATCTTCATGGTGGCGGCACCGATGATGACCGTCGGCGTGCCGATCGACCTGCCGGAAACGCAGGCCAAGGCGCTCAATTCCGAAACGCAGCCGATCACCATTTCCGTCAAGAATGACGGTGCGGTGTTCCTGCAGGAAACGCCGATCCCGGCCGAGGAAATCGCCGCCAAGCTCGAAGCGATCGCGACCACCGGCTACAATGAACGCATCTTCGTGCGTGGTGATGCGACGGCGCCTTACGGCGTGATCGCCGACGTCATGGCGCGCATCCAGGGCGCGGGCTTCAAGAATATCGGTCTCGTCACTCAGCAGAAGAAGGACCAGTAGAAAGCAAGATGAAGACCAGTGTCGTCACATCTGCTGTTCTGCACGGCCTGGTGCTCGCCGCGGCTCTGGTGACCATTGGTTCGCCCGAATCGTTCAAGGTCGATGATTTCGAAGCGATGCCGGTCGATCTCGTGCCGGTCGAATCCATCACCCAGATGCAGCAGGGTGACAAGACGGCAAAGCCCAACGACAAGCCGGCGCCGAAGCCGACGTCAAAACCCGCTGATGTTGCAGACGCCGAGAACCTCGGCGACAACAAGGTCGATCTGAAGACCCCGCCGGTCCCCAACGCCAAGCCCAGCAACAACGAAAGCACTGCCGCGCCGAAAGCCACCGAAAAGCCGCTTCCCCAGAATGATCCCGTTCCCAACGAGGTGAAGGAGATCATGAAAGAGGACACGGTGGTCGATGAGCCGAAGGAAGTCGCATCGATTCCAGAAACCAAGCCGGAAATTGTGCCGACCCCGCCGAAGCCGGAAGAAATGCCTGCCGAACAGGCTGAGCCGCCGAAGCCGGAAGCCGAAGCGCTGCCCGACAACGTTCCCACGCCGGTCGCCAAGCCGCAGGTGAAGCCGCCCGAGCAGAAACCCGCTGAAAAGCCGCCGGAAAAAGCGCAGGACGAAAAGAAGACGGCTGACAAGCAGCCGGACAAGAAGAAGGCCGACAAGGCCCAGGAAAAGGCGAAGGCCTCGTCCTCGAAGCAGAGCGATTTCAACGCCGACGACATCGCCGCACTGCTGAACAAGCAGGAGCCTTCCAATGGCGGCGCCAAGCGCTCGACCGAAGTCGCTTCTTTGGGCGCCAAGAAGTCGAACAACACCGGCGCCAAGCTCAGCATGAGCGAGATGGATGCCCTGCGCAACGCGATTGCCGGCAACTGGCAGATCATTCCCGGCCTTGCGGACATGGACCAGGTCCGCATCACCGTCCACATGAAGCTGGACGAGAACGGCGAGATCATCGGAGATCCGGAGGTCGAAGCGACCGGCGGCAACGAATCCACACGCCGTGCGCTTGCCGGCGGTGCCTACCGTGCCGTCAAACGGTCTGCGCCGTTCACCAACCTTCCGAAAGACAAATATGACGCGTGGAGCGAAGTCATCGTGAACTTCGACCCCAGTCAGATGGCCCTTTAAATGCTGAAAGGCTTGCTCCTCATGACCAAGTGTTCCCTCATCCGCGCCTTCATGGTGGCTCTCGGCATGGCTGTGACGGCGGCTATCGCGACGCCTGCGCAGGCGCTTGTCGAGATCAACATCAACAAGGGTAACGTCGAGCCGCTGCCGATCGCCATTACCGACTTCCTGCAGGGCGACATGGGCGCGCAGGTTTCTCAGGTGATCGCAGCCGATCTGCAGCGCTCCGGGCTCTTTGCGCCGGTCAACAAGAACGCCTTCATCGAGAAGATTTCCAACCCCGATGCCGCTCCGCGTTTCGAGGACTGGAAGGTCATCAACGCCCAGGCGCTCGTCACCGGCCGCGTCACGCAGGAAGGCGATGGCCGTCTTCGCGCCGAATTTCGTCTCTGGGATACCTTCGCCGGTCAGCAGATGACCGGCCAGCAATTCTACACGCAGCCGGAAAACTGGCGCCGCGTGGCCCATATCATTGCCGACGCGATCTATAAACAGATCACCGGCGAGGAGGGCTACTTCGATACCCGCGTCGTCTTTGTCTCCGAATCCGGCACGAAGCAGCAGCGCAAACGTCAGCTCGCGATCATGGACCAGGACGGCTTCAACGTGCGCACGCTGACGGATGGCAGCGACCTCGTTTTGACCCCGCGCTTCTCGCCGAACCGGCAGGAAGTGACCTACATGTCCTTCGCCAACCAGCAGCCGCGCGTCTACCTGCTGCAGCTCGAGACCGGACAGCGTGAAGTTGTCGGCAACTTCCCGGGCATGACCTTTTCGCCGCGCTTCTCGCCTGATGGCCAAAAAGTGGTGATGAGCCTTCAACAGGAGGGCAACGCCAATATCTACACGATGGACCTGCGGTCGCGCACGACGACGCGCCTGACCTCGACGGCAGCGATCGATACCTCGCCATCATATTCGCCCGATGGCGGCCGGATCGTTTTCGAAAGCGATCGCGGCGGCAAGCAGCAGATTTACGTGATGAATGCCGACGGCTCCGGCCAGACCCGTATCTCATTCGGCGACGGCAACTATTCGACGCCGGTCTGGTCGCCACGCGGCGATCTGATCGCCTTCACCAAGCAATCGGGCGGCAAATTCTCGATCGGCGTGATGAAGCCGGACGGTTCGGGCGAGCGCATCCTGACGACCGGCTTCCACAACGAAGGCCCGACCTGGGCGCCGAATGGGCGTGTGCTGATGTTCTTCCGTCAGCCGGCCGGTGCCGGCGGCCCGCAGCTCTATTCGATCGATCTGACGGGTTACAACGAGCAGGTCATCAAGACGCCGACCTACGCATCCGACCCCGCCTGGTCGCCGCTGCTTGAGTAGTGGACGAGCCGGATTTCGCCTTCTTGTCGCCGCAAAGTGCTGGAATTGGCCGATGCAGGGACAATCAACACATTATTAACCATACTTCTTGAGCGCCGATTAACCGAGTACGGTTACAGTCCGGCAACCCTGATAAATCGCAAGGAGATCCGGCCATGAGCCGAATTCACACCCCGGCAATGAGCCGCATGCAGAACCTCGCCCGCAACCCTGTCATGATCGCACTCGTTGCCGGTCTGGCGCTTGCTGGCTGCGCCAACAAGAAGACGCCCAACAGCGCTGGCGAGCTCGGCCTCGGTGCAGGTGCCGCAACGCCGGGTTCGGCTCAGGACTTCACCGTCAACGTCGGCGACCGCATCTTCTTCGATACTGACTCGACCTCGATCCGCGCCGACGCTGCCCAGACACTGGACCGCCAGGCACAGTGGCTGGCTCGCTACCCGAACTATGCGATCACCGTCGAAGGCCATGCCGACGAGCGCGGCACGCGCGAATACAATCTCGCTCTCGGTGCCCGCCGCGCTGCCGCAACCAAGGATTATCTTTCGTCGCGGGGCGTTCCGGCTCAGCGCATGAAGACGATCTCCTACGGCAAGGAACGTCCCGTCGCCGTCTGCGACGATATTTCCTGCTGGTCGCAGAACCGCCGTGCAGTCACTGTTCTCGGCGGCGCCGGCATGTAATCCTCTCGATTATATCGTGTTGCGGAAAGGCGGCTCCTTGGCGGGCCGCCTTTTCTTTTTGAACACACTTTGGCCAGACTCCGTTGCTTTTTGAAGGTAATTGGAAAAATCTCCTGTTCGTGCCATCCAGGCGCGAAGAATCACTGGGACAGGACGAAACCTATGAAGAAACTTGTCGTGGCAGGCTTGCTCTGCCTCGCGGCCGTGACCGGAACCGAGCGAGCGGCTTTTTCCGCTTCGTTCCTCGGCATGAACTTTGGCGGCAAACCTGCGCATAGCCAGACGCAGACGCCGCCGGCCGTCAACGTGCAAAGCAGCAGCGCGGAGATGCGCGTGCAGCAACTCGAAGAGCAACTGCGCCAGCTGAACGGCCGCATTGAGGAAATGAGCTTTCAGATCCTGCAGATGCAGGAATCGCTGCGCAAGACGCAGGAAGACAACGAATTCCGCTTCCAGGATCTGGAAAAGAGCGGCGGTGCCGCCGGATCGAAGGGCAGCACAAAGAAGAGCGAGGCCGACCTGCAGCCTCCCGATTCCGGGCAGGCCGACGCACGCCCCCGGCGCCAGAACGACGATGTCGCGACGATCATCGAAACCCCGCAGGGAGCCGAAAGGGCTCCCTCCAGCGACGCTCCGTCCGACGGTTTCGGCCGCCCGCCACAGCAGTTGGGCTCGATCCAGTTCGATCAGAACGGCAATCCGATCGGTGGCAGCGTGAATGAGAACGCCGAGGTCGGTTCAGCGCCGCTTCCCGACGTAAACGCCGCGACTTCGCCGCAGCAGACCGCATCTCTCGGCAGCGAGACCGACCAGTACAAGGCCGCTTACGGTCACGTCCTTTCCGGCGACTATGCGATTGCTGAGGAGCAGTTCACCCAGTACATCGCGCAGTATCCGGGAAGCGCTCGCGCTGCCGATGCCAACTTCTGGCTGGGCGAGGCGCTATATTCCCAAGGCAAGTTCAACGAGGCCGCCAAGACCTTCCTGAATGCCCACAAGAAATACGGCTCCTCCGAAAAAGCGCCCGAAATGCTGCTGAAGCTCGGCATGTCGCTGGCCGCGCTCGACAATAACGACACCGCCTGCGCGACGCTCAAGGAAGTGACCAAGCGTTACCCGAAGGCTTCGCGCGCTGTCATAAACAAGGTCGCGAGCGAACAGAAGCGCCTCTCCTGCTGAGGATTTCCGGTTTGTCTGCGCAAACCGTGCTTTCGCCCGAGACAGCGGCCCGCCGCTTTTGCCGTTTGCTTGCCAGCCCGACACGTATTCTCATCGCGATCTCCGGCGGCAGCGATTCGACCGGCCTGCTTCTTGCCCTTTTGGAAGCGCTGAAGGCCGAACCCAATTCCGACATTTCCCTGTGTGCCGCGACGATCGATCACGATCTGCGCGCAGAATCGGCAGATGAGGCGCGTCATGTCGCAGCCTTATGCAGGTCCCTCGGCATTTCTCATGTAATCCGTGTCTGGCGCGATCCCAAACCAAAAACCGGCGTCATGGTGGCCGCTCGCGAGGCACGTTACGAGCTGCTCGCAGATGCCGCGGCGGAACTTGGCGCCAATTTGATCGTGACGGCGCACACGCTCGACGATCAGCGCGAGACGCAAGCCATGCGCGGCGCGCGCAGTCGCAGCCCCTCCACCGGGATCGCCGATGCCGTTCTCTTTGATCGCCGGGTCTGGGTCGCACGGCCGTTTCTTTCGTGCCTGCGGGCCGATATCCGCGCATTTCTCTCGGCCCGCGCCATGCCTTGGCTCGATGATCCAAGCAACGAGGATGTAAAATATGAGCGCGTGCGGACGCGCGTGGCATTGGCAGGTGAGGGCGCCCCCGGGCGCGAAGCCTACGGCGCCGATATCCGCCTGGAGCTTTCACGGCAGGCGGCCTTGTGGCTCGGCCAACACTTTACACGTCCCGGCGAAGGGCTGGGCCGCGTGGCGGCAAAGGGACTTGAGGCGCCACTGGACGTGCTCGGCTATGCGCTCGGCCGTCTTGCGGCCGTTTTCGGCGGACAGCGATTTGCGCCAGGGCGCGTGCAGATGGGTCGCATTCTCGGTTTTGTGACCGCCGGCAGGCCAGGACGCATGACCGCAAGCAGAGTGGTCTTCGATCTCAGACGCGACGGCCTTTACCTTGCCCGCGAAAGCCGCGGCATCTTGCCACTGGTTGTTGCGCCTGGGAAGCGCGCCATCTGGGATGGCCGGTTTGTTGTCGAGAACAGCTCGTCGTCGGACGTGACGGTTATCGCACGTTTTGCCAGCGCCTCCATCGTTTCCGCGCCCGTCAGCGAAATCCAGCAACGGCGCGTCGGCGCCGTCAACGATGCCTTTGCATCCGATACGCTCAAGGCCCCGGGCACGCTCCAGCCCTATGGCCGGCACGGTACCGATGAAGAGGCAGGGGGGGCGGACTTGCCCAAAGCTGCGTTCAAGCGGGCATTGGCCGCCCAACCATGCATTCTAGTCGCCGCCTGCCCGAACATGTGCGTGATTTCTCATCCCGATGTCAGCCTCACGCGGTATTTTGCGTTGTTCGACCGCTTTTTGACACGATTTGATCTCATCTTTGCTGAAAGCCTCGCGGCGGCTTTTGGAATGCGCCCCTATCCAAGCCCGCCTTTTGGTCTTATTGACGGAAAAGCCATCTGACAGAGTGTATCGCCTTGGCAACGGCACCGCGCAACCCTATGTTAGAAGCCAAATAAGACGGCTGCCATGAGGCGGTTGTTGCAGTGCTGGGGAGTTCAATGAACCCTAACTTACGAAATTTCGCCTTGTGGGCAATCATAGCGCTTCTGCTGATTGCCCTTTTCAGCATGTTCCAGACGACGCCGGCACAGACCGGCTCGCGCGACATACCCTATTCGCAGTTCCTGCGTGAGGTCGATGCGGGCCGCGTCAAGGAAGTCGTCGTCACGGGCAACCGTGTCTCGGGAAGCTATGTTGAAAACGGCACCACCTTCCAGACCTATTCTCCTGTCATTGACGACAACCTGCTCGAGCGCCTGCAGTCGAAGAACGTACTGGTTTCGGCCCGGCCTGAAACCGATGGTTCGTCAGGCTTCCTGAGCTACCTCGGCACGCTGCTGCCGATGCTGCTCATTCTTGGCGTCTGGCTGTTCTTCATGCGGCAGATGCAAGGCGGTTCGCGCGGCGCAATGGGCTTCGGCAAGTCGAAGGCCAAGCTGCTCACCGAGGCGCATGGCCGCGTCACCTTCGATGACGTCGCAGGCGTCGACGAAGCCAAGCAGGACTTGGAGGAAATCGTCGAATTCCTGCGCGATCCGCAGAAGTTCCAGCGTCTCGGCGGCAAGATCCCGCGCGGTGTGCTGCTGGTCGGACCTCCCGGTACCGGCAAGACGCTGCTTGCCCGCTCCGTTGCCGGCGAAGCCAACGTTCCGTTCTTCACCATCTCGGGTTCCGACTTCGTCGAAATGTTCGTCGGCGTCGGCGCAAGTCGCGTCCGCGACATGTTCGAGCAGGCGAAGAAGAATGCGCCCTGCATCATCTTCATCGACGAAATCGACGCTGTCGGACGCCATCGTGGCGCCGGTCTCGGCGGCGGCAACGACGAACGCGAACAGACGCTCAACCAGTTGCTGGTCGAGATGGACGGCTTCGAGGCCAATGAAGGCATCATCCTGATCGCGGCGACCAACCGTCCTGACGTTCTCGACCCCGCATTGCTGCGTCCGGGCCGTTTCGACCGCCAGGTTGTCGTTCCGAACCCGGATATCGTCGGCCGCGAGCGCATCCTCAAGGTGCATGCCCGCAACGTTCCGCTGGCGCCGAATGTCGACCTCAAGGTTCTAGCCCGCGGCACGCCCGGATTCTCCGGTGCTGACCTGATGAACCTCGTCAACGAAGCCGCCCTGATGGCCGCACGCCGCAACAAGCGTGTCGTCACCATGCAGGAGTTCGAAGACGCCAAGGACAAGATCATGATGGGCGCCGAGCGCCGCTCTTCGGCAATGACCGAGGCGGAAAAGAAGCTCACGGCCTATCACGAAGCCGGTCATGCCATCACGGCGCTCAACGTCGCCGTCGCCGACCCGCTGCACAAGGCAACGATCATTCCGCGCGGCCGTTCTCTCGGCATGGTCATGCAGCTTCCTGAAGGCGACCGCTACTCGATGAGCTATAAGTGGATGGTCTCGCGCCTGTGCATCATGATGGGCGGCCGCGTTGCGGAAGAACTTACCTTCGGCAAGGAGAACATCACCTCCGGTGCGTCTTCGGATATCGAGCAGGCTACCAAGCTTGCCCGCGCCATGGTCACGCAGTGGGGCTTTTCCGACCAGCTCGGTCAGGTTGCCTATGGCGAAAACCAGCAGGAGGTCTTCCTCGGCCATTCCGTATCGCAATCAAAGAACGTTTCCGAGGCCACGGCTCAAAAGATCGACAACGAAGTGCGTCGGCTTATTGACGAGGCATACACGCAGGCGCGCGATATCCTTACCGAAAAGCACGACGACTTCGTCGCGCTTGCCGAAGGATTGCTTGAGTACGAAACGCTGACCGGCGAGGAAATCAAGGCGCTGCTGCGCGGTGAGAAGCCGGCGCGCGACCTTGGTGACGACTCGCCGCCGAGCCGCGGCTCGGCCGTGCCGAAAGCCGGCGCACGCCCGGCTTCCAAGGGCGACGAGCCGGAAGCAGGGCTCGAGCCCCAGCCGCATTGACTGAAAGCAACTCGAACGAACAAGGCCGGATTTTCCAGCAGAAGATCCGGCCTTTTTCCGTCGGTAACGGGATATAATCAATTTTCTTGGTAATTTACGTGATGGCGCCTAGGATTTGTGGCATGCCGCTATCATGAAGAGGCCGCAATGGGGCTTTGTATTGGGACGAATCGTCTCTGCGGCTTGAATTGCTTGGCGCGCTGAAAGCATAGGGGAGCATATGAAAAGACGTTACTTCGGCACAGACGGCATTCGCGGGCAGTCGAATATCTTCCCGATGACGCCGGATCTGGCGATGCGGGTCGGCATTGCAGTCGGTACGATCTTCCGCCGCGGCAATCACCGCCATCGCGTGGTCATCGGCAAAGACACGCGTCTGTCCGGCTATATGCTGGAGAATGCCATGGTCGCGGGCTTCACGGCCGCAGGCGTCGATGCATTCGTTCTTGGCCCGATCCCGACGCCCGCCGTCGCCATGCTGACACGTTCGCTGCGTTGCGATATCGGCGTCATGATTTCCGCCTCGCACAATCCATACGAGGACAACGGCATCAAGCTCTTCGGTCCCGACGGCTACAAGCTTTCCGACGATATCGAAATGCAGATCGAAGACTTGATGGAGAAGGATCTCCACACGCAACTTGCCAAGTCCGACGACATCGGCCGTGCCAAGCGCATCGATGGCGTGCACGACCGCTACATCGAGCATGCCAAGCGCACGCTGCCGCGCGACGTCACGCTGCAGGGTCTGAGGGTTGCGATCGACTGCGCCAATGGTGCCGCCTATAAAGTGGCGCCGGCCGTGCTTTGGGAACTCGGCGCCGACGTCGTTACGATCGGCAACGAACCCAACGGCATCAACATCAATCTCAATTGCGGTTCCACCAGTCCAGTCGCCTTGCAGAAGAAGGTCGACGAAGTGCGGGCCGACATCGGTATTGCCCTCGATGGCGACGCCGACCGGGTCATCATCGTGGATGAAAACGGCACGATGGTCGACGGCGACCAGCTGATGGCAGTGATCGCCGAAACCTGGGCGGAAAACCAGCAGCTTCGCGGCAACGGCATCGTTGCGACCGTGATGTCGAACCTCGGCCTGGAACGCTTTCTCGAAGGCAAGGGGATGGGCCTTGCCCGCACCAAGGTCGGCGACCGCTATGTCGTCGAGCACATGCGCCAGCACAATTTCAACGTCGGCGGCGAACAGTCCGGCCATATCGTGCTCTCGGACTACGGCACCACCGGGGATGGCCTTGTTGCCGCGCTGCAGATTCTTGCTGCCGTCAAGCGCACTGGCAAGACCGTCAGCGAAGTCTGCCGCCGCTTCGAGCCGGTGCCGCAGCTTCTGCGCAATGTCCGCATTTCCGGAGGCAAGCCGCTGGAAGACCTGCAGGTGCAGCAAGCAATCGCCGATGCGGAAGCCGAGCTTGCCAAAAGCGGCCGCCTCGTCATCCGCCCCTCCGGCACCGAACCGCTGATCCGCGTCATGGCAGAAGGCGACGACCGGGCGCAGATCGAGCGCATTGTCAACGAGCTGATCGGCACGATCTCGGGCGTGCGCACCGCCGCTTGATCCTGACCTGGATGATCGATCAAAGCCGGCGCCGCTTCGCCGGCTTTTTTTTTTGCCCGCCTTATTCGCTTCGGCACAATCTTATTGGATGAATTGACTTATCGGCGCAGAGGCATAGCTTTTTCTTCATCGCACAAGTGTCACCCGCCTGCAGCGACGACAACACGGCAAGCCATATTGCGATAGGAAGCTGGCGCCGGCCATCGTTTCAGGCAACCTGGGAGGATTGGGTTGTCATGCGGTATCGCGTCCTTTTCGCCGGCTTATTGATTGCCATGCTTCCTGCCTTTGGCGTGAATGCCCAGGAGGGCGATGCCACGGCGGGTGCTACTGTCTTCAAAAAATGCGCCATATGTCATGTTGCCGATACGGACAAGAACAAGGTCGGCCCGTCGCTGAACCGGATCCTTGGCAGGAAGGCGGCGACACATCCGAATTTCAGCTATTCTCCGGCAATGAAGAAGGCAGGCGAGGGCGGGCTCGTTTGGGACGAGGCAACACTGCGCGACTATCTCCACGATCCCAAGGGAAAGATAAAAGGAACGAAGATGGTGTTTGCCGGGCTGAAGGACGACACCGAGATCAAAAATCTCATCGCTTATCTCAAGCAGTTTTCCCAATAGAAGAATGCGAATGCCGGACAGTCACCCAGGCGCCGCTTTCGCCGTTGTCATTGTCCACACGACTTGTTCGTGAGATAATGCTAAAAATACACCGACGGATTGCGAATTTCGCCCTGTGGCAAGTCACGGTTCAAGGAGCAGGCAATGGCTATCGTGCTGGTTCTGGTTCTGCTGGTCGTCGGATCCGTCGTGTTTCATTTGCTGAGCCCGTGGTGGTGGACGCCCATTGCCTCCAACTGGAGCTACATCGACAACACCTTGCTGATCACCTTCGCGATCACCGGTCTGGTGTTCGTGGCAGTGGGTTCCTTTATGGCCTATTGCGTGTTCCGGTTCCGGCACAAACCGGGAAACCAGGCGGCCTATGAGCCGGAAAACAGGCGGCTGGAGATATGGCTTGCGGTGGTAACCTCCGTAGGGGTTGCCGCGATGCTCGCGCCCGGGCTCGTCGTGTGGAACCAGTTCATCACCGTGCCCGCCGATGCGCACCAGATCGAAGTCGTCGCTCAGCAGTGGCAGTGGAGTTTCCGGATGCCGGGCGCGGACGGGCGCCTGGGAAAGGCCGATACCCGGGAGGTCAACCCGGAAAATCCCCTTGGCCTGAACAAGAGCGACAACGCAGGGCTCGACGACGTGATCGTCGAGGGAGGTGAACTGCACCTGCCAATCGGCAAACCGGTCAAGGTCCTGCTTCGCTCGATCGACGTTCTTCACGATTTCTACGTGCCTGAATTTCGCGCAAAGATGGATATGATCCCCGGCATGGTGACCTATTTCTGGTTTACGCCGACGCGCACGGGAACCTTCGAAATCCTTTGCGCCGAGCTGTGCGGCGTCGGGCACTCGCAGATGCGCGGAACGGTCATGGTCGATGAGGAGGTCGCCTACCAGGCCTGGCTGGCGGAACAGACGACATTCACCCAAATGCTGGCATCGGGGGAAGCGCAGCCGGCAGAACAGGCGCAGTAGCCTATCGGAGGAACAGGGAGGACGGACATATCATGGTCGATATTCGATCGGGCGCCGGGGAGCTCATCCCACCTGCAGAAGTCGAAGATGTGGAGCTTTACCATCCGAAGAGCTGGTGGACGAAATATGTCTTCAGCCAGGATGCCAAGATCATTGCCGTCCAGTACTCAGTGACGGCGATGGCCATAGGTTTCGTGGCGCTGGTCCTTTCCTGGCTGATGCGACTGCAGCTTGCCTTTCCTGGCTACTTCGCCTTCATCGACGCGGAGCACTATTACCAGTTCATCACCATGCATGGCATGATCATGGTGATCTATCTTCTCACCGCACTGTTTCTCGGCGGTTTCGGCAACTACCTCATTCCCCTGATGCTCGGCGCCAGGGACATGGTGTTTCCCTATGCCAACATGCTGAGTTACTGGATTTATCTGCTCGCCGTGCTGGTGCTCGTGGCCGGATTTTTCGCGCCCGGCGGGCCGACGGGCGCCGGCTGGACGCTCTATCCGCCGCAAGCCATTCTTTCGGGCACGCCGGGCGGACAGGACTGGGGCATCATTCTCATGCTGTCGTCCCTGATCCTGTTCATCATCGGCTTCACGATGGGCGGCCTGAATTATGTCGTGACCGTGCTGCAGGGACGCGCGCGCGGCATGACGCTGATGCGCATGCCGCTGACGGTCTGGGGAATTTTCACCGCGACGGTCATGGCGCTGCTTGCCTTTCCCGCACTTTTCGTCGCCGCCGTGATGATGCTTTTCGACCGGCTGCTCGGGACGAGCTTCTTCATGCCTGCCATCGTGGAGATGGGCACGCAGCTGCAGCAGGGCGGCGGCAGCCCGATCCTTTTCCAGCATCTCTTCTGGTTCTTCGGTCATCCGGAGGTTTACATCGTGGCGCTTCCCGCCTTCGGGATCGTCTCCGATCTCATCAGCACGCATGCGCGAAAGAATATCTTTGGCTACCGCATGATGGTCTGGGCGATCCTGATCATAGGGGCGCTCAGCTTCATCGTCTGGGCGCATCACATGTATGTCAGCGGCATGAACCCGAATTTCGGCTTCTTCTTTGCCGTCACGACGCTCATCATTGCGGTACCGACGGCAATCAAGGTCTATAACTGGGTGCTGACGCTCTGGCGCGGCGATATCCACCTGACACTGCCAATGCTTTTTGCGCTCGCCTTCATCCTGACTTTCGTCAATGGCGGCCTGACCGGACTGTTCCTCGGCAATGTCGTCGTCGACGTGCCGCTTTCCGATACGATGTTCGTCGTGGCGCATTTCCACATGGTGATGGGGGTGGCCCCGATCCTGGTCATTTTCGGTGCGATCTATCATTGGTATCCGAAGGTGACCGGACGCATGCTGGACGAGACGCTCGGGCACATCCATTTCTGGACCACGTTCATCGGCACCTATGCGATCTTCTTTCCCATGCACTATCTCGGCCTGGTGGGCGTGCCGCGCCGCTACTACGAGATGGGCGAGACGGCTTTCGTTCCGCCGTCCGCCGATACGCTGAACGTCTTCATCACCGCTGCGGCCCTGATTGTCGGGGCAGCGCAGATCGTCTTCCTGTTCAATCTGGTCTGGAGCCTTTACAGGGGCCGGGAAGCCGGCGGCAATCCGTGGCGTGCGACGACGCTGGAATGGCAGACCCCGCAGACCCCGCCGGTGCATGGCAACTGGGGCAAGGAACTGCCGGTGGTCTACCGTTGGGCCTATGATTACAGCGTGCCGGGCAATAGCCAGGACTTCCTTGCGCAGAATGACCCAGGCACCGCGCCGACGGCGGCGGGAGCAGCCTCATGAGCGTCATTCTTATTTTCCTGGCGGTCATCGCAGTCATCGCTTTCTGGTGGATGACCCAGCACCGGCTGACCTCCAAGCCTTGGCTGGAGGTGGGACTGGTGACCGAGCCGGCCGGCGAAAAGCGGTTGCCGATGGCCCCCGCCAGGGTTGGCCTCGGCATTTTCCTCGCCGTCGTCGGCGCGCTCTTTGCGCTTCTGATCAGCGCCTACTTCATGCGCATGGCGGCGGCCGACTGGTGGGCGACGCCCATTCCTCGGCTGCTTTGGGTCAACACCGCCGCGCTTGCGCTCAGCAGCGCGGCGCTCGAATGGGCAAAGGTCGAGGCACGCAGCGGTCGTAACGACATCATGCGGGTCGCGCTCCTTTCGGGATTGGCGACGGCATTCCTCTTTCTCGCCGGGCAGGTCATGGCGTGGCGGGAGCTTGCGGCGGCCGGTTACGTGCTTGCCGACAATCCCGCCAACAGCTTCTTCTACATCATGACCGGACTGCACGGTCTGCACATTCTAGGTGGTCTGGCAGTGCTCGGCCGCACGACAGGCAGGGCCTTCGACGGTCGTTTTTCTGCAGCCAAGCTGCAACTCAGCCTCGAGCTCTGTGCCGTCTACTGGCATTTCATGCTTTTCGTCTGGATCGTTCTCTTCGCACTCTTGGCCGGCTGGGCGAATGACTTCGTCGATCTCTGCCGCCAGCTGATTTCGTGAGGGATAAAGATGGCTGACTATACGCAAGCAGAAACCGGCGGAACACTCCAGCGACCCGAGGGCCTGCGTGGGATCGCGGCCGATCTCTCTTCCGACCAGCGGGCATTCAAGAACGTCTCGTGGGGGAAGGCCATGATGTGGATCTTCCTCCTCAGCGACACCTTCGTCTTCGGCTGCTTTCTGCTTGCCTACATGACCGCGCGCATGTCCACGCCTGTCGACTGGCCCAATCCCAGCGAGGTCTTCGCGCTTCATATCGGCGGCCAGGAATTGCCGCTGATCCTGATCGCCATCATGACCTTCGTTCTCATCAGCAGTTCCGGCACGATGGCGATGGCCGTCAATTTTGGATATCGTCGCGAACGTGGCCGGACGGCCGCCCTGATGCTGTTGACAGCGGTGCTCGGCGCGACATTCGTCGGTATGCAGGCGTTCGAATGGACGAAACTGATCTCCGAAGGCGTACGGCCCTGGGAGAATCCCTGGGGTGCGGCGCAATTCGGCTCGTCGTTCTTCATGATCACCGGGTTCCACGGCACCCATGTCACTTTCGGCGTGATCTTCCTTCTCATCGTCGCTCGCAAGGTCTGGCGCGGTGATTTCGACACGCAGCGGCGCGGCTTTTTTACCAGCCGCAAGGGTGATTACGAGATCGTCGAGATCATGGGTCTCTACTGGCACTTCGTCGATCTCGTGTGGGTATTCATCTTTGCATTCTTCTATTTGTGGTGAGGCCTGGCATGGCACAAGCGCAAACGCATTCCGGACAACAACACCCCGTCAAGCTCTATCTCCTGGTCTGGGGGTTGCTCTTCGTCCTCAGCACCTTCTCGTACCTGGTCGACTATTTCGCCATCCAGGGCTATGCGCGGTGGTTCCTGATCCTGTTCTTCATGGTGCTGAAGGCAGGACTGATTGTCGCCGTCTTCATGCACATGGCCTGGGAGCGGCTGGCACTTGTCTATGCAATTCTGGTGCCGCCGGTTCTGGTGCTGGTCTTCGTCGCTATGATGGTCTCCGAATCGAACTATACGATCTTCACCCGGCTGACATTTTCCAGTGTGGGCCTTTGAAGCGATCACTTGTCGAACATCAGAAGTTCGAAGAACTGGTTGGCTCGGCCATGCTTGCGGTAAATCCAACGGGTCGCCCCGGCCGCGGTGTTTTGCAAAAAAACATAGTTAATTTGTACGGTTAAGCAGGTTTTAACATTTCCAATTCATTGTCCATGCAAAGCCTATCAGTTTGGCAGGGAGTCCGCTCTGCCGATGCAACTGGATTTTGGAGTGGATCATGAAAAGAAGCTTGTCCGGCATCTTTGCCGCATTGCTTGTCACATCAAATGCTTTCGCCGCCGATCTCGCTCCTGAGCCCGCGCCGGAAATGCCGCCGGAAGTCACGGTAACTGAATCGACCGGCTGGTATCTACGGGGCGATGTCGGCTACGGCTTCACCGACCTGCGTGGCGCCCGCTACTTCCAGGGCAGCAACGCCAATGAGGTCGATTTCGACAGCGCCGAACTGCGCGACTCATGGACAGTCGGCGGCGGTGTTGGTTACCAGATCAACGATTACCTGCGCACCGACCTCACGCTCGACTACCTGACCAAGGCTGATTTCCGCGGTTCGACAACCGGCCAGTGCGGTGCTCCGCTCGAGGATTGCACGTCTCGCGACGTCTCGTCGCTTACGGCCTGGACGCTGATGGCCAATGCCTATGTCGACCTCGGCACTTACGGCGCCTTCACGCCTTATGTCGGCGCCGGTATCGGCGGTTCCTACGTCAAATGGAAAAGCCTTCGTAACACCTCCTGCCAGGATGACGGCGGCGGTTGCGATGACGACGTGATCCATGGCGGCCGCGGCAACTGGCGCTTCACCTACGCGCTCATGGCCGGCGCCTCGATCGACGTGACGTGTAATGTCAAGGCGGATGTCGGCTATCGCTTCCTGCATGTGGACGGTGGCAATATGTTCGGCTACGCCAGCAACGGTGGTCCTGGCCGGGACCGAGGTTTCTATGTTCATGAAGCTCGCGTCGGCGCCCGTTACCTCTTCGGCGGTTGCCAGCAGGCAAGCTACGAACCGCCGCCGGAAATTCCGCTGCAGCCGTCGGTCTACAAGTGATCCGGAGTCTCAGCTACTGATCGCAAGCCGCCCGTTGGGGCGGCTTTTTCGTGATAAGTCTACTTTCGCCGGTGTGCCATTGTCTGCTCAAACTGCGCATGCGCGGTCTTGCGGTTGAAAGCGGGGACTGCCGAAATCTTGTCGCACATACTGCAGACAGCGATCTACAGACCGTTCTGCGCGGTCGGCCCCGACGCATGAAGCGGCTTGATCGCGCCTGCGTCAAAAAATCCTCCGTATGCGACACTTCCACGTTGACTATAATGCGCGTCATCTGTATCCACGGCGGCGGGACACTCCTCCCCAACGAGGAGCTATCTATCTGGAAGGATAGCACATGGCAAAGACCGCAAAGCCGGACGTACGTCCGCAAAATACCCATTTCTCTTCTGGCCCCTGCTCGAAGCGCCCCGGTTGGACGCTTGATGCCCTTTCGGACGCGGCTCTCGGCCGTTCACACCGAGCCAAAGTCGGCAAGGCAAAGCTGAAGCAAGCCATCGATCTTACCCGTGAAGTCCTCGAAGTGCCGGCGGATTACCGCATCGGCATCGTTCCGGCTTCCGATACCGGCGCCGTTGAAATGGCGCTCTGGTCGCTGCTCGGTGAGCGCGGCGTCGACATGCTCGCCTGGGAAAGCTTCGGCGCAGGCTGGGTCACCGATGTCGTCAAGCAGCTGAAGCTCAAGGACGTCCGCAAGCTGGAAGCCGATTACGGCGAGCTTCCGGACCTTTCCTTCGTCGATTTCGACCGCGACGTGGTCTTCACCTGGAACGGTACCACCTCGGGCGTGCGCGTTCCCAACGGTGATTTCATCCCGGCCGACCGGAAGGGGCTGACGATCTGCGATGCGACGTCTGCCGCTTTTGCGCAGAACCTCGATTTCGCCAAGCTCGATGTCGTCACCTTTTCCTGGCAGAAGGTTCTCGGCGGCGAGGGTGCGCATGGTGTTATCATCCTTTCGCCGCGCGCAGTCGAGCGCCTGCTGACCTATACGCCCGCCTGGCCGCTGCCGAAGATCTTCCGCATGACCTCCGGCGGCAAACTCTCCGAAGGCATTTTTCAGGGCGAGACGATCAACACCCCTTCGATGCTCTGCGTCGAGGACTATCTCGATGCGCTTCTCTGGGCAAAGCAGCTTGGCGGTCTGAAGGCGCTGATGGCGCGTGCCGATGCGAATGCCAAGGTCATCGCCGATTTCGTTGCGGCCAGCGACTGGATCGCCAACCTGGCGGTGGAACCGGAAACCGCGTCCAATACGTCGGTCTGCCTGAAGATCGTCGACAAGGATGTTGCGGCACTCGACGCCGACGGCCAGGCGAATTTTGCCAAGGGCGTCGTCTCGCTGCTCGAGAAGGAAGGTGTCGCCTACGACATCGGCCACTATCGCGACGCGCCGTCGGGCCTGCGCATCTGGGCAGGCGCCACGATCGAAACCGCCGACATGCAGAAGCTGATGCCCTGGCTCTCCTGGGCCTTCGAGACGCAGAAGGCGACGCTCTCCCAGGCTGCTGCCTGACGTGATCGCATCCGGCTCCGCTCACTGAGCGGGGCTCTTGCATTCTCTTTTATCATCGCTGAACACTTTTGAAGGAAGCCCCCAATGGCACCTCGCGTTCTCGTATCCGACGAATTGTCGGAAACCGCCGTCCAGATCTTCCGCGACCGCGGCGTCGAAGTCGATTTCCAGCCGCAACTCGGCAAGGACAAGGACAAGCTCGCCGAAATCATCGGCAACTATGACGGTCTTGCCATCCGGTCCGCCACCAAGGCGACCGAAAAGCTGATTGCAGCCGCCACCAACCTCAAGGTCATCGGGCGCGCTGGCATCGGTGTCGACAACGTCGATATCCCGGCTGCCTCGCGTCGCGGCATCATCGTCATGAACACGCCCTTCGGCAACTCCATCACGACCGCCGAACACGCAATCGCGCTGATGTTCGCCGTTGCCCGCCAGCTGCCGCAGGCTGATGCCTCGACGCAGGCCGGCAAGTGGGAGAAGTCGAAGTTCATGGGCGTCGAAATCACCGGCAAGACGCTCGGCGTCATCGGTGCCGGCAACATCGGCTCGATCGTCTGTGCTCGCGCCATTGGCCTGAAGATGCACGTCCTCGCCTACGACCCGTTCCTCTCCAAGGAGCGCGCCGAGGAAATGGGCGTTGTCAAGGTCGAGCTCGACGAACTGCTTGCCAAGGCTGATTTCATCACGCTGCATGTGCCGATGACGGACAAGACGCGCGGCATCCTCAACAAGGAAGCACTGGCGAAGACCAAGCCAGGTGTGCGCATCATCAACTGCGCCCGCGGCGGTCTCGTCGATGAGGCTGCGCTTGCAGACGCGATCAAGTCCGGCCATGTCGCCGGTGCTGCCTTCGATGTCTTCGAGGTCGAGCCCGCCAAGGAAAGCCCGCTCTTCGGTCTGCCGAACGTCGTCTGCACGCCGCATCTCGGTGCGTCGACCACCGAAGCGCAGGAAAACGTCGCGCTTCAGGTTGCCGAGCAGATGGCGGACTACCTGGTCAAGGGTGCCGTTTCCAACGCTATCAACATGCCGTCGATTACGGCTGAAGAAGCGCCAATCCTGAAGCCCTTCATCAGGCTCGCCGACGTTCTGGGCGCCTTCGTCGGCCAGGTCACCGAGGAGCCGATCAAGGAAATCGAGATCCTTTACGACGGCGCCACGGCGAACATGAATACCCGTGCGCTGACGAGCGCCCTGCTTGCCGGCCTGATCCGCACGCAGGTTGCCGACGTCAACATGGTTTCGGCCCCGATCATGATCAAGGAAAAGGGCATCGTGCTCTCCGAGGTCAAGCGCGACAAGACCGGCGTCTTCGACGGCTACATCAAGCTCACGGTGACTACCGAGAGCATGACGCGCTCGATCGCCGGTACCGTCTTCTCCGACGGCAAGCCGCGCTTCATCCAGATCAAGGGCATCAATCTCGATGCCGATGTCGGCAGCCACATGGTCTACATTGCCAACACCGACGTTCCCGGCATGATCGGCTTCATCGGCACGACGCTCGGGGAAGCCGGTGTGAACATCGCCAATTTCCAGCTCGGCCGAGACAAGCAGGGTGGTGATGCGATCGCGCTCCTTTATGTCGACGGCCCTATTGGCGACGACGTTCTGGCGAAGCTGACGGCGCATCCGGCAATCCGCCAGGCCAAGCCCTTGGTCTTTGCGGTCGATTGAGATTTCCTCCCAAGGAAGAATGAGGATGCCCGGCGCGGGGGACCGCGCCGGGCAAGCCTTTCAATCAGATCGAAAAGTTGGCGCTGTTCGGAATTTGACCCTGTGGTGTCAGGTCGTCTACGGCCTTCGGTAGGTCTTTTGAAAGGCGTTTGAGGATTTCATCCTCACTCAAGCCCGTCTTTGAAGAAAGCTCTTCGAGAACGTCCGGGCCGAGCGCTTGCGAGAGCTGCCGATCGTCGATCGGCTTGTTCTGGCCGCGCGATACCCATGAATCCGCTGTATCGCCGTAGCCGTTCTTGGTGAACTGATCGAGTAGGCCACCAAGGCCGCCACTTAAGATACCACCGGCAGAGCCACCCTTGACGAGGTCGCCGAGACCGCCGCCTGCAAGGCCGCCGAGAATTCCGCCCAAACCTCCCTCAGAAGGCTTGGAGCGCATTCCGCCGGGCTCCGTGCCGCCAGTTTGGGGCTGTGCGCCGCCTTGCGTGAGTTCGCGGAGCGCCGCGGCGATTTTGTCGCGGTTCTGGTATCCGGCGACGGCAAGTATGCCGAGCAATGCCGTAAGATTTCTGCGATCCATGATGTCCTCCCCATCGAGATTTGCCCGGGCGCCGCATTCGATCAATACAGCCCGAATGCGGGAATGCGCGGCCGACGACATGGTTCCCGTGTCATCGAAAATTCACCACAAGCTGTGGTTGGCTCACTCCCTGAAGATAAACACTATCGAACCGGGCGCAGCAGCCGCAGCGCATTGAGGGTCACGAGCACTGTTGCGCCCGTATCGGCGAGGATTGCGGGCCAGAGCCCGGTGAGGCCAATGACGGTCGTGACGAGGAAGACCGCCTTCAGGCCAAGCGCGATGGCAATGTTTTCGAAGATGTTGCGCATCGTCCGCTTGGAAAGCTCGATCATCGCCGCCACATCGCCAACGCGGCCGTGCAAGACCGCCGCATCCGCGGTCTCCAGCGCTACGTCCGTGCCGCCTGCCATGGCGATGCCGACATCTGCAGCTGCCAGGGCAGGGGCGTCGTTGATGCCGTCGCCGACCTTGGCGACGATGAAGCCTTCGCGCTTCAGCTCGCCAACAATACGCTGCTTGTCTCCGGGCATGAGCTCGGCTCTGACATCGATGCCAAGCTGTTCACCGATCGCCCTTGCGGTGCGCTCGTTGTCGCCGGTCAGCATGACGATCCGGACCCCGGCGTCGGTCAGCATCTTGAGGCCGGCTTTTGCGTCCCCGCGCGGCTCGTCGCGCATGGCGATGAAACCGGCGGTTTTGCCGTCGACGAGAAGAACCGATACGCTCTTGCCCTGTACGTTCAACGCAGCGATGCGCTCACCCTGTTCAACCGTCAGGGCGCCAGTCGCGCGGGCGGCAGACGGAGAGAGAAGATCCAGCCTTTCACCGCCGACGCGGCCGGTCATGCCCTTGCCGGGAACGGCTTCTACCTCAAAGGCAGGCGGTACGGGCACCTTGTCGCTCTTTGCGCGATCGAGGATCGCCAGTGCCAGAGGGTGGTTGGAATTTCTTTCCAGCACGGCCGCGCGCGAGAGCACTTGAGCCTCCTTCAATTCGAAAGGCACGATGTCGGTCACTCTCGGCTTGCCTTCAGTCAGCGTGCCGGTCTTGTCGAGCGCGACGGCGGTGACCTTGCCGAGCGTTTCCAGCACGGCACCACCCTTCATCAGCAATCCGCGCCGCGCGCCTGCCGAGAGCGAAGCAGCGATCGCAGCTGGCGTCGAGATCACCAGAGCGCAAGGGCAGCCGATCAGCAGGATCGCGAGCCCCTTGTAGATCCATTCCTCCCAGGTGCCAGCGCCAAGGAGCGGCGGGACAATCGCCACCAATGCCGCGGCCGCGACGACGCCTGGCGTATAGTAACGCGAGAAGCGGTCTATGAAACGCTCGGTGGGCGCCTTCGATTCCTGTGCTTCCTCGACGAGCTTGATGACGCGGGCGATCGTGTTGTCGGCGCTTGCTGCGGTTACCTTGATACGGAGTGCGCCGTCACCGTTCACCGTTCCGGCAAAGACCGTGTCATCTCTACCTTTGCGCACCGGAACGCTTTCGCCGGTCACAGGCGCCTCGTCGATCGCACTTTCGCCAGAGACGATGACGCCGTCAGCCGAAATACGGTCGCCCGGGCGAACGAGGATGGTGGAGCCTACGGTGAGGGTCCCTGCCGGCACTTCCCGCGTTTGGCCGTTTTCCTCCAGCAAGGCGTTCTTCGGCACGAGCGCCGTCAGCGACTGAATGCTCGCCCGAGCACGTCCGGCGGCAACGCCTTCCAGCAATTCGCCGACCAGAAAGAGGAAGACGACGGCTGCCGCCTCCTCTCCGGCGTCGATGATGACGGCGCCGACGGCCGCGACCGTCATCAGCGTCTCGATCGAAAACGGGGTCCCGGACAGTGCCGCCGATATCGCGCGGCGGGCGATCGGTACAAGACCGATCAGCACAGCGGCAACAAAGGCGTAGGGGGCGATCGCCGGCATGAGATGCCCGGCAGCGTAAGCCGCGGCAAGAGCCGCACCGGCTGCGATCGTCAGCCGCCCTTTTCTGCTTTGCCACCAGAAGCCGCCGATCTGTCCATGGTCGTGGCCGTGCAGATCTGTGATGTCCTTTTCGGGATGAATGTGCCCATGGTGATCATGATCGGCCTGATCATGGTTATGGCCTTGCGCAGCTTGATCGTGATCCGGCGCCTTCGCCGGCATCGGCAAGACCGAATAGCCGAGACCCGTCACCTTCTTCTCGATCGCTTTCAGGTCACTCGTGCCGTTATGGCTGATGGTCATCGTGCCCGCGGTCACGGAAACGGAAACGTCCTCGACGCCGGCAATGCGGCGCACTGCAGTGTCTATCTTCGCCGCGCAGGATGCGCAGTCCATTCCGCCAACTTTGTATTTCGCTCGAGCCGCTTCAGCCATTTCGGAGTTCCTTGTTCTTCAGCAGCATTCTTCCTACATGCTCTAGCGACTAGAGGTGCAAGAGAAAAATCATGAAAAAGATCACGATCGGCGAAGCAGCTCGCCAGAGCGGAGTGAAGGTTCCGACGATCCGCTACTATGAGAGCATCGGTTTGCTGACGGCGCCCAGCCGCAGCGAGGGCAACCAGCGCTCCTATGAACCCGCCGATATCCGCCGCCTTGCCTTCATCCGCCATGCCCGCGAGCTCGGCTTCGAGGTCGGTTCCATCCGAACCTTGCTGGCGCTGCAGGACGATCCCGATCAATCCTGCGCCTCGGCCGATGCTATCGCCAAAGCGCGGCTCATCGAGGTCGAGCAGCGTATCCGCAGTCTCATGGCACTGAAAGCCGAGCTGGAGATCATGGTCGAAGGCTGCGGCCACGGCCGTGTGGATCAGTGCCGGGTCATCGAAGTCCTTGCCGACCACGGCCAATGCATGCATCCGCACCACTGAACCCGAAAGGCGCAGGTCACCCTCACTGGTGACTGGCACGAGGGTGGAGAAATGGCGCTGAAACCGTAGACCGCCTCAGCCCTTCGAGGGGGCGCCGAAATCCGCCCTTGCAAGCAACTCGGTGACCTCGCCATCGCTGGTCTGATTGAAATCGTCATAGTGAAGGCTGACCGCCTGGAAGTCCTCGGGCGCGGATAGGCAGAAGACTTCGTCGACTTGCGCCCTCAGATCCTCGATTACCATCCGTGGCGCAACCGGGACCGCAAGAGTGATATGAGCCGCACCCGCCTGACGAAGCGCCTTCAATCCAGCCTTGACCGAAGCGCCGGTGGCAATGCCGTCGTCGACGAGAATGACGCTCCGGTTTGACAGATCCGTGGGTGGGCGATCACCGAGATAAACCTTTCGGCGCCTCTCTATCTCTTCGAGCTGGCGGGCTGCCTCTTTCTCGAAATAATCGAGGGACGCACCGCAATAGGCGAGGACGTCCTCGTTCATAACACGTTGTGGATTCTTGCCGTCGACGACGGCGCCGATGGCATATTCCGGATAGCCAGGCGCCCCGATCTTGCGGACGAGCAGGATATCGAGCGGCGCGTGCAGGCAGCACGCGAGTTCGAATGCCACAGGCACGCCGCCACGCGGCAGACCGAGCACGACAGGGTCATCGCTTCGTGCGCCAATCGCCTCGGCGAGCTTTCTGCCCGCGTCGGCACGATCGTGAAAGCGGAGAGGATTCTGCATCGTCACAGTCCGAACGGATAGGTTTCGGGCACACCCTGCGGGCGCACGGCAGCAAGCGGATTCACGGCTTTCGTTTCTTCGAACCAAAGGTAGCAGTCGAACTGTTCGGGAAGCACTGCCTCGAAATAGTGGCTGTAGAATTCGCTTTCCGGCCGGTAGACGACACCGATGGCGCGTTCAAGTCGACGTTCCGACAATATCTCGCGCACTGCCCGATCGCGGGTTCCGCGCAGGTCGGTCAGCGATCTGGGTATCGCGGTCTGCCGGAAAACACGCTCGTAAGAGTCCGGACGCGACGGATTGACGGTCTTGATCTTTACCGGTTGGTCCCAGTCGTCAGCGGCCGCCACCGTACCGCGGTCCGTCCCGAAGCCCACGAGAAGGGCCTCCTCGCCATAAGCAATCCGGGCAAGCTCGCCGATGTTGAACTGGCCGTCCCAGCCCATGGCGGTGGCAGCCGCATTGCCGATGTGCGAATTGTGGGCCCAAACGACAGCTTTTGCATCTGGCCGATACTCCATGAGCTTCTGGAGCGTTTCGAACATATGCTTGTCGCGCAGATTCCAGGAATCATTGCCGCTCCGGTACATCGCCCGATAATAATGTTCGGCAGTTGCCACGATACGCGCGTTTTGAGCTGCATCGAGAAAGTCCTCGCCATCTGCGGCGGCATAATCGAGCTCGCGGGCGAGCAGTTCCTGCAATTGGGCGACGACGGCCGGCTCGCATTCCTCCTGAACGCCGGAAAGGATGGCATGGGCATAGCCTGCCGGCCGCTCCTGCCATGGCGTCAGGCAGGCATAACGGCGGCGAGCTGCTTTCGCCTCCTCGGGGTCGATACGCTGGAGGTAATCGAGCACCGCCTTGAGCGAGCTATTCAGCGAGTAGATATCCAGGCCGCGCAACTCGACCCGCCGGGCCGGCGCGAGACTTTCATTGTAGCTGCGCAGCCACGAGACGAACTGCTCGAACTCGGCGTTCCGCCACATCCAATCGGGAAAGCGTATAAAGGATTCTGCGTCGTAGGTTCGCACGCGCCGGTGACGCACATGGCGGTCGATCCGTTCGGCGTCGGGCCAATCGGCTTCGATTGCGATGATGTTGAAGCCGTGATTTTCGATGAGGTTGCGGGTGATGGCCGCGCGCGCCTGGTAGAACTCGGCCGTACCGTGCGTCGCCTCGCCCAAAAGGACGACCTTCGAGCTGTCGATATAAGGATCGAAGAAGACGCCGAATTCGATCATATGGGCGGGATCAGGCAGCGGTTCGCAGGCATGGCGAATTGCATGCGCGATGCCGTCCGCCTGGTTCGGTTTAAGCTCCAGGAGAGTCATATGAGCCTCCTTTCGAATGTGATCGGGTTATTTGTCCGTCGTTTGCGAGGGCGGCTCGGCGCCTTCGTTGGCTCCGTATCGTCTCACTAGAAACACATTGCCGCAAGAATTGTTTCTGCGGCATCAAACGGTTTTCGATTGCCTGAGCTACATTCTTCCGCCGAAAGCTCAGGCGAACTATGTTTGTGATTTGTTTCTATTTTCTCACCAGCCGGATTTTTTCAGCTATCTGCGCGCCTTCGCCTCCGACAGGATCAAGTTTGATCGCAATTTCATGGCCGGTGAGGATGCCGGCGTTGTTGCGATCATCCGCTCGCTCGTCGGCATCGGCTCGGGCGTCGATGCGACGGCCCGTGCCGAAGGTTTCGAAAAGTGAGCAGCTCAAGAGCCTCAAGCAGCAGGGTTTCAGGGCTAACTGCTCGAAAAATCCGTGACACGGGCGCAAGCCGAAGAATTGAGATCGGCATGCCCCCAAAGCGGTGGATCGCCGTCAACGGCTGAGATCTCTCATCGGGGAAATGTTCGCGGCCTTGCCGGGCTCCCAAGCGGTCGCACGAACTTTTGCCCTTTTCCATATTGCAGGGCACCCTAAGTGCCGGCTCATGTCCGACCTTGTAAACGATATTCGCGCCCAAGGCATCTGGCTGCCTGATTGGGTGGCAAGTATTGGCATCTTCGCTGTCGTTGTGGCGCTCGCGCTTTTCTTCCATCGCGTGGCTTTCCGGCTTCTGGCACGCCTTGTCGCCTCGCGCGATATCATCTGGAGGTCGCTTGTCTCCCGGCTCGAGGGCATGGCGCGGCTTGCAATCCTGACTGCGGCGCTGGGCTTTGCCGCCACGATTTCGCCACTCACGGAGTATCAGGCCTCGACGCTGCGCCACGTGCTGCTGATCGCCTTCATCATCCTCGTTGCCTGGATGGCGAAGACCGCCAAGCATATCTGGATGACCGTCTATCTGCGGCGCTTCAAGCTGGACGCCGAGGACAATCTGCTCGCGCGCAAGCATGTCACGCAGTCGCGGATCATCGAGCGGATCGCAGACATGATCATCGTCGTCGTGACGATTTCCGCCTGCATGATGACTTTTGACGCGGTCAAGCAATATGGCGTGAGCCTGCTCGCATCCGCTGGCGTTGCCGGCATCGTCGTCGGTCTGGCTTTGCAGCCCGTCCTCAAAAACCTCTTTGCCGGTATTCAGCTTGCAATCACGCAGCCGATCCGCATCGACGATGCGCTTCTGGTCGAGGGCGAATGGGGCAATGTCGAGGAAATTACCTCGACTTACGTCGTCGTGAAAATATGGGACTGGCGCCGCCTCGTCCTGCCGCTCAGCTATTTTATCGAGAACCCGTTCCAGAACTGGACGCGCGAAAGCGCATCGCTGATCGGAACGGTCATGATCTATCTCGACTACAGCGTGCCAGTTTCCGCGATCCGCGCCAAGGCGGAGGAGATACTGGCCGGCTCCAAGCTCTGGGACCGGAGAGTGGCCAACGTCGCCGTCACCGATTTCAGGGAAAGCGTCATGGAAATCCGCATCCTCGCCTCAGCTTCGAATTCCGGACGAACCTTCGACCTGCGCTGCGAAATCCGCGAAAAGCTGATCGATTTCATCCAGCGCGAATATCCGCAGGCCTTGCCGCAGGTCAGAGCGATGCTGGAGGGTCGGGAGGAGAAAGGGCGAAAGGCGGCAGCCGAATAGCGCATTGTCGCAGCAAATCCCCGCCTCTTGCGCGAAGCCGCGATCCTTTCTATATCCACGGCCACGAAAGCCCGGCGGACCAGCCTGCCGGAAGAACAGGAAATTCGCCGCATTTCAAGGGCAGACGGCGGGGCGAAACAAGCACTGAACTGGCAGCACTCGTGAACACACTGGATTTTGACAAGAAACCGGAAGATACGCGCATTGTCGTTGCCATGTCCGGCGGCGTCGACAGTTCCGTCGTTGCCGGCCTGTTGAAGCGTCAGGGCTACGATGTGCTTGGTATCACGCTGCAGCTTTACGACCACGGAGCGGCCGTTCACCGTGCCGGTTCCTGCTGTGCCGGGCAGGACATCGACGACGCGCGCCGGGTCTGCGAAACGCTCGGCATTCCGCATTACGTGCTCGACTACGAGAAGCGCTTCCGCGACACCGTCATCAATCCTTTCATGGAAAGCTATGTGGCCGGCGAAACGCCGATCCCTTGCGTGTCGTGCAATCAGACCGTCAAGTTCGCCGATCTTCTGGCGACCGCCAAGGAACTCGGCGCCGATGCGCTGGCGACCGGCCATTACATCCGTTCGCGCCCGAACCCGACATCCGGCAACCCAAGCCGCCGCGCGCTTTACCGTCCAGCCGACGCCGAGCGCGACCAGAGTTATTTCCTGTTTGCAACAACCCAGGAACAGATCGACTATCTGCGCTTCCCGCTCGGCGGCCTGCCGAAGGCCGAGACCCGCAGACTTGCCGAAGAGATGGGCCTGGTCGTTGCCAAGAAGGCCGACAGCCAGGACATCTGTTTCGTGCCGCAAGGCAAGTATTCCGATATCATCACCAAGCTGAAGCCGAACTCGGCGCTGGCGGGCGAGATCGTACATCTCGACGGCCGCGTGCTCGGCAGCCACGACGGTATCCTGCACTACACGATCGGTCAGCGCCGCGGCATCGGCGTTGCGACCGGCGAGCCTCTCTATGTCGTCTTTCTCGATGCGCGCTCGCGCCGTGTCATTGTCGGCCCCAAGGAAGCGTTGGAGACACACCGCGTCTATCTTCGCGATGTCAACTGGCTCGGCGACCAGCCGCTTGCCGAAGCGTCCTCCGGCGAAGGTTTTGCCTGCTACGCGAAGGTTCGCTCTACCCGGGCACCGGCGCCGGCGGTTGTCCGTGCCGATGCGCGCGGTATCTATGTCGACCTGACCGTCGGCGAAGCCGGCGTGGCGCCGGGCCAGGCATGCGCGCTTTATTCGGCGCCTGGCGATGACGCCCGCGTGTTTGGCGGCGGCTTCGTCGAGCGTTCAGAGCGCGAGCCGACGGCCGAAGCCTCGCTGAAAGCCCTGCTTTCCAGAGCCGCCGCCGCCTGAACCGGGCGCGAAACGGCCTGCAACAAAACGCGCCGTTTTCTTGATGTCACCTGCTTGACACCAAGCCGGACCGCACCTTATAAGCCGCTCATCCCACGAGCCGCCGCTTCGCGAACGGCATCGTTGACCAGTGGCGGAGTAGCTCAGTAGGTCAGAGCAGAGGAATCATAATCCTTGTGTCGGGGGTTCAAATCCCTCCTCCGCTACCATCAAATTCGTGTCCATACCGAAGACATAGGTAACAGAACGTACCTAACACATGGGTGACAACCTCGTGCCGAACGGGTTGTCGATGGTTTGCAAAGTCCTCTGTTCCAGGTCGATATATCCCAGATCATAGTGCATGAAGCTGACGAGCCAAATGCCGTCGTCGACTTCCTTGATTCCAAGCTTCTGTCCGGCCAGTACGGTGGAGATGTTGATCTTTGTAGCCGGCCGCGAAATTCCGGAATTTTGACACTAGGTTCCGGAATTTCTGAGATTGTTCGAAACGCCCTAAGGCTGCTTCGAAGCTGCCTCATCTCGGCTGTTGCCATGACGATAATTACCCGAGGCCGCCGTCGCGTTGATGGTCGCATCCTGATCTTGTGCGCTTACGCCAATTAGCCGACGGTATTCCGCCTCGGGTATACCGTAAATTCCACCGGCTCGTGCTTTAAGGCCGGCCCGGTCGGTGATGGTGCAAATGGCACGCTCGGATCGTATCAGGTGCTCACCTTCAAGAATGTGCAATGCGGTCGTTACACCGGCCCTGCGGGTGCCCAGCATCAGGGACAGGAACTCGTGGGTCAGTGACAGTTTCGGACTGCCGACCCGATCGTGACACATCAGCAGCCAGCGAGCCAGCCGCTGAACAATTGTCGTCCTACCGTTTGCGAGCGCCGTGCACGCAACCTGCACATGTACGGTGTGCAAATACCGGACGAGGAGGTTCTGAAGCGCCGGGTTGCCCGCGATCAAGGACTGCATCTGGTCTACGGGCATGCGTCGAACCGTGGTGGCCATCTGGACGAATATCTCATGGGGGGATTGATTGACTCCCGAGAGCACATTCGTTCCGACCATTCCCTCCTTTCCGATAATGCCTGTTTCGATCTTCAAGCCGCCCGGCGCATGGGCCACCATTGAGGTGACGCCTGATTCCGGAAAATAAACGTAGTCGTTTGGAGTGTTGGGAGCCTGCAGCTGGTAACGGATGTCGAGTTCGATACGCTCCGATGCATCCAGAACGGCCCAGGCCGTTTGTTCATCCATCGCTGCGATGAGGGTGTTGGGCGTTGCGTTTCGGTCGGGCATCTTGCTCCTCCCTTATGGGCAAGAGCAGAATGTCTCCCCAGCAGCCTGCGCCCTTGATCGTGAGGCCGATGGCGGATGATACGCCACTGAACGGACTATAGCAAACGCCGCGCAGATTTGCACGCTGCGCAAGCTACTGAACTCTCAACCTCAGCCGTTAATTCGAGGCTGACAAGACAGCATGCGCCCGCCATCTCATGATGAGGCTTTTCATGGCGCAATTCCAGTTGCAGGCAATCGCTTCAGTAGCGTGTCAATGAAGATCCTGCGAGGATCTGCGGAACATTTCATGAGACGGTCCGTTAGCGCCGTAACAATGGAGGACCTCATGTCTACTGCACAAGACAATCTCGTCGCTTGGCTCCGTGACGCTCACGCGATGGAAGAGCAGGCCGAAACGATGCTGAAGGCACAATACGAGCGCATCAAAAACTATCCGGATCTGAAGGCGCGCATCGGCCAGCATCTCGAAGAAACCAGGCAGCAGGCAAAATCACTGGAAATGTGCCTGGACCGCATAGGTGGAGGCTCCTCGACCATCAAGGACATGGCCGGAAAGATAACCGCTTTCGGCCAGGGCCTCAGCGGCTTGTTTGTAAGCGACGAAATCGTCAAAGGCTCACTGGCGAGCTACACATTCGAACACCTCGAGATTGCCAGCTACAGGATTCTTATCGCGGCCGCAGAGTTCGCAGGCGATCAGCAAACGAAGGCGGTCTGCGAAGGAATCCTCAAAGAAGAAATCGCCATGGCAAAGTGGCTGGAGGACAATCTTGCTGGTGTAACCGAGGCTTTTCTTACGCGTGCCGAGGCCGACATCACGGCAAAGCGGTAAGTAGCTCGCTGGCGTTGGCGACGGCAGTCTAGGCGATATCCGTCCCATTTGATTTCGTAACCCACTGCTCGCCCCTCGGCGGCTTCGGCTTGAGAAGTGCGACACGGCTCAATGCGATCCGGAATGGGATCGAGGGGGAGGTTCGGCTGCGCGGGATCGCGAGGCTTTCGCGGTCGCGTTCGCAATGGGTTGTCAACGGCCTGAAGAGGCCTGGAACGCGGGGGCTTTGCCATCCGACAATTAAATCACGCAATGCGCACACCGCGAATTCAGCGGGGATACTATTCTATCGGCCGCTTGAACTGCTCAATCCGCATCGAGCGGCCGAGGGCCTCGGCGAGCGCTTGAGATGAATGCTCGCCCCCTATTGCGAGACTAACGGCGGTCGTCATCGCCACACGGCCACGGCCGCTCTCTATCGGAACATGATGACCTTTGCACCACTGGTGAACCACCGTGGTGACCATGTCGATCTGGCTTTCATCGAGGGGAAGTAAATCTAGAAGGGACATCTTGTGCTCCTCCGTGCTTAACCGGTCTTAGCCGTTAATTCGGGGCCGGTAAAACAGCATACACGAGTTTGAGACGAGCCCGTCGCATCCTACGCCGTAGCTGATCCAACTACAGCGCTGGGCTCGCGCGACTCGGCGGGCGAACGAGGGGCGGACGCCATCCCAGTAATGTGATTAACGGGCTACCTCATCGCGCGATGACAGATGAACGGTCAGTGCATCAAAACGTTCCAGTGCGCTAACGTACAAAAGGAGTTGCGCGTTGCGACCTTAACGGCGAGCCCAGTCGTCTCTGCACCGCCAGGCAATTCACCCGTTCCATTTGATTTGCTACCCGCCCGCCCCTTCGGCCTCGGCTTGAGATGCGCGCGGCTTGCTGTCGGAGATCGAACCGGCACGTTGCAATCGCTGAGGAGAGCCTTTGATTTTGGCGGCCTGGACCTGGAACGGCTTGACCTTACGCTGAACTAGCGCCATTTCATATGTCGCTCGGGCGGGAGCTTTCCATAATCATTTCGACATGCGGCGGTCGATCCTTGCGAGGATTAAGCATGCGCCGATTTCAGCCGATACGGGATTGGACACCCGGATATATCAACACCTGCCCCTACCACATCGACATCGTGGTCGAATGCACGGCCTGCGGAGTGACACGGGAATTTCAGCGAGACAAGCTATCCATGGCAATGCGGCATGCGCTCATCACTGAGATCGAAGAGCGGCTGAAATGCTCGGCTTGCGGGGCGAAATCCGGCAAGCTGCTGTTTGGAAGCTATATCGGCGATGACGGAAGCTAAGGCATTGAGGCCGGGGCTATTTCCACGTAACCCCGGCCAAGGAACCCCTGCGCCGCTTGTTTCGCCAAGGGCGCTTGAAACCGTTCTGGCGATTTCTAGTTCCGCATCAACACCAGCTGGATGACTGTGACATGAAATCATGAAGTATCGCATTGAGGCAGAGGGCAACGCCAAATACCGTGTTGTCGACAGTGACACCGATGAGATAGCCAAGTTGAAGGGCCAACTCCAGACTGGCTTGTCGCGTCAGTTAGCGGAAGCGGTTTCAGGTTATCTAAATGCGCTCCACCGTTACGATGAAGCGCATGGCGGGCACTCAGAAGAACACTAGCCCCTTAGCACGGCTACGGCCACAGCAACTCAAGTCGCCCTTTTCATGATGATCAGCTCTCGTGCCGGCGTACCTTCTCCGCCAGAAATCGAATAGGTCAATTCCGCTTCTGCGAAAGTAAACCGGCTGAACACATCGCGAATCTGCGGAACGTCGTTGATGGACAAGATGAAGTTGCCTTTGGTGCGACCGAGGCGCTCCGCCATGACTTCGAACTGCTCCCGGCCAAACAGCGTTCTCCCGTAGTCGCCTTCGCTGCCGAAATATGGCGGATCGAGATAAAAGAGGGTGTCCGGTCGGTCGTAGCGGTCGATGAACGCGAGCCAATCCAAGTTCTCAATCACGACACCTCCGAGGCGTTCATGAACGTCTTCCAGGAGTGGTGCCAGGCGGTTCAAATTGAAGCGAGCGGCACGGCTGCTATCGACGCCAAAATTCTGCCCCGCAACTTTTCCTCCAAATGCAAGCTTTTGCAGATAGATGAAGCGAGCAGCGCGTTCGAGGTCGGTCAGAGTGGCGGGATCGCAGCTTTTGAGGCGCTCGAATTCTCGGCGGCTGGTGATTTGGAATTTCAGCGTATCCATGAACTGCGGATAGTGTCGCTGCAGGATCCGGAAGAGATTGACCACTTCGCCATTGCGATCATTGATCACCTCGCCGCGCGGCACTTTGGTTCGTCTAAAAAACACGCCGCCCATGCCCACGAACGGCTCGGCGTAAACGACATGGGGCACCGCAGCGATCATCTTGACCAGGCGCGGGGCAAGACAGCGTTTGCCGCCGATCCAGGCGGCCGGCGGTTGCGTGTTGGGGACATCCCGCCACTCTTCGATATTCACCATTTCAAATATCTCACGACTCAGTCACGCATTCCCGGCCCTGCAGGGTACGGGTGTGACGGTTTTGTAAACTTGCTGTCGGACGGGTCTGGTCGCCAAACTAAGGCCCGTCGTTGGAGCGTTTCCGCGCTCCGGCCGCCCGGCTGGGCAACCTAATCCTTGCTCATCTGTCTGTTCGCCAGCTCGATCGACATGATCCAGCCGCCGCCTTCATCGAAGGTGAAGCTGTGCTGGATGGAGGCCGCCACTAGATCGGCCGCATCGCGGCTCGTTCCGAAGCCCATCAGGTTTACTGGCGCGCCCGCCATAGCATCGACGTCACCCTCGCACTCGACGCTGCCAGTGACGCTGTCGCGCGCCTGCTCGGCCGCCTGTGCCTTGCCGGCATATTCTGCCTCCTCCTTGCTCCGCGCCGGATGGAGCGAAAGGAAGCGCGAGGCGCTGCCGATCGAGGCGGCTTCGAAGAGCTTTTGAACGCCCTCCAAAGGATCGAAATAGCCGCTGCCGACCTCGGCATACTTGCTGCGGCCCTCCGTCGAAAGCTCGAAGCTGTGCGAGGACGCATAGGAAACGACGATCGTCGGCATCGCGGCGCCGTTCGCCGTCTGGCCGGAGTTCCGCGTCGGCACCAGCATCTTCCCGCCGGCGAATTTCAGCGTTCCGCCCAGCTCTTCCGCCAGCTCGTTCGCAAAGCCGGTCGCCGACTGATTGTAGCGTAGCCGATATGGGATTTTGATCTTCGCGATATCGGGGTGGACAGCGGCCGTCTTTCCGGATCGGGCGGCGATCGTCTTGAAGATTTCACCGGCCGTCGTGTCTTCGAAGTGCTCGCTATCTGCCTTCTTGTCCGCGTCGATGAAATCGCTGGCCCGCGCCGTGATCGTCATTGTGTAACCGCTCTCGGGATCGCCGCCCAGGCTGTCGGACTGGTAGGTGAAGAGGCCGCCGTCGCGCAACGCGCCACGATCCCAACCATAGAGAAGCCGGTAGCGCGTGCCCTCGGCCGGGCTATCCGGAAACGGCGGCGACAACGAGAAAGTGATGTTTAGCTCGTCGGCCTCCGCGCCGTCGTTGTCCGTGAACTGGACGGCGACGAGGGCGGCTCCCCAGCCCGCAACGAGGTCCATGCCGCTTTGACCGATCACCTGGACGATTGGTTTCTTAGGCATCGTCACTCCCACGCCAGAACGCGCTTCACGCCGGCCTTGCCGCTGAAGCTTTCCGGAATGACGATGACCGTTCCGGCCGGGATGATGCCGGCGGCAAAGTCGCCCAATTCGCGATTGGCGTCGAGCAGCGCTTCGACGGCCCCTAGCTGCTCGGTCTGCAACGTCTTCGCAGCGATCCGGTCCAGCCGCTCGCCGCCATAGGCCACGGTGTACGTCGTCATAGCAGCGCTCCAAAGCCGGAAATGATGCCGCCGGAGCTGCCGAAGCTATCGGGCATTTTCAGAAGGCCGATATTGACGTCGACGATGCGGCCGACGCCGTCGAACGGGTGAAGCTTCTCCTCGTCCGTCTCCAGCGACTGGATGACATAGAGGCCGGAAACCAGCCCCATGAAGTTTCCCTTCAGCCGAATGACCGGCACGGTGCTTTGGCTCTTGTGATGCGCTTCGAGCACCGCGTACGCATCCAGGCCGCCCATCACATGCGGAAAGGTCCGCGCCTCGATCGAGAGGCTCTGCTCGCCGAGGCCGGTCGCCTGATAGGCGATGCCGGCCGGGATCGGATGCGCCGGAAACCGTGCTTCGCTGGAAAAGGCGAGCCGCTGCGGATTGAGGCCGCCCACCGTGTAAAGAATGGCGCCGCCGATCGAAATCAAGGCACCGGTCGGATTGAAAACACTCATGCGGTTTTCGACCCTGTGTCGGAGAGCGAGCGAGCGGCCGCCATGCGCACGGACCGGTTCTGCTCGCGCTGCGCCCTGAGGCTCGCGAGCCTGGCATTGCCGCCGGGGAAGTATTGCGCCACCTTCACGGTGCCGCCGGAAGTGGGCACCAATGAAGACTGCTTGTCCTTTGGCGCCGATGTCGCGGCCGGTGCGCCGGCAGGTGGCAGGAAGGTCGGTGCGATCGTCGGCGTCGCCGTGAAATTGAAGCTGTCACGGATCGCGGCCGCCTTGTCGCGGGCGATCGCGATCGCCTTGTCGCCCTCGGCGCTCAAGGCTTCGTTATAGCCTTGCATCGAGCTTTCGGCTTGGGGCTTTAGATCGATGCCGAGATGGTCTTTCACGTTAAAGCCCGGCTCGGCCGCGCGGCCGAACAGGAACCGCTGCAAGGAGCTGGGACCGGCGGCCGCTCTCTCGTCTCGCGCCTCCAGCGAGGAGCCGCCGTCGAGCGCAGACATTGCGTCCTGCAACTCTTTCAGCCGACGCTTGGTCGCGCCGCGCGTCAGCGCCAGTGACGGCACGACGGCGTCGAACATTTCCGAGGGCAGGGCGGAAAGCTGACCTTTCGCCGCGCCGATCTGTCTGCTCAGTTCAAGAGGTCCAAGCTTTCGAAGCTGGGATCTCCTGTAGTCGTCTTCCTGCACTGCATAGTCGGGATTGACGGCCCGGACGGCTGCATCGCGCAGCGGATCGGTGACGCTGTTGTACGCCGATCCGATCTTGTCGCCGGTGGCCGTCAAAGCAGCGCCGCGCCGGTCAGCCTTCTCCTGCGGCCTGTTCCGGAGGAAATCGTAGTCCGTGTCGACGGTGCCCTGGCTCTGCCCGATGATCTGCTTCAGGAACTCGTTATATTTCTCGCGATTGTTGATCAGCGGCGCGAGCGCCGCCTTGGCCTGCATGTCGCCGAACAACTCGCCGATGACGAACTCATCGCCGCCAGAGAGGCGCATGACTTCATCGACCAAGTCCATCAAATAGGGCGTTCCATTCTTGATGGACCTAGCCTTGAGCTTTTCGAGGCTCACGCCCTTTTCATCGAAGTTCTTCACCGTATCGGGCGATGAAAGTTTGCTGATGACGTTCTGGAGGTTGGTGGCGGCTGTGGTCTGGTCGCCCGCGCCCATTCTCACGACCTGGGCGGCGGCGATTAACTCGGCCCAACCCTGCAGGCCTTGACGACCGGTCCCGCCGTACATGGTGGCCAGCGCCGGAAAGTTCTTGGCCATGGCATCGACTTCGAAGCTTCCGAGCTTTGAACCCTTCGCCATCATGTCGAGCGCCGCAGGCACCTCGGCGTTCTTTACGCCAAGCGCCTGTTGAGCTGCGATGATGGCCGCCGCGATCGTCTCGCCAGTGCTGTCTCCAGCTTTTGCCGCCTTCAGGCTCGGATCGAGGATCGCTTCCTGCTGGTCGACGCCAAAGCCGGCGGCCGCGTAAGCCTTGCGCGCGTCATTCACCTGGGACTGGTCGATGCCGTAGCGGATCGACAATCCCTCATTCGACTTGCCAATGCGCGCGATCGCCTCCGGCGTGCGCATTTCGGCCGTTACAGCCACCGACGCCACTTCGCGATCGAGCTTGCGGGCCTGCTCGCCCAGCCGCTCCATGCCCCGGACGATGTTGTCGACGGACGCGAAGGCGAGCAATGCGCCGAAGGCGCTGCCAGCGCTTCCGGCGAGCCGGCCCATCGTCCCATTCAAGATCCCGGTGGAGCGCTGGATGCCATCGAGCTTCGAAGCGCTGATCTGGTTCAGATTGCGAGAGCTTCGATGCAGGCTCTCGACATCCCGTTTTGCGCGCTGGCTGGCTTTGCCAAGCGCATCGATCTCCCGCTCCGCCGCGTTGGTATTGATGCCGTTGAGCTTGCGGGCCTCGCGATCGAGGGTGCGAACCGCCTGCGTCGAACGGTTTGCAGCGCGACCGGCCTTCTCGACGCTGGCGCCAAGGTTATTCGAAGTGCCGGAACGATCGAGCTGTTTGATCGCCTGGTTGATGCCCTTCAGGTCGCGCTCAAGTTCCTTGCCCTCGCGCTTGACATCGTTCTTAAGCCTGGCGCGGATCGAGACGTCGAAATCAGCCATTCTTGGCGCCTCCGAGCATTATGTTCAACAGCCCGAAGCTCTCGGCATGGATCTGCCGCGCTTCATCAAACCAGAGCATCAGTTCGTCCCAAAACATGCTTCGTTCCGGCTGAAGGTGCAGATAGGCGGCCACGCGTGCAGCGTAGCTGCGCCAGTGTCTCAGTTCTCCGACGATGCGCTGTCCGGACGCAGCCGTGGGGGAAAAAAATCATAGGCCGCGTCCGTCACCGCCGTGCCGTCCTCATCGTCCAGGCCGCGAAGGATTTCGGCCGTGAGCCCGGTCATCTCGGCATAGATGTCCATGGCCGTCAGCGCCGCTCCCGAGGTCCGCGCCAGCAGGTCCTGCACTTCGCCAAGCGTCAGACGGCGAACGGTGACTTCGCGGACGTCTTCGCCATTAAGCGTGAAGGGGTAAACCAGCGGGATCGTTCTCGATCGAGCAGAGGGGTTTATGAAAGCGTGGATGATTTGCGCTTTGTCGGGACCGGCATCGGCGGGCTTCGGCTCCGGCTGCATCGGGGCGCTGCGGTTGTCGAGCGCGGCCCACATCTCCGACGGGGGCAGGGTAATGTGCTCAGTCTTGACGTCTGCCGGATCGTCTTTCGAGTTCGGCGTGGTCACGGGAACCTTGATTGCACCGGAAGTCAGCATGTTTGTTCCTCAGTCATGGAAGTGGCCGGCCGCCCTTTCCGGCCGGCCGGCCTTCGCCGAGCGCGCCTATAGCGGTGCGCTCCCTGGTATTCCCTTAGGCGCTGATCAGCCGGTTATGGTCGGCGGTGTAGTTCACACCGTCGATGATCAGCACGTTGTTCTGCAGATCGAACTTGTGGACCGTCTTGCCGTTAAAGAGATCGTGGTAGAGCACGATCGATGACCAACGCAGACGCGTTGCGCCGGTGGCCTTCAGGCCTTTGACGCCGCCCGGCGTGTAGCTGTTCAGCAGTCCCTTCAGGAAAACGACGCGTCCGTTGAGTTTCGGCGAGCCGCTCGTCTGGACGCTGCCGTCGGAACCGGCCGGAAAGACGTCGAGGAGGCTCTCGTAATAGGCGACCGTTGTCCAGTCGCCCGGCTCGCGGCCGAAGCGGCTGCGGAGATCCTCGTGCGCGCCATTGACCGTCATTTCGGCAGTTAGCGCCTGAATTTCGGCAGGCAGATCCAGCGCGAAGTAACCGCCGCCCATGACGTAGCTCGTCATCTCGCGGGAAAGCTCCGGCAGCGTCGTCTCATCGATGCGCAGACGCTGATTGATCTCGTTGCAGTACCAGTTGGAGCCGTGAATGATGCGGTCCATCGGTGTCTCCTTAAGCCGTTACGCGGACGTTGTTGAGGCCGAGCTGCGAGAGCGAGGCGGCGATCGCCGCCTGGAGCACATCGAAGGCTTCCGGCTGCGGCTCGCTGTAGATCTGCAGGTCGACCAGATCGGGCGTCTCGGCGAAGCGCATCTTCACGCGCAGCGCACCGGCTTCCAGGATTGTTGCCGGGTTCATGGAGGCGGACCAGAGCAGCTCATAATCTATGATGGCGCCGAGCGTCTGAAGGTCGCCGAGGAACTGATCGAGCGAACGGTAAATCAGCGACACCATGTGCGGAGTGATGTCCTCGGAGAGATACTGGCGCAACGGCCGGAGCACGGCCTTTTCGACCGCACGGCGGGTGCGGATACGCTTGATCGAGCGCCATTTCTGCACGGTCGGATCGCTCGCAGTGGTGAACGGCGCCCAGAGCAGCTTGCCCTCGATGATCGTGCCGATGCCGACCTGATTGAGAAAGTTTGCGTCCGAGGTGATCTCGCCGTCGATGTAGCCAACCGGTATGGACGGGCCAAGAATGCCCTGCAGCGGCCGGTTCCAGAAGGCCTTGTGGGGACCGCCGGTTTCCTTGTCGCGGCGGATCATGGCGGCGGCGACATGCGGCGACATCGAGCGCGTGACGTTGCCGGCACCGAGATTGACGATCACCTGCGGATAGCAGGCAATCACGTTCAACGCCGTGGCAAAGTCCTCGGCATAGGCAGCGGCCGCCTCGCGGTCGGTGACCGGCGTGTCGACGATCGCCATGCAGTCGATGATCTTGCCGGCGACCGTGGACATGGCGGTTGCGACGGCATTGGCCGCGCCGCCGATGCGCTGCGAGGTGTAGCCGGGGGCGATGATGGCGCCCGGCTCCAGGCCGAGATGCGCCTTGGCCTCCAGCATCGTCCAAATGCCGGTCTTGGCGCCGGCCGAGCCGACGATGTTATTGATCTCCGCCTCAAGCTTGGCGGCGGGATCGGCCTCGGCGGAATGGGCCACGCGGGTAAAGGCAATGTCGGTGACGATGCCTTCGGAGGCGATCTGATTGACGGTGTCGAGCGCGATGCCGGCGCCGAGCTTGGCAACCTGGACCGGGTCATCGGTGGAAAGGCGAACGAGTTCTCCGACAGGGAACGCCGTGTTGTCGGCGAGCGGCGCGGGAAGCACCATGCCAAGCACGGTGCTGTCGCGCGTGTCGATCTTGGCGACGGTCGAACGGAGATCGGAGAAGACGCGGACGCCGACGAAATCGGTGGTGCCAGCCATTACATGGTGTCTCCTGAAGAGAAGGGATCAAGCGATAAGTTCTTCGCGACCCTACATGCGCCCCTTCAGGCAAAAGGGCTGACAGCTGTCAGCCCTTCTTCAAAGCATCTTTGAATGGCCAATAAATGGCTGAGTTTTGTTCAGTTGTCTATGCCACTTGCGAAAGCCAATGCTGATCGTCGGCATAGTCAGCAGGAATCGGTGACATATCCTTTAGCGCCCGTGCAGCGAAGATATGCGCTTGCTTATGCGACATCGCCGCTTTACCGAACGCAAACACCGTCTGCGCGTCCATCGGATGCATCACATTATTAGCGTCGATCCATCGAAAATCGCTGTCTTCGCCGTGCCAACGATAGTCGCCCGGTTGAGCGCCATTGACCATTGCGGCGAGCGCTGCGGTTGAAGCACCCATGATATTTTCACGATCTTCCGGACGTGACTGAAACGCGAAACCGTTGAATATGAAGCCTGCCGTGATCCGGCGGTCGCGTTCGGCGTCAACGCCTTCGCTGGTCGGCGGAGGCAGTACTGGTGGAGCGTAAGGGGCGACGTTGCCAGTGGCGACGGCGGCGGCGAACAATTCCCTACCATGTTCTTCAACGTCATTAGGTAAAGCAGTGAATGGTATCCAGCCATGGACCGGATGCTCAATTTCCATATCAATGGCGCCTTCGTCGGCGCGGCTAAAAACGGGGTTGCGATATTCCATTAGCTTATCCTCAGCCAAAGGGTCACCTTGCGGCCTTCTGGCGATGTATTGTGGTAACCCATGCAACGCCATGTACCGCCGGGACTCGTGCCGCTGGTGTTGCCGTTTGCGTTAGAATATTCGAGGTTCGAACCGGATGCGGTCGTTCCGGGGAGCGCCTCTCCTCCTGTTGTGCGATAGAGCATCGCATATGATCCCACACCGCCAGCACCAGTTCCTGCTGCCAATGCAGTAAGAAGGCTTGTCGAATCAAGCGCCGTCACATGTCCAAATCCGTCAAGTGTGATGCCTTGAATGAAATTGACGCCCGTATTGTTGGCCGAGCCCGCCGAAGATGTATCAGCATGCGAAAGCGTGCGGTTGGCTGATAGATCGCCGCCGCCGGTCAAGCCGGTGCCGGCGGAAACAGTGATCGCGCGTGCCGCCTTCGTTCCGATAAGCGCGGTGATCGTCGCGGAAAAGTTCGGATCGTCGCCCAGTGCAGCGGCAAGCTCATTCAGAGTGTCCAGGGTGGTGGGCGCGGAGGCTATCACGGCAGCAACGGCCGAATTGATGGCAGCGGTCAGACCGACGATATCGCCCGTGGCGTGCTGATGTGCGCCGAGTGCTGCACTTGGTGAGCTCGGCTGCCATCCGCCGGCTGCTTTGACGAGAACGTAGCCAATTGCGGCCGCCGCCGTGCCGGAAACGTCCGTGAGATCATCGAGATCGAACGTCGTCGAGGCGTCCATCTTGCCGGCAAGTGCTGACAGCAGACCGGTGATTTGCTCCATCGGATGCTCGTGGAGCGAGGGAGCCTTCCCGGAGAGTGCCACGCTCAGGTTCCACAGAGCGGCGTCGACAATCGCCCAGGCCTGCTGCAGCCGGTAGAATTCCTCGTCGACATCGGCGGCGGGATCAGGCAGCGGAATTGCGAAGTTCGGTGTGTTAGCCATCAATCACCCTCAGAAAATGCCAGCGCCGAAGTCGCCGATGATAAGACGAGCAGCGGGACCGCCGGTCGCCGAAATCTTGAGCCGCACTAGCGTGCCAGTCTGCCCGGTGGCCTCATATCTCTTTTCAGTCCAAAGCGGGAATGCCAGTGCATCCGTGTCGACCAGGGGCAGATTGGCGAATGCGCCGCCGTCCTTTGCGAAGGCCATGCTGATCGTCGCCCCGCCCGGCAGGAACGTCTTCAAGTAAGAAGTGACGCGCACCGCCTCGCCAAGCGTGAATGCTCGCGTCACATAGCTGAGCGTTGTGGCGATACTTCCCGCCACCAGTTCGACCGGTGCGTAGAGGATCGGCGAGAGCTTTTGCGTGCCAGTCAGCACGGCGCGAAGCTCGACCGTTTCGGTGATGAATTCCGTGAGCTGCAACACCTGGAACGGCAGCAATTTGTAGATCGTTCCGTTCGGTCGTTCGATTTCGAAGACGATACTGCAGCCCGCCGTCGGAAGCTCGACGGCCGCGCGCACCTGAAGGTCGGAGCAGTTCACCAGGTTAAAGCTGCCGAGGGCAACAGTCTTCGTCGTGACCGGATACTTCGCCGCGACGATCCGGAAGGCCAAGGCCTCGTCCTGGTGCGCTGACCAGGTCTCGGCATTCACCGAGGAGAAACGCGGGCCGGTCACATAAGGATGCGCCGTCACCCGTTTCTGCTGGTCAACGTCGAAGCCGCCGAGCTTGGCGATCGAAATCGAGTGATTGGCATCGTCGGTCTTGATGACGAAGGCGTGTTTGGTGTCGGCCGAGGTCGTGAGCGGCAGATTGTAACGCACCGACTTCCAGCCGATCGCAGCGCCTACCATCGAAACGACGGCCTCTGCCGCAATATCGTTGGTAGGATAGCCGGTGTCGATCGAGACTTGGTCGACTAGCAGGTGATTGGTTGTGTTACCGATTTTGCAGAGATGGAAGTCGACGCCGACAATCTGCCGAAGTTCGGGCACCGCAAACAACTGCGCCTGGGGATCGGTGCTGCGGTTGTCGCTGCCGCTGCCATTGTCGCGGCGGATGCTTCGTGTGAGTTGCGGGCGCGTCCAGCGGCTTATCGTCGTGACGCGGCGCATCACATCGATCTCAATCGTGCCCTGTCCGGTGAAAAGCGCGATCGCACCCGTCCCGCCCTGGCCGATCGCCTCGACAACTTTGCTTCCGGCCGTGACGTTCGCCGGAATATTGAAGGTGCCGCTGAACTTGCCGTTTGCATCCGCCGTCTGGACGCCGGCCGGTTTCACGTTGATGCCGTCGAAGGTCAACGTGTTAAGTATTTCGCCGGCGCCGAAGCCGGAGACCTCAAAGGCGATGACGATCGGCCGAAGGAACTCAATCTGCTCGACGCGCTCATCGACAAGCTGCGTCACGGACGTGGACGTCTGCAGCGGACCGCCATCGGTGCGGACGCCGCGGTTGAATTCCTGCGTTTGAGCTGAGAGCCAATCCTCCCGGCTTTCGGTCCAGAAGTCGGCGGCAGGCGTCAGCTTCAGGGCGGCTGGTAGCGGCGTGAAGTTGCCGTAGGGATTGATCTTCTCGCAGAAGGTTTTCAGCTCCTGCGCGACGATCACCTCCTCGACCAGGTCAAGGGTCACCGGACCGTCGAGATCAGCCTGGTAGAAGGTCGGCGTGATCGCGAGCTGCAGCATGCCGTCGCTAATCGCGCCGGTCTGTACCGTGCCGGCGTCGCGGTAGGTATCGTCGATAAACGGATCGACAAACATACCCTTCTTGGCAACCGGCTCTCGGCTGTCGATCCCGCTCTTCAGCCGCTCCAGTTGGACGAGGCGAACCAGGTCGAGGAGCTGGCGGTTATAGCGGGCCTGCTCGGCGGCGGAGACGAAACGGACGCCATCGTTTACGCCATCGGCGGAAATCACCGGCAGATTGATCCAGTCGTAGTAGATCTGGCAGAGCTTCAGAGCATCCTGCGGTGCGCCTGGCGGCAATGGATTATAGCGGGCCGGAAGGCCCTTGATGTAGAGCGGCGAGCCGTCCTGCTGCAGGCAGAGGCGATCGATGCGCGGCAGCTTCTGCGTATAGGCGACGATGATTTCGCCGCCTGCGACGCCTCCGGAAACCGCAATGCTCGTGGCAGTCGACGCGGTCGGCACGACAAGCGCGCGGTAGCGGTATGTGACGTCATAGGTCGATCCCGCCGCAGGTTCAGCGCCAGCCGGTGCCCAATCGATGTTGTTGCCAACGAGGTTGTAGCTCGCCGGAGACGTGTAAGTCGTCACCCCCTGTTTCACCAGCGAGACGGACACGACGCTATCGTCCGGGAGCGCATCCGCGCCATGGGCGATCGCGCCGCGGGTAAGCGTGACGATCTTTTCCTTCGTCAGGAGGATCGAGTTGATGACGCCGATCGGCGCGAAGGAGACGTCGAACGTGAAGCTCGCGCCGCCCGGATAGATGTGCGTCTCGCCGGGGATAGCCAATTCCTCCCAGGCTTCCGGCTCGTTGTGCCGCAGAGCTGCCAGGCGGGTGCGCTTGAAACCGTTGATGTTCGCCTCGCCCTGCTCGATCGAGAACGCCTGGGCGCCGGCATTTGCGCCAAGCGCCGTCACGCGGCAACCAGAGACGATATAGTTGCCGTTCGGCCGGTCGTAGGCCGCGAGCGCCTGCATTGCCGGTTCAAGGATCGACGGGCCTGTCTGATCGAGGATCGTGCCGTCCTGGAGCGTGTAGACCGAATAGAACGTGCCAGCGCCGGCGTCATCGATGTGGGCCCAGGCGATGGCTGCGATCTCGCGGGCTGCGCCCGGCTCGCCCTCGGCGTCAGAACCGGGAACGAGGCCGAGGAGCGAAGGATCATCTTCGTGCGTCAGCCAGGTCTTCGTCAGCCGCACGCCGATTTCGGTCCGCCCGATCATAGGGATTTCGGCGAGCACAGCGGCGGAGACCGGGAAGACATCGCCGGCGACATAGATCCTGCCATCCGTCAGACTGACGGTCCCGGCCTCGGCGTCGACGATCGCCTCGGCGCGCTCGATGCGGTTGCCGTCATTGGCGACCAGCCGGCCGAGACGGTCGTGACGCCCGCGAATGATCCGCTGCAGATCGTTGAACTCGGCGCCCTGGACGTAGGGACGCTCGCCATAGAAGACAACGCTCTGCTGCTCCGGCTTGCCGGTCGCGCGGTCATAAGCGAAAGGCAGGCCGCTTTCGTGTTCGTAGGCCATCAAAACCTCATGAGGAATTTAAGCTGCTCGCGAACCGTCGCGCGCAGCGGCAGGGAAACAGGGATGGATGCGATCGCATGACCGCCGGTCAATTCGCCCGGCTGGAGCCAAAGGCGGCCTGCAGGAACGCCGGCGCCACGCGCTGCGCCGATCGTCAGCTCGATGCTCTCGGCCGTGACATCCGCGGCATCGCCGAAATCCGTCATCGCCTCGATGTAGACGCGCGTGGCACCCGTCATCGGCTGATAGGACACTCCGGCGAAGCTGTAGCAGCCGTTAAACTGCTGCATGCTCGGCCATACCGCACGGCAGCGGCGATGGCCGATGATCTCGCCGTCGCTTCTGCGTAACGTGGCGTAGAGCGCCCGCCCTTCGAACCAGGCCGCCATCAAGGCACGGCGCTGAGTTGCGGCATTGGCGGCCCAGGAAAAGGTCGCGGTCACCCACGGGTATTGCATCGTCGACCACTGGAGACCTTCGACCTCAGGTATTGCGATCCAGTTGCCGATTGCCATTCCCTCGGCCTCGGTCAGGACGTGCTCGACCTCGGTCGTACGGCCAAAAGACCAGAGCGTGCCTTGCTGGGTGACGTCGATACCGCTCGACCAATCAAACAAGCTACCGTCCGCTCGCGACCGATCTGACACGAGCGCGCGGACGTCATACTGATAGACGCCGCGCCGCAGCTGCGAGCGCTTTGGCAGCGACAACATGACGACACCTTCGATGCGCTCCAGGTCGGGATGATCAGCGACCGGCAGCGTGGAGAAATGGAGCTGTGTCGAATTCCAGTAAGTGCGGCCTGCCCAGGCGTCTTCCATCTCTGCGGCATAGCCGAGCCAGCCAAGGCCCTTTTCGACCGCTGCCGGCGTCCCGCGCACGCGCTGCCAATTGATACCTTCGCGGCCGACGATCAGTGTGTAGAGGTTCGGGACGTAAGGCGTCAGTTCGCCGAGGCCGTATTCGTGAACGAGATATGGCAGGAAGGATGGGGGCGGCGAAACTAGCTTCGCCGTTCGGATCGTGGCCACCGCGTCGCCGAAAGCATCCCAGCGCGGCGCAAGCGCGCTTTCCATCGCTTTTTCGAATAGGCTAGAGCTGTTGGGTAGCAGGCTCGCGTTCATCAGTAGTCCCGCCCGGCCAAGATAAGCGTCACCGTGCCGATAGAGACTGCATGCGACGGCTGCACGACAGTGTCACCGGTCGAGAGCGGCTCAATCTTGTGAATGCCCTCGATCATCAGCTTCGACACCCACCACGCCTGCACGAGGTCGCGGCCGAGCGTCTGAGCCATCGCCCATGCTGATCGCAGGTTGGCTTCGGCGCGCGCAAGCGTCTCGATATCGGCGTCCGGAAGAAGCCAGACATTCGCGGAAAGATTGACCACTGTCCGCACCGCAGAAGCGACGACTATCGTGTCGTTGACCATGCGCACCGTCTTTGCCTGGACGGCGGCATCGACGGCCGCAAGAAGCGCCGGCGTTGCGACGCCATCGGGAGCGGTCGAGAAAATCGCTATGTATATGATCGGGCTGCGGCCGATCGTATAGACAATCGCGTCCTTCACTTCGATCGAAACCGACATCGCGACGAACTTATAGCGCGGCTCCGTTCCGCCTGTGGACCGGCCCTGGATGGCGAGGATGACACGAGCGGCGAGACGATCGTCCTGTTCGCCGGGAAGACGGATCACGTCATAGAAGGCGGCGAGATGGTCGAGATCGGCACCGCGCGCGAAGGCGAGAAGGTTCGCCTTGATCGCATCATTGATGCGAGCGCGCATCACCGTATCGCGGTAGCTCTCGGCCTCGCTGATGATGACCGCGAGATCGGTTTCCAGCATCTCGACGTCGTAGGCCGGAAGGTTCAGCTCCGAGTGGGCAACTCTGACCGCCTCCCAAGTCTGAACAAAGCGGACCTTGTACGTCGCCGCGATAGCCGAATAATCCAGCTCCTCGATGATCGCCGGCGGCGGTAGCGTCATAAGATCGATCGTCACGCGGCAGCTCCCTTCCAGGCAAGCGGGATAGCCGGCAGGGTCAAAGCGGCGGCGATATCAAAGTTGCCGAAGCGGCCTTCGGGGAAATAGAGGCCGGCATGTCGGAGCCCGAGCGCGCCACCCTCCGTCATCGAGACGAGCTGCAGCTGGGTCAGCACATATTCCGGCTCCCATTTGGCGGCCGAAACGACCAGCTCGTTGTAGATCAAGAGCGCGATCGACGGCGTCAGGTCTTCCGAAAGCAGGCTGCGAAGGTCGGACCCGAAGGCGAGCAGCATGACGCGCTCGTTGATCCGGGTGCTCCAGAGCGACTGCGCCAGGTGCGCCGCGCCGTGCAACCGCTCGCCTGTCTGCGCATTAAAACCATTCCTGTAGCGGACTGCCCCGGCCATAATACCCCTCAAATCCGTTTCAAGCGTTCTTCGCAGTGCTCTTTGGGCGGATATGACCGGAGAGTAGCTCGTTGCGTGCCTGGTCCTCGGTCAATTCGATCTCTTTGCGATCGCCGACGCGCTGACCCGCGATGAACGGTGGCGCCGTTTCGGTGATGTCATAGGTGACGCGGTCGGTGGTGGTGACGGGGTCGACCATTGCGGTAGATGTCTTGGGCGTTTTGGCCATGGCTCTTCCTCAGTTGGATGGGACGTCTGTGTTGGCGCCGCCTCTTTCGACGCCGCCGTGAACGTGGGTGCTGCCGACATTGCGGCTGTTGTGGCGAAGGCGATCGCCCTCGATCTCGACCGGCCCTTCGACCTTGACCGGTCCCTTCAGGAGAATGCCATCGGCGCCGATCTCCAGGCGACCGGCGCCGCGCTCGAAGACGGCCGTGTCGGAGGAGGCCGACGGTGCCTGGTTGTCTTTATCGTAGGTGGCAGGCACCGCGATCGAGAGGTCGCCGACTGTTCCCGATCGGCTGACGAGGTCCATTTGCTCACCGATCGCGGGCTCGGAATGAATGCGAAGGCCGCCGGCAGCAGCTTCCTGCCACCGTACCCATGGAGACAGGATGTCCTCGCCGGAACTGCTCGTGCCGATCTTCAGACGCAGAAGGCGCTTCTGCGGATCGACCTGGGCGACCTTGCCAGAAAGACGGCCGGTTGCGATGCGGCGCTCGGCTCGGTCGAGCTGGATGCGCAGGCGGCGGAATTCGGTAGCGACGGCATCACGCATCGTCGACCTCCATGCCAGGGATCCATGGCGCCATATCGGCGATGTCCTGCTGGGCCGGCCAGTTGATCGCGCCGCTTTCGAAATCGACGGTACCGGCCGGCTGCGGGAAGATGCTGGCACCGATATCGACGATCAGCTGTGTCCAGCTCACCGTGTAATAGACGGTGCCCTGGCTTTCGTTCTTGACGGTAAAGAGCGGCTTCAGCTCCGGTACCGGGCTTTCCGAGGTGATTGGCACCACGCCGGTGCGCCCCCAGGTCGAGGTGCGGAAGTCGGCGAGGATCTTCAGGACCTGGCCGCCGATCGCCATGGCGACGGCTTCCTTCTCGACGCGCCGGTTCGCGATCGGTTTGGCCTCGGCGACGATATAGACCGTCCAGTCGACGGCGACGGAATAGGAACCGTCAGCCAGCATGGCCGGGCGGACGCGGCTCCAGCCGACGCCGATGCCGGGCGCATTGACAATCGTCTTCTGGACCAGCTCGGCGATATCAACCTTGCCGGGATGGCGAATGACATTGACGCCCGGCAGAAGGGTTTTCAGCGTTTCGACGATAGCCTCATGGGTTTCCGCCACGGGATTCGATGCCAAGAGCTGGGCGAGCGGTGTCGGCTGGATCATTGCAGGAACCCGAATGCGTCGGTGATGACGTCCATCATCTCTTCAGCGTTGCTGGAGGACATGCCGATGAACGGGCGGGCCGGGATCTCGACCTTCTTGGCCTTCACCGTCTGGCCGGCGATCGTGAACACGAGCAGCTCGCCGTTCTTCGGGACGATGGTCATGCCGTCCTGGTGGACATGAGCGTATTCCCAGGCTGCACCCCATTCAGCTTCGTCGGCCGACGCCGTCCAGGCGATCGAGCCAAGCAGGTGCTCGCCGGTTTTCGTGAGGATCGAGGTACCTTCGATGTTCGGAGCCCATGGCGTGCCATCTGGTGCTGTCTTTTCGTCGGTCAGGCGCCGGCGCGTCTGGCTCTCACCGAGTGCGCCGATTGCGCTCATCAGCTCGTTGCCGTCGAAATCGAAGAGCGGCCGAAGCTTCTTCAAGATGCCGTCGAGATCGGTTGCGTCGACGGTGATCGAAATCCCGTTCATATCCGCCCAAGCCTCGCCCTGGTGAAGACGCGCTCCGGCGCTTCGAGGATCACTTCGTTCTGTCCGACGTCGCCACCGTCCTCGACCGGACCGGCGCCGCTATTGGTGGTGGTGAGCGCGCCCTTGCCGGAAGCGATCGCTTCAAGCCGCTTGATCGCCTGGTCGTAGCGTTCCTTGATGTTGTCGGTCGAGCGGCTGAAGGAGAGCGCGATCCGGTAGAAGGCGATGTCGATGCAGTAGACCTTCAGGACGGCCAGCGAGGTCTCATCGAGTGCGGCGAGATCGGCCGCAGAATAACGAGCGGCGAGGATGGCGCGGATCTCGGTCGAGGCATCGTCCAGCCCGTGGCCGATGCGCACGTCATCGCGAAGGCCCGTCTCTTCGTTGGCGGCAACAAGCAGCAGCTCGCTGGGAAAACGGGCTTCGATATCGGCGATCGTGGCAAAGGCGGGCATGATCTCTCCAGGTGCAGTGCGGGGCGGCCAGATCGCCGCCCCGCCGGTTGCTTTGCGCTGGGGGTTATTGGCTGTCGTTGTTGCCGGTTTCCTGCTCGGACTCTTCGTCGATACGCACGTCGACCTTCAGCAATGGATCGGCACGCCAGGCCTCGATCAGCGTCTCGCCGGCTTCACCGAGCTGCTCTTCGGTGAAACTCGTCTCAGCCGGGCCAAAGCCGTAGCCGGCGCGGCGGCGCGGTCCGCCAGGAGCGCTGACGACGATCTTCGGGACGCGTCTGGTCTTTTCGGTGGAACTCGTAGGTGCCTTAGCCATGTTCGTCTCCTTGGCGGTTCTCGGAAAAGCAGGGGTAATGCTGCTTGTCGAAGAACCGCCGGCGGCTGGGAGGAGGAGTGCCGCCGGCGTTGTCAAAGGGTCGCAGCGGATTACTGGAGAAGCGGCGCTTCGATAATTTGCACGAGGTTGCGCAACGTGTTCGTCGTTCCAGCGATCTGTTCGGCAATGAGCAGTTCGCGCGCTTCGAAGACGTTGGTCGAGCCAACGATGATATGCGTCGGTTTGATGCCGAGGGGCCGGCCTTCATCATCCTTGAAGCTGGTCATGGCCTCATAAGCCGCCTTCAGGTTTTCCGCAGTCAGCGCAGCCTTGGAGCCGAAGGCCATCTGCCAGAAGCCGAAACCAGCCGCGACACGCGCATCCGTGCCGTAGAGGTATTCGTCCTTCATGAAGACATGGTCCGAGGTCTTGCCGTCTTCCTTGGCGACGAAACTGTAGTCGCGGCGCTTCTGGAAGATGAAGGGCTTCAGTGGGCGGGAAAGGTCGACGAGGATCCACGTCGCACCCGCACCAGTCTGCATGTTCGAAACCGAGGCCTCGGCGCCGGGCTTGCCGACCGGGTGATCGGTGTCGAAGAAATTCTGGCCGTCGTAGCAGAGCGTCGTGAAGCCGGCATTGATCAGCTCGAAAGTGATCTCGTCAGGATGTGTGGCTGCCGAATTGCCGAGCATTTCGAAGCGCGTGCCGTAGAGGCCGAGCTTGTCGTCCTCGATGTCGTCACGGGAAACAGAGATCGTGCCTTCGAATTTGCGGTTCTTGATCGAGTAGCCCTTCGAGGATAGCGCCTTGACGTGACGATCGCCGATCCATTCGCGCAGCTTGGGGATATCGCCCAGCCAGCCGTAGGTTTCCTCGGAAGAGTTGGAAGGAACTATGGTGGCGACGCTGGCGTACATCGCGGTTATGCCGGCAAAGCCCTTCTGGAACGAGGTCTTGAAACCGCGCTGTGCGGCCGCGAGAAGATCAGGAGTAATGACACGCGTCATATTGGTTGCCCTTAATGTTGGAAAACGTCAGCCGACTTTGACGAAGACGCCGTCGCTCTCGACGTTGATGATCTTGCCCGCCATGGAGCGAGTGTTGGTTCCGTTGGTCTTCGCCACCGTCTGATCGTCGACCAGATAGCAATCCTTGCCGACGTCGCCGGCGACGATCGCGTCCGCTGCGAGATTGAAGAACTTGAAGGTGCCGCGACGGGCGTTCACCTTCTTTGCGCCGTCGGTGCCGGAATTGACGATGGTCTCTTCGGCAATACCGAGTACCGTCAGGCCTACGGCCGTCTTGCCTGGCACTGCGAGGCTATTCTCGGTGACGACGAGCGCGCCCTGGAGAATGGTGGTTGCGCCCTTCATCGGGGCGCTCGTGAATTTGCCCTCGATCTCGACGATCGGGCGGGCCTGCGACATTGCCGTCATTGACGTCTCCGGCGGTTGGTTGGTGGATTAGGTGGCGGCGGCCGGAAGGCCGTTGGCCTTGCGGAACTCCTCTTCGGTGAGGCCGAGCTGCTTCATGATGTCCCGGTCCTCGGCCGACAGCGTGTAGATCTTCGTGTCCGGAGGCGTCTTGTTGTCCAGGCCGGAAGCCTGAAGACCGGCGCCGAGCGTTTCGATCAGCTTCGTCACCTGTGCCAGGCCGTCATCGGAAGCGCAGAGCGCCTCGTAGCTTTCACGCTGGGCGGGCGAAATCTTCTTGGCCGTTAATGCGCCCTCAAGCAGGGTATCGACCTTCTCCTTGCGCTGTGCCGCTTTGAGCGTGTTCAGTTCGTTGGTCGTGGCGGAAAGCGTGGCGAGCGTCTGCTCGTGAACCTTCGGGTCGATGCGCTTGGCGAGATCGCCGATCGCCGATAGGCAGGCTGCCTCGCTGGCTTCCGGCGTGAGATTGAGAGCTTGGGCGATTGCCTTCAGCATGGTGGTTTCCTTCTTGACGTTGAGATCGGCCGACGCGACGGCCGGCATGGAAATTCCAGGCGCGGCGACCAGGGCTGCCGAGTGCAGCCAGACGGCCTTGCCGGTTTCGTCGGTCTTCAAGGACGGTGAGATGTAGCGGTGAGAACGAGCGGTGAGCACGTCGAGGCCCGGTTGAAGCCAGTTGACGCGGCCAAAAAGACCTTCCGGCCGTGCCTGCAGCTCCTCGATCCAGGCAACCGCCGGAGCGGTCTCGCCAAACATCGCCTTCTTAACGGTGGAGTGGTCGAGATCGAGAGGGACGGCAACCTTGTCGGCATTGAAGCGCTCGACGAGCAATTCAGGCTCGACGATAAAGGAGCGGCCGTCACGACTGTTGAAGGCACCTCGCGGTGTGAGCTTAATCCACTCCGGACCGGTCTTGGCGGCAGCCGCATTTGCATCGGCGGCAAAGACGTCGATCGCCGTGACTGAGGTCATGGCGAGAGCTTCGGCCTCAACAGTCGCCGAGGCGGCCAAACAAGAAATCAGGAGGGTGGTTGCGGTGCGATTGATCATAAGGCAATATTTGCCAGATCAATCAGCGGCCTCAGGGCTGACAGTTGTCAGCCAACAATTAGCCCCTCGGGCTAATTCGACCGCATCGTCGCCCAACATACAGCGCACGCGTCAAAATCAAAGGCCTTTCAAAGCCCGTACGCGCGTTTTTCGAGTCGGAGACGGACAACCGGCCGTCCGAGCCCACTTGCGCGCGTCTGTGGCCGTTTCTATGGTCGCGCTGAAAGCCACATCGGAGGGGTACGATGAAGTTTGTTCTGGCAGCTCTGTTCGCCTGCGGATGCGTCAGCCTGGCCGAAGCCGTCGAATGGCCGCCTGCCGAGGACTATCTCAATCCGGTGGCGAGCTGTAGCGTGAGTGATGACGTAGGCAACTGCGAATACACCCGGACCGTTTGGGGTCAGCAGTATGCGAATGCCATTGAGGGCAATTACCAGGGTCAACGAAACGTGTCGTTCTGTCTGAGCACCGGGTGCAGTGCGGCGATCGTAGAAAATCGCGTCCTCGGGTGTGCTTGGCGCCATGTGATCATCGCGTCGGGTCACCTTGAGCTTGATCAGACGGACGCAACAAATTTGAAGCATTTTTGCGGACCGGACATGCTCGACGATGCAGGTCGGGAGGCAGCACAAGCTCAGTCAAAAACACTGCTCAGGATGCTTGGGACTGTTCAATAGATGTCAACAATTTCGGCGCTATAGTGCGTCGGCCACTCACATGGAAAAAAAATGAAGAGCTTTGACTCGCGCACATACAGCATCAACGATTTTGTCGATTGGGAAAAGCAGGGGCAGCTTGAGTTAAATCCAACGTTTCAGCGCCGTCCAGTTTGGAGCGATAAGGCGAAGAGCTTTCTGATGGACACCATCATCCGAGGTAAGCCCATCCCTAAATTCTTCATTCGGCAAAAACTCAACGTCACGACTAGAACCTCGATTCGCGAGGTTGTGGACGGGCAGCAGCGGCTACGCAGTATCCTGTCATTTGTGAAAGATGGCTTTGTTATTAGCCGCGCGCAAAATCCCGAGTTTGGCGGTACCCGGTTCAGTCAGTTACCGGAGGATGTTCAAGCCCAGGTGCTTTCTTATGAAATCTCGGTCGACCTGCTCATTAACTTGCCGGATTCGGAAGTGCTGGATATTTTTAGTCGACTGAATTCATATGCCGTCATCTTGAATGAGCAGGAAAAACTGAACGCCGAGCATTTCGGCCCATTTAAAATCCTAGCCGATAACATTGGTCGCAAATACAATGACTACTGGGTGAAGAATACCGTTCTCACTCCTCGCCAGATCCTGCGAATGGCGGAGGTCAACCTTGTAGCGGATTTGCTTATATCGCTCCTGGAAGGCATCCGCGGAAAGAAGAGGGTGCGTGGCTACTACAAGCAGTACGAACGCACCTTTACGGTTGACGTGACCGATCTCGAAGCGAGGTTTGATCGCGTTGTAGCAACAATAAGCAAGATTTTTCCCGAGGGACTCTCAGGATCCGAGTTTAGTCGGCCGTTCCTCTTCTATTCTCTGTTTAACGCCGTAGCACATTGTCTTTTTGGTTTGCCTGGCTTCGCCCAGCCGCGAATTAACATAGAGACGGAATCGGCCATTGAGATCGCACGCAACGGGCTCGAGCGAGTCGAGGAATTGTTTGCCGTGGAGGATACAGGGGAGTTAGCGATAGAAGAGCGTGAGTTCTTGCAAAACAGCCGCCGTGCGACCACCGATCAGTCGGTGCGTGAGGGCAGAGCAAGGTTTCTGCTGTCGCTAATGGCCTGAAGCTATGCCTGTTCAGACTGCACTAAATCACTTCAACAACGCGGTTGCTCAGTGCGAAAGTCTGATCGCGAACGCGCATCAAACCCTTCCAGGGAACGGACAACCTCTGCTGCCTGAAATCGACCGGCAGCAGATCACGGTCGCGGCGTTCCTGAATATGTACATCGCGTGGGAGACCTTCTTGGAGGATGCGCTCGCGGCTTTTCTAAGTGGCGTGCCCCCACTGAACGGGAATGCCCTAAGTAAATACGCTTCTCCGCCGGATGCACCAGCCGCTAAGCGGATGATAATTGGCATCAATCGCTACTTTGACTACGGTAATCATCAGAACATGATGAAGATCGTAGACATTTTCTTTCAGAATGGAGCTCCGTTCAGGCCACATCTCGACAGCGTCTACTCGTTGTTGGACGATCTCAGGACCATGAGAAACTACTCCGCTCATATCTCGTCATCTACGCAAACGGCGTTAGAAACGCTGGCGCTGAGACTTCTTGGCCGACCCTCTCAGGGTATCACCCTTTACACATTGTTGACTTCACCAGATACAAGATCGCAAACCGGCGAGACGATCTTCCAAACCCACAAAAATACGCTAGTAGCGACCGCTGCGGCCATAGCAAACGGATAGACCTCGCGACCGCAGCGGCGGTCCTTAAGCCGCCCAGCCCCTGCCGCTTCGTGACGGAAGCTTCGGACAATTGCCGTTGCAACCGATTACGTGTATCTAACGTCCTACGCGGCAGCGAAGCCCGGTGGCCTAGATGCCCATTGGAGGGAGCCCGGACAGGCCGGGAAGCGGTCCCTCCCTGCCGCGCTTCACTCTCCAAACGGCCAATCTTTTCCAAGCCGATCGAACTCGGCCTTCACCTCTTTGCGGTTCTTCTGGTGCAGAGAGTTGACGCGCAGATAGCCGTTTTCCGAGACGTTGACGAAGGCCCGCCAAAAGGCCTTCCCGATCATCCGGTAAAGCGTGCGGCCACGGTCACTGCCCTTCCGATCGGGCATAACAAGAGCCTGATCGAGGATCTCGGGCAGGAATGAAAAGTCCTCGATCGACATTCTGTGGCGCTCGATGCGATCGGCTATCGCCGCGCCGGTGATCGACACGACGGGTGATTTGGCGCCGAGATCTTCGGCAAGCCGATCAGAGACGCCGGCGGGAAGCCAAACCTTCGGCTCTAGGCGCGGTGCAAGCTGCAGATAAGGATCGCTCCAAAGGTCCGTCAGGATCGCGGTGGCAGTGGCGGTCGGCGTCGTGGCTAAGCGCTCTTCAAGGTTCTCGATCAGCGTCGTCGCCCGCGCAAGACCGGCATTCGTCTGCCAACCGGGATCGATGCCGGGCGGCACCATCGTCAGCTCGCCGGTCCGGCGATTCCGATGCTGCAGGTCCGGACCGAGATCGGGCGGCGAGCTGCGATAGATGATCCCGCCGTCTTTCGGCGCGCGGCCGAGCAGGTTTTCAGCCTCCCTTGCCGATATCTGCCGCACTTGGCATTTGCAGCCCCAGCCATTCGGTGGCCAGTGCGTCCGCCAGAACGGATCATCGACGGGCAGGATGATCCCGACAAATGCAAGGTGCTCCGACCGGGGATCGGCCGAGGTGGTCCGGACATAGAGGATGTAGGGCAGAATCTTCTTGGTGCGCTGCGCCCTTTCCCACTGCCCAGCCGCGCGCGCCGAGTTGATGTTCGACCAGAAGATCGTCTTCAGCCGCCGAGAGCGGGAGAAGTCCACCATGCGATCCGGCTGCTCGCCAGTCGGGTCGCCGACCATGCGCGGTCCCCACCAACCGAGTTTGCGAAGCTCGGCCCGGACATCTTCCTTCCAGCGCTCGAAGCCCTTGCCGCTGCGGATCGCTTCGCCGATTGTCCGGTGAAAGGCGGAAAGCACCTCGGCTTCCGTGGCCTTGGCAACGGTGAAGGCGTAGGCGTGTTCCTCGCCCCAGACATCGAGCCAGGAGAAGGCCGGCTTAAGCGTCTTTCCGTCGAAATATCCGGTGACCTCTTTTGGCGCCGTGAAGCCTCTGCGGAACTCTGCCATGCATCAATCCGCGATGTCGCCGATGCCGCGCGCGATCGCGGTCAGCCGCGAAAGCCGCTCCGCCATCTTCGACGCGTCTGGCCCAGCGGTTTCAATCAGCTTCAAAGCCTCTTCGAAGTTGCCTGCAGAGGCCAAGATATCGATGATCGGCTGCACGATCGGCCGAGCCATCGCCTCCCAATCGGTTGCGGCCGAGGCGAACAGGGCATCCACCTGGTCGAGCGCATCAGGTTGGCCGGCCTCGGCGGCAAGCAATGCAGTGCAGGCGCCGCAACGGCAGGCGCGCTTGTGATCTAGCACGATCGCGGAGAGTGCTGCGGTCTTCGATTTGCGAACTTCCTCGGCGGGAGCAGATTTCGGATCGTGCTTCTTCGTTTCCGCTGGCGCTGCCTGGTTGGTCGCGACAAGCAGCTCATCATTGTCGCCGGGATCGGACAGGCCGATTTTCTCGCGGATTTCAGCCTGCTTCACGCGAAGACCGAACGGCATCATCTTGGCGACGGCATCCGTGAGCGCCACGACGTCTTCGGGATCGGGAACGAGCAGTTGCACTGCCGGGTAATGCTCCTGCGGCCCAAAGTTCAAATCGACGAAGGGGCGCATTAGGTCGCGGTTAGCCGTCCGCGCAAGCTGCTTTCCATCGGCCCTCAGAATATCCAACCGTACCTCATTGTGGATCTTCGCCTGGCCGAGCGAAGAGCCGTCGTCGGACGTCATCGTCTGGCCGACGACAAGCTTCGAGATCTGCTTATCGATATATTCAAGCAGGCCGCCGAACACGGCTGCGCCATTGTTGCCGCTGACTTCGTGGAATTCGATGTCCATACCCTGCGGGATGATCGCGGCCGCGTCATTGGCGATCGAGGCAACCGCCTTCAGCAGCGTGCGCTTGTCGGCCGAGCTGGCGTTGGCATTGTACTTGCCGACGCGCAGCGGCATTCCATAGACCTCGGAGAAGGCCGCCCAATCCTGCAGGGTAAATTGCTGGATCAGATACGCCCATGCTGCCGGCCGCGCCATGCCACGGCGAAGGGGCAGGCCCATCTTGGTGCGCGGCATGTGCCGGAGGAACTTCGCTTGCGGCAGTTCCTCGCCATCAATCGAACCATCGACCGCCAGGCGCAGCTCGCGTAGCGCCAAACGATCGAGTTGGAAGAAACGCGGATCGCGTTCGATGTAGGTGACTGGACGCAAGGCCTTGCGCTCGTATTCCCACATCATCTCGACGACGGCGTAGCCTTTCGAGATGCCATCCGTCAGATTGCCGAGCGCGTCATCAAAACCGTCGTCCATCACGAGCTCGGTAACGGCATCGACGATCTTGGCCGCAGCGCCATTCGCCTCGATGGTCACATCGATGCCTTCCAGCGCCAGGCGACGGGTCTGCAGCTGAGACGCATAATGCAGGTAGCGCTCTTCCATCTCCTCAGCGAGTGTGAGGTAGTTTCGAGCGTTACCCTCGGCCGCCTCACGCAACATGGCGCCCAGCCGCTCCGGTGTCAGCCCGGATGCCACCCGCTCTTCGTGGGTGCGGCGCACGCCGGCGACGGTCGGCGTGGCGACCTCTTCGGACAGCGTCTGAATGATGATGGCCCGTCCGTCCGGACCAAGGATGGACGAAGTGCGCGAGCTTACCAATGCCGCCTCCCATATTCGTGATCTGCGTCGTCATCGTCGCTTTTTCCGGCGAGGCTTGAGACGGACTGATAATCGTATTCCGTCCATTGCTGGCGGCTAGCGTAGTGCGCCAGGGCGAGGGCAACCGCGAAGTCGCCGTGCCGCTTTTTTGCACCTTCGCCTGTTCGAGCTTCGGGCACGCGCGGAACACCGGCAATCACCTTGACGGTGCGCAGATCAGTGAGGTGCTCATCGTCTTTCGTGAGGGCAATCGCATCGTCTTCGAACGCTGTCTTCAGCGGCGGCATCTGGAAGCGATACCAGTCCGTCGAGAACTTGATCGCCTCGATCAGGCCGCCTGGATATTCGGGCGTCCTGAAGCCGAAGATGCGGCCCACGTCTTCGGCGACGGTCCAGCCCATGCCGGTCGCATCGAAAGCAGCGCCAACCAGGCGCGGAGCGTTTTCGAGGATCATCCGGGTGAGCAGCTTCTGCTCATCTCCGGGAACGTTACGCATTTCCAGCGTCAGGGCCTCTTCGCGCTTCAGCAGCCGGTCAATCGACAGCAGCGTGCCCACCGACAAGTCGGCGACACGCGCAAAGTCGAAACCGAAGGCATGGCGGCGGGTACGGTCGAGCTGCTTAAGGGCATTTCCGAGATCACTGATTGCCGAAGCCATATGAATGGCCCGTTCAAGCCGGGACAGATGCAAGTAGTCACGCGGCAATTCCAGACGGATGATCGGAGACTGCACCGACATGCGGGCTTCGATTAGTGGCGCCGGAAGCCATGCGCCGCTGCCGGCCGTGGGAATACAGAACAGTTCTTCGTCGGCGCCGTCACCGTAGAAGTCGATGATCTCCTGCCGCCAGGCTGCTTCGCCTTCAGGTGTCCACTCGATCCCGTTGACCAGGCAGATGCGCTCGTAGAGCCCTTCCTCCAGCGCCTGGTTGAAGTCGATCCGCAGGTGGCTGTATTTCGAGCGGCCGGCAAGGATCGCCTGGATTTGCTTATTGAACTCATTTTCAGTGCCGTCATGCGTCGAGCAAACAACGACCTGGCCGCCCCACATCAAGAAGGCAAGCGCCGCCTTCAGCAGCTCCGGCAGGCTATCGACGAAGGCAGCCTCGTCGATCATGACGACGCCCTGCTTGCCGCGAAGCGTGCGCGGCGCGGAGGAGAGTGCGAGGATCTCGAAACCGGAAGCGAAGCGGATGCGGAACGCCTGGATCGATCGGGCGCCATCCTTGTCGCTGTCGTCGAACAGGAACTCATCCACCGCTAACGCAGCGTCGGAGTAAGCCCGCGCCCACATGGCACAGGCGTCGATGAATTCGCGGGTCATCTCCTGCGAATAGGAGATATACATCACGTCCATGCCGCCGGCCTTCTTTTCGCGGCCGGCACGTAGCGCAGCATAGGCGGCAAAGCCAAAGGTCAGGCCTATACGGCGGGACTTCTCGATGAAGAGCACGCGGCATGCGGTGCTTTCCAGCATCGCGATCGCGCGGGCCTGATATGAAAGAAGGGCCTTCGGCAGGCCCAGTTCCTTGACGATGCCCGGAAGGACAGCCGTTGCCGTGCGCCTGGCCTCGGCCCATTGCTCCTGAGTGATCGGTGCGGTCATTCGCCCTTCACCCCAAGGATCTTCGAAAGGATTTCCTGCGTGGTCTCCTCGGTCAGGCCCTTAGCCTTGGCAACCTGCGCAACAGCTTCCTTCGCGTTATCGGCAAATTCCTTTTCGACCTTCTGCCTGGTGGCATAGGATACGCCCTGCGCCTGGGTGGCAGCGCGCAGCGCATTGGCCAGCGACATGGCGCCCTTCGGGTCAATACGCTTGCCGCCAGCTTCACCGGCTGCCGTCAGCATTTCAAACACGAGGGTCTTGATCGTCTCGGCCGCAATCAGCGTGAGATTGTCGGAGGCTTTGGCATCGAACTTCTCGGCAATCGTGGCCGCGATTTCGCGCGTCTGGTTAAGCCGGCTGGAAAGTGTCGCGAGCTTGATGCTGTAGCGATTGAATGCGGAAAAGCTTGGTATCCGAAAATCCAGCTCGCCGCGAAATTCCTTCTGCAGAGCCTCCATCTTCTGATGGAACTCCTCGTAAATGTCAGTCTGGGTGCGGTCGCGGTCCTGCAACTCCTGCGCTGCCCAGGCGACGATCTCAGAGCACTCTTCCGGCAGCAGCTCAATTCCCGAAAGGCGGCTGCGCATCTCAGGCTCCGATCGACGGGCGCTTGACGCCTTCGAGCTGCGTGCGGCGCTCGACGTGGTCGACACCAAGGCGGGTGATCGCGGCCACCATGACCGGCCCGATATCGGTATTCTTTACAGCGCCAAGATCGGCGAGGAGGCGGAGCTGCTGCCTGATCCAATCACGGGAGCGGTGATGGCCGTAGGTGTCGAGGACGTCGGCGAGCAGGCTGTCATTCAGCCGCCCATCGGACTGCTCGTTCAGCGCCCGCAGGATCACCAGCCGAGCGTCGAGAGTGAGAAATTGGTTGAAGTCGCTCATGCTGCTGCACCCTTCATCAGAAAGTCCTGCACCTGCAGGACGGTCCGAGACATTCCCTTCTGGTTTTCCTCCATCCGGCCGAGTTGACCGGAGAGCTGCTCGATCTTGATCTGAAGCTCCATGACGGCCTTGGCGTCCGGCAGGTGCTTCATGTCGCTCTCAAGCGACTGAGTGCGCTTCTCCAGCGCATGCAGCACGGAGAGGATAGCGCTCTTCTCCTCCTTGTCCTGCTTCTTGAATTCGCTCAGATCGCTGGCGGTCTTCTTCGAGCCGGACGAGATGATGTGCCAGGCTGACGTGGTGACAGAGATCAGTAGCGCGAAGAAGCCGAACCAAGATTTCAGGGTTTCGAGTTCCATCAGCGGCTCCTCTGCAGGCGCCGCTCGAAACGCTGCTGGCAATCAAGACAACGTGTGGCCGAGGGCATGGCCCGCCGGCGGGTCTCGGCGATCTCGCCGCCGCAATCTTCACATTCGATGCTGCCGGCCTGCTTCAAGGCTGCGGTGGCGCGTTTGATCTGCGCCTCGCGCTCTTCCTCGGCGCGGATCTCCGCAAGGTCAAAGAGGGCGTTCCCGTTCATCGGCTGCCCACCGCATCGACGGCCGCGACGCAGGCAGCCCGACGCCATTCGCCGGTATTGCGCGCGGTGCGGTCAGCGGACCAATTGTCCAAAACCTCCTGCTGCTGCATGTCGCGGTCAGGCTTCGGCGAAAGCGGCGGGGTCGGCTTGCGCGCTTCGGGCGGGAGCTGGACGGCCACAGTTTTGGTGATCACCACCGGAGGCGCCGGATCAGTCTGGGAGCAGGCGGACGCGATCAGCGCTAAGACCAATATCGTCGCCATGTGGCAAAGCCGCATTTCGTTTCCTCACTTCTTCAAGCTGCTGGGAGGCGGCGTTGACACGATCGGCCGCCTCCGCCTGGATCTGAATGACCGCCTTTGCCTGGTCAGCGATCTTCTGGTTTGCTTCGGCATTGGCCTTCTCGATCCTGGCCGTCCAGGTGGCATCCGATAGTTGCTTGGCCGCGGTGGCCGCCTCGTCTGTCATGGCGTGGATTTCGCGGACGGTCAGGTAGCCGAGGCTGGCGACTGCAAGCAGCAGGGCGCCGGTGGCAAGGGCGATCGCGAGAGGCTTGGAAAGCGGCTCCATCAGCGCTCCTCGCTTTCGGCCGCCGTTGCCGTGGACATCGCCGATTGATAGTCCATCGCACCGGTGTAGCGGTGGATACCGATCAAGGCGGCGATCATCACACAAAGGCTGGGAACGAAGACCGGCGCCAAAGCAACGGCCTCCTGTGATCCGCGGATGGCGGCAATGACGATCGTGAGCAGGATCGCCCAGGAGAGCACGAAGCTGATCCAGTTCCAGCGCCTGGTCATGCGGTAGCCCGGCTTGAAGCTGGTCCGAGCGCTAGGCTTCATTGCGGGATACCCCACCTGCGTTCGCGCGGACAGGCCCGCCGGTCGGCGGCGGTGCCGTGCGCGGCCAGCGGATGCCGACACAGCGCTTCTTTTCGATCATCGAGAGCTTGACGCTGTTGCCCTGGTTGCCGCCCAGCACGCAATAGAAGTCGCCGTCCTCGCCGGCGTAAAAGCCGACATGGCCGCCGCCGGTGCGCTTGAAGACAAGGATCGCACCGAGAGCCGGAGCCGCCATCGGGCTACCGAACTTGTTCCACTCCAGGGCGCCAAGCGGATTGGCCGGCAGCTTCTCTTCCGGCAGTGTCACAGCGACACAGTTGCCGACGAAGAGGCCGCACCAGGCAATATCGTCATTGGTGAAGAAGCTGGCGATCCAGCCGCTCATCCGCTTTGCCCAGCCGATGATCGTCGCGTTCGAAGCGGCGCCGGGAATTTCCTTGATGCCCAGGAGCCGTCGGGCTTCGCGCATCCACACGGGTTCATCGGGCATCTTCGGCGCCGGTATCACCTTGACGACGCGACCCTGTGGATCGAGGCGCAGCGCGTCCACGGTCGCCTCGTCGGCAACGCCGGTAGGCTGCAATCCGTCTGCCGTCTGGAACCGCTTGAGAGCGGCGATCGTCGCGCGCCCGAAGACGCTGTCAACGACGCCGTCATAGGCGCCGTGGACACGAAGGCGGGCGTTCAGCCACTGGTCGAAAGTCATGGATTGCCCCAATCAGAAAAGCAGCCGGAACGGCCGCTCAATGGGGAGGACTATGCGATGGGAGGGTGCTGGAAAGGGGCTGACAGGTGTCAGCCGTGGCGAAGATCAGAACAGCTCGCCTTGCCCGCCGTCGCTGTCTGCTTTCATGCGATAGATTGTCCGCTCATGCAAGCCCGCAATGCGGGCCGCTTCTCTCGGATTGGCGCCGGCCTGGAGCGCATGTGCCGCTCGACGCCGGGCCGACTTCAAAACCGAGGCCGGGCCGAGGGGCAGAACTTCGCGCTGGATGCCCTTCAGCCTGCCGTCTGCGTCGACGACGGCAAGCCCTCTGCAGATACGATCGGCGATCTCGAAACCGAGCAGGTCCGTCAGCCAGTGCCCATCTTCCGCGCGGGGCGGGATGGAAACTCGAACGCCGCCGTGGCTCTGTGCCACGAGCAGCGCCGTCTCGGCGTCGGTGATATCGGCGATCTCGCCGAGGATGCCGGGAAGCGAACTAGTCAACTGCGCCTCCCGAGGCCGAGCTGCAGCTCAAGCTTGATCTGTTTTGCCCTGGCGAGCGCAAGCTTCTGCTCCATGCGGATCCGCGAGCGGGCGTCGCGGCCGCCACGCTGCAGCTTCTTCACGAGGTCTTCACACTCGCTTCGAAGCTGCTTCAATTCGGAGGTTTCGAACAGAGGAAGGGCTTCATTCATCGCGGCCGCCTTTCGGGAAGGCCAGCGCCCGGCTCTTCAGCACGGTGACGACGACGCCCTCCTGGAGAACGAATTTGACCTTTTCCACGATAACCGAGAGCGCCCGCAGCTCCGCGCCAGTCGCACAGCGGGAACCGATATGACGGCGGACGGCTTCGACATCGAGGCCGTGCGCCCGCTCAAGGTAACGCAGCACTGCATGATCTGATACGCGGAGCGGCTCGGTCATTTCCGGGCCGCCTTGTCTTTCCGGACGCGTTCGCCGAAATCGTTCATGACGCTCTGCCATCCGGCCGCCGTCACCTCCTGAAGCATCGCCTTGCCCGTCAGCTTGGCGACTTCCCCATCGAAGCCCTTGCGCACCATCAGGCTCGCGCCGGGCGTCAGGACTTTCCACTGCGCCCAGGCGACCTTCGCGCCATCGGCTGACAGCCAGTCGTATCCGTTGGTGTGCCCGTAAGAGACGCCGGCTTCGCGCCGCATCCAGCCCTTGAGTGCCTCGATCGCCCGGTTGGCATCGTCGGCATAGACCAGGAACCGCGTGTGATCGACGCCCGTCTGCCGCTTCACGAACGAGACGAGCGCACTGTCGCCGCGATCGCGAACGATGCCGAGGTTCCAGGCCGCGATCCAGAGCGCCTGCAATTTCTTGGCGTACTTGCCGGTCAATTTTTGCCGGCCGTCGCCGCGACGCGCGGTCGGCGCGGGCATGAAGCCGTCATTGCGGAAAACCGTGAGCACCTTCTGGCGCTCGTCCTCGGTCATTTCTTTGGCGGATTGCTTGCCCGTGATCCGGGCAAGCTTGGCTCGGTAGGTATCGTCGTCTAGGCCGAGCTGCTTCTTGGCGACGTGGATGGCGGCGATTGAAGAAGTCACGAGATCGCTCCATAGCTAGAGTTGCAGCGCGTTTGGGGAAAACCGAGGATGACAAGCAAAAACCGTCGCAGAGTGTATGGGGCTCTGGCAATTATCGTTGGTCTTGGACTGGCCCTGCCGGTGCTCTTTGGGGAGTCTCCAACGGTGGACGACCGGAAAGGTGGCAATCCTTGGCGAAACGCCATCTATGATTTTCAAACCCTGATTACGGGTTTTGCCGCCGTCGGAGCAGCATATGCAACCGTTCGCGCGATGCAGAAGACAGACAAGAAAGCTGACAAACGGCATCGAGACTTGATGGAATTGTCCCTGCGCAGCGATCGGCTGAAAGTCGACCGTGCTATCAATCCGTTTGTTGATCTTCTTTCCGAACACGAAGAGCACATAGGCAGTCTGGTAAGAATTCTCGCGAAGGCCGACGGCGAGGCCGCCGTCGATCTGTACCGCGAATATGGCTACTTTGGTCGTCAGGCCGGAGGCCTTCTGGCGCTGCTTGGAAGCCCCCAGCTCCATCAGGCAGATGATCTGCTCGACGGAAACTCGGCTCACAGCCTCGAACGTCTGCTTGACGCAGCGGCCACCCATGACATGGTGATGAGAACTCTCTTCGACGACATCTTTGCAATGGTCCAAGCCCGGAAGAGCCAGGAATTTATAGTCGACCAGATTGCGCATCGCGTTGAGGGCTTGTTCACAATAGTTCAAACCATTGAAGAGCATCTCGCAATCTACCTGGCCGGCTTGCGTCGGCTGGAGCGCGAATATCGGAGGGTATCGGCCGTCTGACGCGCAGACATGCCGCGCCTTAGCAAATTCGCTCATTTGCCCCGCCTTAGGCCTTGGCCAAGTCGATGGTGACCGCCTGCCATTCGTCGGTCACCTTGGCGCGCTGGTAGAAGCGGACATATTCCTTACTGCCGACGACCCGCATGGCATCGCGGATCGCTCGCATCGCTTCAAGCCAGCGCTCGTCCTCAATCGGGAGGCGCAACAGCGTGTAGATGTCCGCACGCGACACCTTGCCTTCCTGGTCCGTGTTGAAGGCGCGGGTGATGATCGCGCGGATCTCCGGGCGGCTGTCGGCCGACCAGTCGGTCATCAGCTCGTCGAGGATCTTTTTGCCGATTTGCAGCTGCGGCCCGAACGCGATGAAATCCGATACCTGGACCCTCACCATCATCAGGCCGTCGAACGTCTGATAGGTCCGGTTGCCCTTCTTGCCCCCCTTCGTCGTCTGGTATTCCTGCGCTAAAAGGGCGTCGAACTCGCCGAGGTCGGTCATCGTGTGGCCACGGAAGCGGGCGATCTGTGCGGAGAGAGACGTGGCATAGCCCATGATCTTCCGCACGGTTTCATCTTCCAGCTTGTGTGCTGCACTCACCATTTCGAGCGGCATCAGCCCGCCGCGCGCATCGGCCATGTAGCTTTTGCCATTGATGAGGGTGATGCCTGGAACGGGCAGCTCTTCGATTATAACGCTTTGCATAATTGACCTACTTTCGCCGGGCTGCAGTCCGCAGGCGCTTGGCAGCCTCAATGAGTTGCTGGATGGCGGCGTGCTCGCCGCGTGTGTACTGGTCGGCCTCAAGTCGATCGGTCGCCTTGAGAACCTCGTTGATGGCGCTGGAGAGATTGGGAACCTCCGGCCGCACGGTGGCCACCTTTTCGGGGCGGGTCGCGGGCGGCCGGTAATTGCGGTCGTTCAGCATCCGGGCAATTTCCGGCGCAACTTCGCGCGCAAAATCCTTCGCCGAGAAATACAGCCTGGATGGCTTGTTGCTCATGCCCGCTCGCCTCGGTTCGAAACGACCAGGCGAAGAGCTGGAGGCGGCGTTGGTGACACCGCCTCGCTGACGAAGTCCGCGCCGTAAACGACGCGGGGCTGGTTCAGGAGGAGCATGCTTTCGAGCACCATCATTTCGTCCTCATACTCGCGCGCCATTTCCACGCAGGTGTTGAGGCCGGCGATCGCATCCGCAAAGGCCGAGGCAGTCACCTGCCGGCCAGGCTGAAACAGCCTGGTGAACCGCTTGCGAAAGTCGATGATCGCCGTGGAAGGTTTGAACGGGTCGCAGATCACGACTTCCTCCCGAAATCCGGACGGACAACCTTGCCGTGGTCGAGCATCAAGTTGCCCATCGCTTCAGTCGCCAGCTCGTTGACTGCAGCGCGGCCGAGTTGACCGGCTTCCGCGAGGCGGAAGACGGCCAGCTCCTCTTCTTCATTGCGGGCAAGCCGCGCGATGGAGCCGAGGAAGTCGGAAAGGTCGGATAGTTGGCTCGCGTCGTATTGGACGCCAGCATTTGATTTCAGCCGAAGATCATCAGCGACAGCGAACAATTCTCGCGCAACGGACATCATGCCATGTCCTCCACATCGCGCATCTTCCAGGCCGACTGGATGTGCTTCAGTTCGACGGTAGAGCCCTCGCCAATCGCGACCATCGTTGCCATGCGCATGGTCTTGTCGATCTGGCGAAACGCGCCGCCTTTCATGCCGATGCCGGTCAAGAACTTGACGCAAGCGGGCTCGATGACGCCCCAGGCCGCGATGTATGTCGCCAAATCTTCCTCGTAGGGTGCGGCACGATGGAGCCGCTTGCCGATACGGCTCTTGACCTGGGCGTAGGAGCGGTCGCTGCGGTGCTTTGTGAAGCGGCTATAAACCTCGGAATTGCCGACGACGGCGACGCCGCACTGATACACGTCGACAAAATGGCGAAGCTGGTTGAGCGCCTCGTCATTGAGGTGCTGTCCTTCATCGACGATCAGCAGCGTACCGCTTCCGGTGCGCTTGATCTTGTTGCCGATCGCGCGGGCAAGCCGCGCCGGATTGTGCTCCTTGACATCCAGCTCGTCGGCCAGCTCGACGAGCATGCCGTGAACCGTCTTTGTGTTTTCCGAGACGGTGGCGTGATAGGCGTGCGGACGCGTGCGGCAGAACTGACGGCACGTCTCGGTCTTGCCGAGGCCGGCACCGAGGGTAATCATCACCAGGTCCGGGCAAAGCTGCGCCCAGGTGAGGGTCTCGATCACTTCCTGCGATCCGCGCAGCGCCATATACTGCGGCGACTGCGGGATGGTGGCAGCGAGGCTGACCGTCTCTTCGAGCGCGTCGAGCCATTGGCTGACCTTCTCGTTCATCGTATCCAGTCGGCCGTCATACTTGCCGGAAAAATACTGACTGAAGGTGGCATCCGGCATGCCGATCCGGCGTGCGACTTCGGCCTTGTTCCAGCCATAGGTTTTGCCGGCCGTCATGATGCGGTCGACAAGCTTGCGCCACAGATCGACATCGGCCTGTGTCTTGTTGCCGCCGACTTCAGGAGCGCGGGTAGGGCGCTCCCATGCTTTAAGCTGGCTTGTGCTGATATGCGTGTTCATTTACAGTGGCTCCGACAATTGCCCTTATGGGCTGCTTGGTGGGCGGGTTTTCCCGCCCTTCTTTTTTCCGGAACCGTACTCACTACTTTTCGGCTCTGAATGGACGCCGGACGCAATACCTACCGGCGTATTCCCGTTGGGGAATTCGATGACCGCGCCGCCCTGGACGATGCCGAGGGCGCGGGAAAACAGGCTTTCAAAACGCTCTTCGCTGATGGCGTCGGCCGGCGCTGGCGAGAGTGCCAGGCTGCCATTGGTGACCAGCCGCGTAACAGTGGGCCGCACCTTTTCCGGCTCGGGCGGCTTGGCCTTCTCACCCCTGTAGTAGATTTCGCCGAGCTGCTGCGCCGACATCGTGGCGTGAGCGTCGGCAACCTGCTGGACGGCTTTGATGTGGTTCTTGACGGCGCGGGCGTGCATGCGGGCATCGTCGACGTTGTCGAAGCCCGTGTTGTCGATGCACTTGGCATCGCAGATCAGCCGGTTCTTCAGGTCATAGACTTTTACCGGTTCGTGCAGGGCATCCGGATCGAAGCGGATGACCACCTTGCTGCCGGCATGCTGGTTGAGCGCAACATCCCAGTAACGGTTGCCTTGAAAGTGAATTTCGCCGCTGCCCTTTTTCGTCTTGATCGCGTCGGATGCGAGCAGCCAGAGCGAGGCCTGCGCAGCGGTGGGAACGCGGACAATGGTCGATGGTGTGTTCATGCTGGCTTCGAACGTCTGCGTGAAGCTGCGGCCCCGGCAGTTCTCGGCGCGGCGTCCCTCCTGGGCGTTGTGCTCTTCGATCTGCGCCGCAACATGCTGGCGGAAATCTTCAAAGGGGATCGCCCGAGTCATATAGTTTTCGGGCTTCGCGTCCGGCTTGTTGCCCGTATAGGCTCCGCTGCAGAACGGGTGCTTGGAGATCACCTCGGCAAGGTCGCGCCAGGCGCGCTCGATCGGCTTCGACTGACCGGCATAGGGCCGCGTGAAATGCGTCTCGATCTTGAGCGTCGAGAGCAAGCCGCGCGGATCCTCCTCCTTCACCTTGAAGCGGAAGCGCTTAACGGCATCGCCGGTGATCCACTTGGAGGCAAAGGCCTTGCCGTTGTCGAGATACATGGTCTCGGGAATGCCGTAGCGCTCCACCATGTCACCGATGACGAGGCGTACAGCCTCCCATGTTTCCGCCTCGGCTAGTCGGTGCGAGAGGATCATGCCGGAATAGAGGTCTTGAATGCCGATCAGGTAGAAGCGGACAGGCTTTTTGGCCCACGGCACGGATACGAAGACGTCGATCTTGTGGCCGTCCATGTTGGTGGCCTGCATGGCATGGAAATGTGCCCGGCTGCGACGCTGTGCGGGGATGAGGGTGCGCGCCTTGTCCTTTCCGTCCCGCTTGAGAAGAATTGCGGCCTTGCCGACTTCGCTCTCCATCCGCCGCCGCAACGTGCGCTCGGAAGGAATGGGTGCCCATTTCTGCTTCTTCGAGACTTTCTGGAGGCGACGATAGCAGGCCGAGAACGACGGCTTTTCCGGGCGCAGATAGTCGGAGGCGAGGAATGCCCATGCGTCCGGATGGCATTCGGCAAGATCGATCAGCGTGCCGTCTGTGGCAGCGAACGCAGGAGCAAGCGCGGCGAGATGGTCTTCCGGGTCGAGACCTTCGGTCAGCTTGCGCCACTCGTAGTAAGCCGACTTCTGGACACCAGCGTCATAGGTTGCGATGGCGACGGCAGCCTCGCGGCGGATCTCGCGGTCGCGCACCAATTCCTCGACGCGCTGAAGCACCTTCAAACGCGTTTCACAGATGGCTTTATGGTCCTTCGAAAGCCGGTTCCAGCGCGACCAAAGCGCCTCTTTTTTTGCCTTGGCCTCGCGAGTTGCCTCCTCGCTCGCCCCCGCGCGGATCATCGCAAGGCGCGCTTGTGCCACCTTCGGCAACAGGGAGATGTGATATTCGAAACCGCCGCCGCCATCGCGGCCGGATGCCTTGCGGAAGAGTGCCGAGTTCGCGCGCCATCCCTCCGCATTCGCCCGCTTGGCAAAGCCGCTGAGAGAAGAGGGAAGTCCGGGAAGGGACAGGGCAAGCAAATCGCCGAATGACATAAAGTCCTTCATGCGCGCCCCCGCGATGTCAGCGTGACCGGCCGCGCTGTCTGGCGGCGGATTTCAGCTTCGATGCGCTGGCGCTCCTGGCGAAGCCGCGCGATTTCAGCCAGGCGCGCTTCGTCGCCGATCAGCACCGTCACGCCCTGGACGGACGCGACCTCATCCCAAAGCCATAGTGCGCCAGTGGCGTGCACGAAGGCGGCAAAGCGGATGAGCGTGACGTCATGACCGGTCTTGCTCTCGGCCGTATAGGCGTCGAGTGCCGCCTTGCTGATATTCGCCAGGCCGAGATACTGCGCCATACGCGCCACGATCGTCGCCCGGTCGAAGGCGCACTCCTTGATCGCGCGGGCCATAGCCCGCTTGATCTTCGCCCGGTATCGATCGATATCGATGTGCTGGGCGGGTACGCGCACCGGGAACATTTCCTGATGCCAGAAGTCGAGCTGAGACGGATCAGGCTTCATCTTTCAGCCCTCTCACTGCTGCCGCGACCTTGTCGGTCAACTTGTGATCAAGGCCAAGCTCGATCAGCGCGTCAAAGATGAACCATTTCCTGGTATCGGGATCAGCCTTCTTCCAAGCTGCCTGCAGATCGGCTTTCGCCGCAAGCTTCCGGTCCTCGTCGGACGCGGGTTTCGGCGCGGGCTTGGCGAGCGTCATGACCTTGACGATGTCGGGCTCATGGTCGAGCGCCGCCGCAAAGCCCGCCTGTACCGTCGGGCCTTCCTTGGCAATCTTCAGCAGCAGTGATTGGTTGTCCGCTGCTGGCGTGCCGCGAAGTTTGGAGCGAAGGGCAGGGTGAAGGTGCTGCGAAATCTGCGACAAGCGCTTAATGGCCCGAGTGGATAGGCCCATGCGATCCGCAACATGCTGGTTGAAGCTGCCGCTTTCTGTCTCGTCCTGAATTAATTGGGCCAAGTTGGCCCTATTTCCCGGCCGTCCGGCCTCGACCTTCCCGTGCTTGCTTTCCCAAACGTCGCGGTAGGATTGGACGAAAACGGCCCGGTCCATCACCGACAGCTCGTTGCGGAAGAGGTTTTCGGTGATCTCGATCAACTGCGCCTCGGCCTTGTCGCCTTCGACGACCATGGCTTCGATCTCAGGCTCGCCGTTCAACTCGAAGGCTCGCAGTCGGTGCGCACCGGCGACCAGCGTCCAGTTGCCCTTCTTCGCGGCGGGCGTGTGCCGGACGGTGATCGGGTTAATGAGGCCGTGCTCGATGATGCTCTGCGCAATCGCAAGCGCATGCTCTTCTTCGACGGCACGCAGACGCTCGGGAACAACGATTTCTGAAATTGGGATAAGCTTGAATTCAGCCATTAGGCAGCCTCCTCGGCCTGGAGCATTGCGCGCATGAAGAGATCGGAAGCGCGGGCCGCGATGCGGCGGTAGACGCGCTCAAAGACGGGTTCGGTGCGGCGTTCGTCGATGACGCGGACGGCCATCAAAACGGTCGAGCGGGCGATGCCGAGCATGGCCACGATGCGGCGGCGCGGCACGCCGAATTCCAAATGGAAGGCATAAAGCGCGATCTGCCGCGCGAGAGCGGCATCGAGCATGTGGTTGGGCGGGGAGATGACGTGCCGGATCGGCAGGTGGGAGAAGTGCGATTGCGAGGCTTCGTAGCAACATGCGAGCATCGTGGTCAGACGCTCGTGTTCGGAATATGGGTTCATCAAAACCCTCCCATCTGACGGAGGATTGTCGCGAGGCCGGCGACGATACCTGAGAGAGTGACGCTGCAAATCAGCAGCCAGTCAGCCAGTTGGCAGACCGGCGCGAGGGAGGGAATGAAGGGGTTTCTGGCGACAAATTTCTTGTGCGTTTTCGTCATTGTGGCATCCACCGAAAAAGGGAAATGTCGGGGTGTGGCGCGGGCGGTAGCGGGACTGGACAGCCGGGGTTTGCTACCTGCCGTGCGGGAAGCGACTGAAGCCCTGCCGGCCAGCTCAAAAGGCTGGTACCGGACGAGAAGGGCTAGAACAGCCAGCCGCCCGCGCCACGCCATCCGGCAGCCCTCTGGCTGTCTGTGGACTCTGCACGGTACTCGTGCGAAAGAATTGTCGTGGTTTTTTTGGGGTAGCGGTCAGGGAAAAGCTCGGCGGCGGGCACACCGAGGAACGCGGAAATAATCGCCTCGTTGCCCTCGTTTGGCCGGGTCCAGATCGTCCGGAAGCCGCCGGGTGCCTTATTGTTCATTTCGGCGAGCCGCGTCAGGGTCATGCCCCTGCGGCGCAGCTCGGCGAGGATGAGATGACGATCCCAGCGTTTCGGCTTCGCCATTAGAACCTCCTGCAACAGGCGGGTGTTTGCAGCATCCACCTTTTATTGAAACTATTGTGAGCAATCGCAGCCCGCCGAAGCAGGCTGCTAACGATATGGATAAGCATATTTGTGCTTGTTTACAAGCATAAAAGTGCTCTTTGAGGTGAGGCGTGTCTTTTGGCTGAAGGTCAGACGATCGGCGATCGTGTGAAGGCTATCCGAATTGACCTTGGGATGTCCCAACAGGACATCGCGGATCGGCTCGGGATGTCGCTGCGTGCATGGCAAAAAATGGAGCGCGACGAAGGGACCCCAAGCGGCGAAACCCTGCTGCTCTTCGAGAAGCTTGGGATAAATCCAGGCTGGGTGCTCGCGGGTCTTGGCCCGAAGCTTATGTACGAAGAGCCGGCGATCCAAGTGCCTCAGGGCGTCGATGTTGTGCTGTTCCAGAGAGTGGGGGACACGGTCCAAACCGTCTTTATTGAGTGCAAGCAAAGGCCTCCGCAGAGGGCTCTATTGGCGGAGACAGCCAACTTCTATAACGAGCTTCTTTCCTTGGTTACCGATGTCCGAGATGAAGCGGTCGTCGAGGCATTGATCCCAGTGGTTCGATCGCGATTTAAGGAACGATTGGCAAAAGCCGAGCCTGGCACCGGCAAACGCTCGGCTTCATGATCGTCAAGCCAAGCCTGGATCATCAGGAATTGCAGCGATAGCCGGTCGCTCCCACCCGAAGGCAAGGCTCGCAACATCGACGATGTGAGGGGGTGACCGTCCGCAGCACTCGGAACCGCAAGGACGGGAGGCCGCTGTACGGCAGAGATTAAATTACAATTTCAGCATGTGATCAGAAATCAGTCCCTAGATTATAAATTGCGAGTTTAATGCTAATGATCCCGGTTCATGCTCGCAAGCGGCGAGCGCTCCACGCGCGTAAGTAGTTTATAAATAGAGTTACCGCAGCGCTCTTCGCTGCAGTATCGTCAAAAATTAGGATGCCTTTCGGCCGAGCGTTCGCGTACTTGCAGCTCTTTTTCGCGTGTCCGCGAAACCTTCCGCACTCGCACTCCGGGCAAACCTTGGCCGCTGCTTTGGAGACACGACAACGCTTATGTTCTGGGCGTTCAGCGAGGTTTTCCCGAGGTTTTCCCGACTGGGCAAACCTCAAATTGGACGTTGGGCCGCTCGCACCAGGTTTGTAAGGCGGCGGGCGTTCCGCCAGCGTCGCAGCGGCCTCTAAGGATTTCAATGATTTGAAGACGGCTGGACCACCTTTCAAAAGCTTTTCGAAAGGTCGCCCGCAAAACTCTCGCATTAAGCCTGGCCGCCGCCGTCGCCGGCTCTTTTTGCTTCGCAGCCTGTCAAACCTTAGGCAGCCGTCATTCCCGCCGGCCGCTGCCAAACGCCTTAATTTTCAGGCTCTTCCCGATGGTTCCCGGCAAATCCCACATATTCCCGGGTATTCCGGTTAGTAGTGTCAAACAACAATCTTCTTGCGATAGATGCAGAGGCGGCCGCAATTGGTGACGAGCGCCTCCCTATCGTGGAAGGGATAGTCGATCTCCGGCAGGCCCCGATAGGGGCGTGACGATGCGACAAAGAGATCTGCCGGCACCTTCATGTCCAACGCCTCGTGCGGCCGCTCCTCATTGAATTCGCTGACGAATGCATCAAAGCGGGCCTGCTGCTGCAGAGTGTTCCTGCCAGGTGGCCTCGTCGCCTCCTTCTTCAGCGTCAGATGCATGCGCTCATGGCGTCCGTTCTGTTGCGGATGGCCAGGCCTAATGCGTTCGAGGCCGATCCCCAATCGCAGCCACCAAACGGACAGCTTCGATAGATTATAGAGGCCATTCGGGCTTGCGAAAGGAAGGCCATTGTCGGAACGAATGGCTGCAGGCAGGCCGTGTTCGGTAAAGATCCTGCGGAACGCTTCAAAGACGCCCTGTTCGCGCGTCGATTCGAAGGCTTCGCAGCAAAGAAGATAGCGTGAGGCCTGGTCTGTGATCGTCAAGGGGTAACAGTAGCGGCCGTTGCCAAGCTTGAATTCGCCTTTGAAGTCGGCGCACCACAGATCATTGGGCTCGAGGGCTTCCGAAAGCTGCGTGCCAACGGCCTTGTTAGCCCGGTTCCTCTTGCGGGCCTGGCTCACAAGGCCGTGTCGATCGAGCACAGCGTGCACCGTGCTCTTTGCTGGAATGCGCACATCGCCAGCGAGCCGTTTAACGAGCAACTCCCTGATCTTCCTGGCACCCCAGTGAGGCTTCTCCTTCTTGAGGTGAACAATCATTGCCTCAACCGGATCCGGCAACTGGTTGGCATAACGCACCGGCCGTCGAGACCGATCCGTCAGCGCCTCCAGGCCGTCATCCTTGTGGCGGTTGAAGATCTTATAGCCAGTCTTGCGCGAGATGCCGAACGCTCGGCACACCTCGCTCATGCCTTCGCCCTCAAGCAGCCGGGCGACAAATCGCAGACGTTCCTCCATCACCGAAGTCTCTTTCCACGGCATCAACACCTCCCGCAAAAAGCGAAAAGTGTTACCCATGTGTCCGGTACGAAACGTCACCTATCTCTCGGGTCGGGCATCCTAAGAAATACAGCCGTTTAGGAAAAAGCGGCTCCGGTAATTCCGGGGGCCTTTGTGCCATCTTTGTGCCGCGGAATTTCCCGTCTAATCGTGCTCTGCCTTATTGGCAGGCTCGGCCTAAGCCCCTAGTATCGCGTCGATCTGAGCGATCAGCGCCGTATATGTTTCGATATTACGGCGATACTCCGCCTTTATACGCTCGGTAACGTTTGAAAGTGGGCCATTGCCCTCCTTCTGGAAGTGTTGGATGTCGTTTTCATCCATCGCCTTGAGATGATCCTCATGTTCCTTGATCTTCTGTTCGTACTCAGATCGCATACTTTCTAAGTCCACGACACCCTCCTAAACTTTCCGGGGCCAGTTATGCGTTTAACGAGCCAATGCCTTAACAATACAGAATTTGTTTTGAATGCCGCTGGCTGCAGCGCGGCAATCAAGGTGAGACGGAGCGTCAATCAAGATGAGACTCGGCCGTGGCAGTGGAGCGTAGTGAGGGCGTAGCCCGAACGGAGTTTCACTGCCACGGCCGAGTGCGTTTTTTGTCTGGTGATCACGGTTGGCCGGTACTTTGGGTTCTTCGAAGAACGAGGAACCACTCTGTGCCAGGTCGTCACGTAACCGATCATCAGATGAGGCTTTTCATGAAGTTACGACAGGAGCACACGACTGAGATCGCCGCCGCAAAGGCTTCGATCAGCAGAGCTACGGCATTCCGCATTAAGCAGGATCCGCAACTCCCATCTCAAAAGACCAAGCCGCGGGAACGCCGTCGCCCCGATCCGCTTGCACACATCTTTGATGCAGAGGTGGTTCCGCTTTTAAAGGCAGCGCCAGGAATTCGCGCCGTTGCTGTCTTTGAGGAGATGCTTCGCCGCCATCCAGAGCTGAGCGAAGGCGTACGCCGCACAATGGAGCGCCGTATTCGTTCATGGCGCGCTATTCACGGCGGGGAACAGGAAGTGATCTTCCGGCAAATTCACGAGCCAGGTCGATTAGGACTGTCCGACTTCACCAATATGAATGAGATTGGAATCACGATTGCAGGCCAGCCGCTCGATCATCTGCTTTATCACTTCCGCCTTGCATACTCCGGCTTCGAGCACGCGCACGTCGTCCTTGGTGGCGAAAGTTTTGTGGCATTGGCAGAAGGACTGCAGAATGCTCTCTGGTTCCTTGGAGGCACGCCGCTTTATCATCGTAGCGATAGCCTGTCGGCGGCATTCCGCAATCTCGATGCTGATGCAAAGGAGGACCTAACCCGGCGATACGCGGATCTTTGCGCTCATTACCAGATGACGCCGACGCGCAACAACAAAGGGATTGCTCACGAGAATGGCTCCATTGAAAGCCCGCATGGTCATCTCAAGAATGCGATCCGCGACGCGCTGTTAATGCGTGGCGCCAGTGACTTCGACGATCTCGATGCCTATCGAGGCTTCATCGACGAGATCGTCAGTCGACGCAATGCCCGATATGGCAAGCGCATCGATGCCGAGCGTGCCCAACTTCAGCCATTGCCAGGAAGACGGACGAGCGACTTTGAAGAAGTTGTCGTTCGTGTTTCCAGCAGCGGTGGCTTCACATTGCGCAAGGTCTTTTACACGGTACCCTCGCGCCTGATCGGGCATCGGTTACGCGTGCGTATGTTTGATGATCGCCTCGATGTCTTTATCGGCGGCACGCATCTCATGTCGCTTCGCAGAGGTCGCGGTCATGCCAGTGGTAAACATGATCAGGTCGTCGACTACCGGCATGTCATCCATTCCCTTCGCAAAAAGCCAATGGCGCTTCTCCAGCTTGTTTATCGCGACAAGCTCTTTCCTCGGCAGGAATATCGTAGAGCCTTCGAGATCCTGCTCGACCGACTTTCCGACAAGCAGGCGTGCAAGATCACAGTCGAACTCTTGGCCTTGGCCCACGATCGGGGCTGTGAACGTGAGCTAGCCGAACGACTGCGCAAAATACTCGACGCGGGCGATCTGCCAGACATTGCCGAGTTGCGAACCTTATTTGCTCCCGACCCTGCACGGTTGCCGACCGTGAACGTCCATCTCGCCTCCCTCAATGGCTACGAAGCCTTGATCGATGCTCACCAGGTTGGGGACGCCGCATGAAGAACGCTCACGCTATCGATGCGGCCAGGCTCGCCATCATGCTAACCGACCTCAGGTTGCCGGCAATAAAGCTACTCTGGCCGGATTTTGCCGAACAGGCCGACAAGGAAGGCTGGCCGGCGGCGAGGTTCTTATCCGCTATTGCCGAGCACGAACTGTCCGAACGCGATCGCCGCCGCATGGAACGTCATCTTGCTGACGCACGACTGCCACCAGGTAAAACGCTGGACAACTTTGACTTCGACGCCGTGCCAATGGTCTCGAAGGCTCAGGTAATGGCCATTACCGCTGGCGATAGTTGGCTCGCAAAGGGTGCCAACATCTTATTGTTTGGCCCACCGGGTGGCGGAAAGAGCCATCTCGCCGCAGCAATCGGCCTGGCACTCATCGAGAATGGTTGGCGTGTGCTGTTCTCGCGCACCACGGAGCTCGTTCAGAAACTGCAAGTGGCTCGTCGCGAACTCCAGCTTGAGTCCGCCATCGCCAAGCTAGACAAGTTCGATTTGCTCATCCTCGACGATCTCGCTTATGTCACCAAGGACCAGGCCGAAACTAGCGTGCTCTTCGAGCTCATCTCTGCTCGTTACGAGCGACGATCTATTTTGATCACCGCCAATCAACCCTTCGGAGAATGGAACAGGGTCTTCCCAGATCCCGCCATGACCCTCGCAGCCGTCGATCGTCTCGTTCACCATGCAACCATCTTTGAGATGAATGTCGAGAGCTATCGCCGCCGAGCTGCGATGGAGGCAAAACGACAGCGAGGTAGACCAGCCTCCTACGCGACAATCAGGAATACCGCTGAGATTGACGCTGCGCGACAATCAGAGCCCGACGAAACCGTTGCCAGCGACAATCAAGATGATACGCTCCCCGACAACCGCGACACCAGAGTCTCATCCAGATTGTCGCGCTGATCTCATCCAGATTGCCGCTCTATAGCTGGCAGCGCTGTTTAACTCGCCTCCATAGGAGGAGTTCCCATGAAGAACGTGATTTTAGCAGCTGCGCTTTTGCTCCCGTCGTCAGGCCTTGCCGCCCAGGCCGTGGAAGTCAATGCCCGGGCTCACACGTGTAGCCAGATTACGCAAATTATACGCCAATCCAAAGCGGCTTTTGTACGCACCGGCATCGGCGGCCGCAGCTTCCGCTATCCGCCGGCGCGCTGTAGGCTGGGTGACAAGCGCACCATTGTCAGCTTGCGGGATGCCAACGGTCAGATGTGCACCCTCGATTATGCTTGTGTTTATGATCCGGAATCGCCCTATAACTGGTCCTTGGACTAGCCCTACGAAGCCCAGTGAAGAACTCAACCGAAGGCGACGCGTCGAACCTGGACCGCCTGGCCACCACAGCCCGTCACCTCCACCGGTCGCGGGTTTTTGCATTTTCGGCAATGTTTCTATTCTGAAGAGGAGGTAGCGAGTATCGCCTGGCCAAAGGCTTTCAGGGCTGTCTCGCGATCAGCCTTCAGCATTTCTTCAGCCAGACGCGCGAAGTCGAGCGGCGAGACCGTTGCAGGGCCCGCCGGAAAGCAACGGCGACTGGTCGAACTATAAGCCGCACGGCGAGCTTTCCATGACCGTTACAAATCCGGTTGCCATCGAGCAGTTCGAGATCGGCGGTGTCTATCGGCTGACCTTTGAAAAGGCCGGTGCGAGCGGTGAAGGAATCACCGGGGAGGCCTTACAACGCACGGCTTCCGGGGTGGTGCCGAAAGTCACTTGTGTCTAAGCGCACCGAACAAGCGATCATTTCGCAGGGTCAGCTTTAACATCAGAGTCAAATGTGGCTGAGCCCCAGTCGGCGATAAAATACTTCTCTACCACAAGCTCACCCTTCTCAGCTCTGGCGGCCTTTGCTGCGGCGTTGAATGCTGCTTGTGCCGCGTCGCAATCCTGGAAGTCGCCGATCAGAGTGGTGTTGGGTAGCTTATACCATTTCTTTGCGGTAAGCGCCCATACCCAAGTCGACCATCCAAGTTTCTCCGCTTGAGCGATAAACGCGGCGTGCAGACCCCGATAGGTGTCGGCGATATCGTAAACTGCAATGTAGCGTGCCATAGCCGTTCCTTTGCTGGTTGCATGAGAAGTTGATAATGAACACCCATGAGTCGCAAGTGCAGTTCAACAACAGGAACGGCTTTGCACGCGGTTTACCGGTTATTCGATTTATTCACAGATTGAGAGACCGTTCATGATGTCGGCTGTTGTGACCAATACGGTCCTCCGCCACCATAAATTCCATAGCAACGTCTGTGGCTTAGAAGAAACATTCCGCACATTTCCCGGACATGTCGCTTCTGACTTCCAACGGGTCCTTTCAGTGCCGGCAGCTGCGCTGGCCGGTCCACTTCGAGGTGAAGACACCTGACGGATGCAGCACGTGATCTTCCAACGGCCGCTTCTCGTGCCAAAACGGGGATTTACCCTTACTCAATCTCATAGATCGTTTGTCTCGCAAGCCTGGCAAGACTTCTTGCCTCACCTTCCCATCAAGCCTTTATGCACGCGGTTCATGATGCGACGTCAGCTCAAGCCCCATCAGATCTTGCTCGCAGAGCGGCCTCTCGCATGGTTGCGAATTATCGAGATCGGTCTCTCAACGGCCTGAAGCAACCGATCATTGCTCAAAGCCAGCCGCGTCTCTTGAAATAGAGATAGGGCATGACGGCCGAGAGCATCATAAGGACGATGGCGAGAGGGTAGCCGAAATGCCATTTTAACTCCGGCATGAAATCGAAATTCATTCCGTAGATCGAGGCGACCAGTGTCGGAGGCAGGAACACCACCGCCGCCACCGAGAAGATCTTGATGATCTGATTCTGTTCGAGATTTATGAGCCCGAGCGTCGCATCGAGCAGAAAGTTGATCTTTCCCGACAGAAAGGTTGCGTGATCGCCGAGGGACGCGGCGTCCCGTTGCAGCAGCTTGACGCGCTGCCGAAGCTCTTTAGTCGGCCGGCGTTGTGGGCTTTCGAGGGCGGAGTGATAGGCTACGAGCCGGGAAATGCTGACCAGGCTTTCGCGTATAGCCGTGAGGAAATCGGCCTTCTGGCCGAGCTGTTCGATCAGTGACTGCAAGTCGCGCGTCTTTTTCGTCACGTTCGAGACCTTGCTGCGGAAGACCTCGCGAGAAACGCCGTCGATCTCGTTTCCCAGCCGCTCGAGGGCGTCGGCCATGCGATCGATCAGCGCTTCGATAAGGCCGGTCATCAACATTTCGCCGTTCGCGCAAGGCACGCCGCCACCAATGCCACGCTGCGCCCGTAACAGGAATACGTCGAAGGGCTTCGGCTCGGCATATCGCACGGTCACGAGGCTCGAGCCCTTCAGAATGAAAGTCACCGGCGTCTTTACGGGCTCGTCACCATCCAGGCCCGTCAGTGCGGTCATCGTCATAAACTCGGCACCGCTTTCCTGATAGAGGCGGGCGGAAAGCTCGATGTCCTCCATCTCCTCGCGCGTCGGGATGGAAATCCCCAGTTGATGCTCGACTGATCTGTTTTCCTCGGGCATCGGATTGAGCAGGTCGTGCCAAACCGGAGCAGGGGCCGTTTCCGGAGTCACATCGGACGGGACAGCTGCCAATCGATCGGCATGGTGCCAGTAGGTGCATAGCATGGGCTCTCCTGAAAGACCGTCGGTCTATCCGGAGCTCAAGGGAAGGTCACCGGGGTCGCGGCCGTGATGACGTCGAACTTCGAACGTCGGGGTTCATGTCGTTTTCCTTTGAATCAATGACAGTTTTACGAATGCCATCGCTACCTCCGAATGCGCCCGGCTGGGCATGAAGTCAAGCGGGGTTAAGGCGCATCACGGCTTGTTGGTCACGCGCATCTCCGACGCAATGTTCTCGCAAATTCAGCTGATGTCGTCTTCGTCACCCAGCAAGGCTGCTCCTGCAGCGCGAGCGCTTGTCGAAATTTCGCAAATGCTGCGAGAAACCGTCCTGACGATGTCCGCTCCAGGAAGTCGACAGTCGTCGCCGGCAAGCCTGATGCGTCACCGACAATGGAATGGAGGCCGCAACTGAGGCAATGAGCTGTCGGATCAACCTCGACCCACTCTTCGATCTCAGCAGATTGGCAGGTTGCTCAGCAACGAAAGCCGCCAAAGTGAGCCGGACCGAATTGCGCTCGAGGGCTATGCTTGTTCGCTGGGATGTCGATGTCGGTCGTTAGCTCTTTTTCTTCGGAGATGGCTGTTTGACCCGGATGCGCAGGGGCCTGCCTTCCGCATGATCTATGTCGAAGGAGTTCGTCTTTTTCACGAGGTCGCTGAGCTTCCTGAAGCCATATGTCCGTGGATCGAAGTCAGACGCCAGATTTGCTAGCTGCGTTCCGACCGCTCCGAGCGGCACCCATCCATCCTCACTCTCCATCTGAGCGATCATCTTCTTGATGATGGGCGTCGCCGCGCTCGGCTGCTGTAGTGAGGGCGTCGCCTGTATGGCGTCCGTTCCATTTGAAGCGATCGCAGGAATCAGGTTCTCGGTATAAATGAATCTGCGGCATGCCTGGCGGAAACTTTCAGGTGTCTTCTGTTCACCAAAACCAAAAACGTCGATGCCTTGCTCACGGATCCGCGAGGCGAGGCGAGTAAAATCGCTGTCTGAGGATACAAGGCAAAAACCGTCGAAGCGGCCGCTGTGCAGGAGATCCATGGCGTCGATGACGAGAGTGATATCGGAAGCGTTCTTGCCAGTGGTGTAGGCGAATTGCTGCTGGGGGATGATCGCGTGCCTTGCCAGGACGTCGATCCAAGCTTTTGAGCGACCACTAGCGAAGTCGCCGTAGATGCGCCGAACACTTGCCTCGCCGATCTTGGCTATCTCCTCGAATAAACCGTCAGCGATCTTTGCGGAGGCATTGTCAGCGTCGATGAGCACAGCAAGTCGCGGCGAGCGAGCTTCAGGCATGCAACAGAGCTCCAGTCTCTCAGTCCCGAACACCAGCATCACAGAGGAGATCATTTCTTGCAACCGCTCCCTTGTCACGGCCGAATGATTGGATAGCTGCAAGCGCTTCGGTCGCGTTCCTCGCGAAAAGGTGAGGCAGACGACACGACGTTCTAAGTCCGAAGGAGCGGGCATTCGCAGGTCAAATGCCTTTTCAGGGCATCGAGAAGCTCCATAGCGGTGGCCTTCATCAAGGCGTTTCGGTCGCAGAGCTTTGGCAATAACAGCGATCTTGCGCGGCATCGACAATGGACCGACTATCTTCCACGTCGGGCTTGGCGTGGTTGCCGCGGCCATTTCCGACCGTCATTTCGACCTCTGCGCAATCATTTCCGGGCGCTAACGCTTTTACGACGAGGGCTCACGCCGATCATGTGACGCAAGCCCTCGTGCACCTGTTGCCGTAGGGAAACCACTCAAACCTGCGGCCACGGTATGGAACATACCGGTTCCTGCGGCATGCTCTGATGCTAGAATGACAAACCAACACAGTACCGGGAACTAGCCCATAGGGATTAGTACGGATGTGGACAAAAAATCGGCCCTGAGCGACGGGGTGTTCACCGCAGGGCCAGGTCGCCAGCTGATACGCGTTTGTGGATGGGCCACGCAATCCGTTCATTTTCAACGGAGCGTTCCGCCGGCACACAAAAAATGGCCCCGACGAATCGGGGCCAGGCTGGTGATGACGAAGAGGAACGTCGGGAGACGTTCAAAACAAGAACGCCTGATATGGGTCATGGTTTCCGTACGCTATGATACCAATGCGCGAGGTAACGAGGCGGACCGCACGACCGCGTGCAAGGGGCTAAAGCACGGGTTACAGGAGATCTTGGCCGCACGGTCCATTCTGCCGAACATCCCAGGCGATTGAAATGTTCCCGGTCGTCCGCTTCATACTCCCGGGTCAGGAATTTTCTGGTCGAGCACCTTAACGTCCTCGCAAATAAATGCTGCTGAGGTTGCCGACAACATCAGCCGCGCTCGGCCATGTCGACCTGAATCGGAACGAGGCCGCTTCCCTTCAGCTTTTCCAAGTGGGACATACTGCGGTCCTTTCGCATGTGTTGGCGTTCATAGGCCGGAAAGTAAAGGAGTCGCGTCGCGCCGAAAGGGCGCGATAGGCGAGCGCGGATGATTGTCTGTGCCAGTACCGGAGAGCTTATTCACCCGCGGCAGGTAAAAGTTCAAAAAGCGCGCGGCCGCTCGCAATCGGTTTCGACCCTTTAGCCGTGGTTACAAAATTGAACACCGCTGCGGAACTGTTTTTCCTCTTTTCGATTAAGTTGTCAGGCTTACCGTGCAAAACAATGGAGTACCACGATGAACCGGATCCTTTTGGCGTCGGCCGTGCTGGCCCTGTCGACAGGCCTTTCCATCGCTCAGACGAGCACTACTACGGGCGGTAGCACCACCACGACGACGACTACGACGACCAAACCGACCACTACCGATCAGGGAAGCGATACGACTACCACCGGCAGCACCACGAATGAGAACTCAGCTAAGGACTGTGCACCTGGCCAACAGCTTGGAAGCGCCAAGCAAGCGGCACCAGGGCAGCAGGATACGGATGCCAACACTGCCGCTCCCGGCCAAATGAAGAAGACGACTGAGTGCTAACAGGCCAATTCGCCGTAGGGCGCGTCGTTCGCGCTCTACGGATTGACCAGGCAGATCTTTCGTCCAGCTACCCATCGAACGCCTTGCGCCGGCATAAACGCCACCGCGATCTTGCGGCTTGCCTGAGACCAGTCAGCGGAGGCGTTCGAAAAGCACGGCCCATTCGAGCGCGCGGCCCAATGGCGGCGCCTCAGATCAAAGCTGCGATCTCTTGATGAACGATGCCGAGCACTGCGGATCTCGTTACCGAGGAGGTCTTACCAACGCGGTTATTGATGCTCTTCTTTGCCGAGGATAGCGAAGATCTTCGCCGCCGCGCTTAAGACTGGCTTACTGTCCGGGCGCTGGCTGAGACCTTGTTCAGAAGATGCAGGGGCGTCGCCAGTTATTCCGGCACTTTTCACTTCGATCCGGTATTTCGTGCCTGTTCGGTTCGAAGTTTGACGTACCTCCAAGGGGCGTTCCAAGAGCCTATTTCTCCAGGACATGGATCGTGACCTCGTCCTCTTCATCGCGCAGACCTTTGTAGGAGGCATGCCTCAGCTTCCCGTCGTGCGTCCAGGCACGATACTCGATCTCGGCAATCAGCTTTGGCCGCACCCAGACGAGCCCCTTGCGCCTGCCCTCATAGCCGACCGCAGGTTTCGTCACCTTCAGACGATCGAGCATGCCGCGCAGCTCCTGCGCCGTGCGTTCGTTGAAGCCGGTCCCGACATTGCCGACATAAACCAGGCCATCGCCCTTGCGCGCCGCCAGCAGCAGGGAACCGATCCCGGCGCGCGCGACCGTGGAAAGTTCATAGCCAACGATCACGAAGCTGTCGCTCTGCAGGCACTTGATCTTCACCCAGTCGCCGAGACGGCCGGAGCGGTACTCGCTGTGGCGATCCTTCGCGATGATGCCTTCGAGCCCATGCTCGCAGGCAAGCTCCAGCAGCCGGTCTCCGTCCGCCTCGAACTCCTCCGACAGCCGAATGACGCCTTCTCGATCGGTGACCATACCTTCGAGCAGATGGCGGCGCGAAGAAAGATCCAGTTGCCGCAGATCATGCCCGTCGAAATAGAGCAAGTCGAACGCCATGAAGAGCGCTTCGCCGGAGATCTGCTTGCCGCCCCGGCCGCCGAGCGATTGCTGCAGCAGCCCGAAGTCGGATCGGCCACGCTCATCGACCACGATTGCCTCGCCGTCGAGAACCGCCGTCGTCACGCCGATCTGCTTGGCGGCCTGTGCGATCGCCGGGAAACGATGCGTCCAGTCATGGCCGCCGCGCGTGACAATGCGCACGCCATGCGGCTCGATATGCACCGCCAGGCGATATCCGTCCCATTTGATTTCATAAATCCACTGCTCGCCCTTCGGCGGCTTCGGCTTGAGAAGCGCCAGGCACGGCTCGATGCGTTCAGGCATGGGATCGAGGGGAAGGCTCGACTGTGCCGGATCTCGCCGCTTGCGGGCTCGGGACCGAAGCGGCTTGTCGGTGGCCAGCAGGGGCTTTGAAGGTGGTGGCTTTGCCATCGGATGATTACATCAGGGAATACTCAAAAAGAAAACGATATTTGAGACAATGACCACCTGCTTTGCCGCTCGAACTGTCGTCAAGGCGCCTTGAACCGTGCGTAGTTTTCAGCCTTGGATTCGTGGATCTTGAAGATGCGAGCTATGAAGGGTACTTTCCGTCGTCGCCCGCTCTAGGGCGCTGCTCATCATATCTTGAGCCCCGTCCCTTTGCGGGGCTTCTTTTCCCGGTGCTTCATCAAAGCGATCGCCTGGCAGGACACTGAGCGTGGCTGGCCGCACGCCAGCGAAGTCATAAGGGACACTCCCGGCCATTTGCTGCTTAGAAGCATGACCGGCGAGGTCTTCGGCCGTACCAGCCTGTCGATATCGCCGTTGCCTTCGATTTCGACGTCAATCGGGCTGATAAAACCTCGGACCTCACCGAGCCATGCTCCTAAACTCCACTGCCTTTATTAGAATTCAGTAAATGGCACCGGGAAATAATTCTTCCAGCCCCTTCCGGGCATCGAAGCTTTGACGGCTTGAAGGATCGGAACGATACGCTTTAGCATCGGTGGCTGCCACAATACCCGAGCGAAAGGTACGACTGCACCGTCAAGAGCGACCTGAAGCTGACCGCGACAGGTGTTGCTCATCGCTTCGCCTTGTGGGGGTCATGCGACAGATCCGGTGCTGATCGACATCACCCGCAAAAAATCCGGGAGTTCGCCCATCCCAGGCACAATACTTCTCCATCCAGGTGGAGGCCTCATGCCGCAGCCGCGCTGATCCTCCGGCCTGGAACCAAGCGGGTGACATCTTCGTTTTCCTTTTGGCGCTCATAGAGAGGAAATTCCCCATGCAGGTCGTTGGAACACAGGTTATGCCCGTTGGTGGCGGGAAGGCTGGCTTTGTGGTCGAATTCGTCGGCGACGGCGGAGAGGTCGTTTCCGTGCAGTTGAAGAACGACGCCGAGCGCTCGCTCAATCGGCAGAATGCCATAGAAAAGGCGAAGGAGCTGTTGAGCCAAATCGCGTCCTCCAAGAACCCCGAGGGCGAAACGATGAACGTCAGGCTGAGCGCGCGCGCCTCCCATGACCGATCGACCCTCGAGGAGCAGCTTGACGAGGGGCTCGAGGATACGTTTCCGGCCAGCGATCCAGTGTCGGTGACCGGTACGACTATCAAGCATTAGGGCAAGCACCAATGTCCCGGCGGTTGCGAAATTTTGGGCGTGCTTGATCGCAGAGTCCGTTCGGGTTCCCGTTCGAGGATAGAAGGAAAAGGCGAGCAGTTTGAGGGCTGCTCGCCCTTTGCGCCTATGTCATCAGCAACGGAATGCTGACAACAAGGCCGACGAGAATAACGGCGGTCGCAATCCGCAAAAGACGCATGCGCCGTGTACGCTCCCCACTCCAGTCATAGGTCATGGCCTGTCTCCTCGGGGCAAGGACTTAGCGCCCGGTGAACCGGGTTCAATAGATGTGACGCAACTTGCTTGCGTAAGGCTGATCTAATTTATTCCTTGAAAAATTAGCGATAAAGCGGCTTCAGCCGCCGAAGCGAAGCGCCCAACGGCGGCCATTATGGGTCATGCGGATGACGGATAACGGTTCGATATCCGCGAGCCAGAAAGACGAAAGCGGCGCCTGAAGCACGTTCAGGATCGCAGCGCGGATGACCGCGGCGTGACTGACGGCGATAACGTGGCCGCCGAGCACCGATTGCGTTTCCATCGACAAGGCTGCCCGTCCTGTGAGTTGCCTGATATTTTCGCCGCCGTGCGGGGCCGATTCCGGATCGCTCATCCAGGCGAGCATATTTTCGGGCTCCTGCATCTGCAGATCGGCGATCGCCATCCCGCCCCACCGGCCGTAATCGCAATCGGCAAGCAACGGATCGGGAAGAGAGACGAGCGAGAGTGCTTCTGCAGTCTGGCGTGCGCGCAGCGCCGGACTCGTCACGACCCGGTCGGCGCGCTGCAGCCAACCGGAAATCGCCCGCGTCTGCGTGACGGCGCTTTCCTCAAGCGGTTCGTCGAGTGGAAAGCGACCGTTGCGACCAGCGCTTGTCAGGCCATGGCAGATCCATGTGAGCCGGGTGTGCACGTTCCTTCGATCTCCGGAAATGCGATGGGGAGCCAGATGAAGTCTCGTTGACAGTTCTCCGCGCCCAGATATAACGGTCATGTTGCGGGTTTGGAAGCCGGTGAAAATCCGGCGCGGTCGCGCCACTGTGACCAGGATGCGAAAGCAGGCTGGAAGTCAGACCCTACCGCACAACGCTCTTTCGACTGAACGCGTCTTCCAGGAGGAAAACATGTCTGACACCGCTCTTCGGCCCATCGCAGCACCGGCGCCGATCCCGCTAGGAGAAATCCTGCCCTGGGCGATCTTCGGTGGCTTGCTGATGATCATCGCCATCTATTTCGTCGGCACCGAAGAGGGCGCCATGGCGCTGTTTTCCGGCGGCTACGTCCACGAATTCGTACATGACGGCCGTCACCTTCTCGGCTTCCCCTGCCACTAAAGGACGACGGACATGGTGGGAAATCTTTTGCTCCGTGGCATGCTCGCGGGGGCGATTGCTGGCATCCTGGTTTTTGCCTTTGCCTATGCATTCGGTGAGCCGTTGGTCGATCAGGCGATTGCCTTCGAAGAAGCTGCTGCCCAGGCTGCAGGCGAAGCCGCTGAACCGGAACTCGTGAGCCGCGCCACACAGGCCGGCCTCGGCCTCTTCACCGGCGTCATGACCTATGCGGTTGCCGTTGGCGGCCTCTTTGCTCTTGCCTTCGCCTTCGTTCACGGGCGGTTCAGCCCGCTCGGCGCTCGCGGCACGGCCGCGGTGATTGCGCTTGCCGCCTTTGTTGCCATCGTTCTCGTTCCGGCCATCAAGTACCCCGCCAACCCGCCTGCGGTCGGCAATCCGGATACGATCGGCGTGCGCACGGAAGTGTTCTTCCTCATGATCGTCGTTTCCGTCGCCTCGCTGATTGCTGCAGTGGCGCTGGCGCGCAATCTGTCTGCGCGCTTCGGCATTTGGAATGCGGCGATCCTCGCAGGTGCGGCCTATCTCGTCTTCATCGGCCTGGTTCAGTACGCCCTTCCGCCAATCAACGAGGTGCCGGAAAATTATTCGGCCACGGTGCTCTGGCGTTTTCGCACGGCCTCGCTCGGCATGCATGGCATCTTGTGGGCCGCGCTTGGGATTGTCTTCGGAGTGCTGGCGGAAAAGCGACTGCGTCCGGCCTTGCGATAATTTGGGCCTAAAGCGTTGCCTCGTCGTGGCTCGTCAAAAGAAAGCTCCTCGTTCCCTTGTGTCACAGGGATGAGGGAGTGCCTGGCAATGTTGCGGCAATCTCATTGTCCAGGTTGCGCGAAGCGAGGGCTGGCAAGCCTGGGTTTGGCAGCACTTCTGTCTTTCGCCGCCGGCAACGCCTCAGCGCACAGCAGCAGTTCGGCTGGCAGCCGTGCCGGCATACCCATCTCCGAAATCTCGCATGGCGAAATGGCAGTGATCGCAGAATATCGGGACCGGATCATCGATCTCGCCTCGCAGGCGATCGATACGAACGAGCCGTTCAGGCGTGTGCTGAACTATGCGCAGATCCAGTATTCCTACTGCTTCTGGGGGCAGATGCCCGGCAGCGTTACCGATGAGCGGAGCCCGTTCAACGAATGTGCCCACGCCTATCTGGCTGCGACCAAGGCCGTGCTGATTGCCATGCGCGCCATGCCGCAGGAAGCGGCGGCCGCATCGGCGATCATTGCCGATGCCGATGCGGCGATGGTGCAGCGCGGGCTCTCGCTGATCACCTGCCGCTTCAGCGGCGAGGCCTTCAACACGGCGGATATCGTACGCCCGCGCTGGAGCGAAATCGCGACGCACGCCGCAAGCATGGCGTCGCTATCGGGGCTCGTGGGCGTCCTCTTCGCTGCATTCTTGGTGGCCAAGCGCCTGCTTCGAGGTCAATCGTCCGTATAACGCTGCTCGCGCCATGGGTCGCCGTACATGTGGTAGCCATTCTTTTCCCAGAAGCCCGCCTGGTCGGCAGGGATGAGGTCGACGCGGCGAAGCCACTTGGCGCTTTTCCAGAAGTAGAGATGCGGCACGACCAGGCGCATGGGGCCGCCGTGATCGCGCGTCAGCGGCAGGCCTTCCCATGATGTTGCAAGGATCGCATCCTCGGCCGCGAAATCGGAAAGCGGCAGGTTGGTCGTATAGCCGTCATAGCTCGTCAGCATGACATAGTTGGCTTGCGGCTTCGGCATTACGAGATCGAGAAGATCTCGTGTCGCAACGCCTTTCCATTTGTTGTCATAGCGCGACCATGTGGTGACGCAGTGAATGTCGCTGACCTTGGTGCTCTGCTCCATCGCCTGAAAGGCCGCCCAGGTGAGGTCGAGCGATCTCTCGACGAGCCCGCGCACTTCCAGACGCCATGTGTTGAGCGAGATGACCGGCTGCTGGCCGAGATCAAGGACCGGCCAGTTCTTGACGAGATGCTGGCCGGGCGGCAGGCGCTCGGTTTCCGGGCGGCTGATGCGACCTGTCAGGAACTTGCCTTCGGCGGCCCAGCGGCGCTTCGAGGTGGTGAGTTTGCTGTCGGAGGGGGTCTGCTCGTCGCTCATGCGGGAAATCCTCATCGCGTTGGGGCAATAGGACATCGGGGCTCCGGGTGAGTCAAGGCAAGCCGCCCTCTTGGAAATCCCGTATCCGGTCATTAGACTTGGAGGTCGGTTATGCCTCCCAGGAGAGAGGCAGGAAGGGGAGGAGGCGGACCTGTCGTCCAGATACAGGCTGATAGCCGCGCTGTTTTCGGCGCCGTTCGTCGTCTTGGCGTTCTTCTATTATGGTGGGGCGGTGGCAACCCGTGCCTATATGGGCGAGGCGTCATCGCAGGCGGGCACCGCGATGCGGCTTGCGGTTTCCGCGCTGAGTGGTCACCTGAACCGCTATGAGGCGCTGCCGGCGCTGATTGCCGATCACGACAACATCAAGGAACTGGTCAGCCGCCCGCAGGACCAGGCGCTGCGCGAGGCGGCCAATCTCTATCTCAAGGAGATCAACGGACTCCTGAAATCCTCCGATATCTATGTGATCAGGCCGGATGGCGAGACGATTGCATCAAGCAATTTCGATCTGCCGAGCAGCTTCGTCGGCGAGAATTTCAGCTATCGCCCTTATTTCCAGGATGCCGTTTCCGGGCGCCAGTCCCGGTTCTACGCGCTCGGAACCACCTCGCTCAAACGCGGATATTATTTTGCCTCGCCGATCTATGCTGGCGAGGAAATTCGCGGCGTCATCGTCTTCAAGGTCGATATCGACATGATCGAGGCTTCGTGGAGCGGTGGCGAATACCGCATCTTCGTATCGGATCCCGAAGGCATCATCTTCATGTCGGGCAAGCCGGATTGGCTTTATAACGGCATTCTGCCCCTGACCGCAGACCGCATCTCGCGTACGGGGGCGTCCCGCCGCTACGCGAATGCCAGGCTGACCGCGCTACCAATCACGCGCAGCCATTTCGAAGAGCATGAATTGATGTCTCTCGTCGAAGAAGGCGTGCAGAAGGAATATCTGGTGCTCTCGCACTATATGCCGGCCGAGGATTGGACCGTTAACGTGCTGATGGACACCGGTTCCGTTCGCACGCAGGCACGCACCGCGCTTGGCGCCGTCTTCCTCATTCTCTGCATCGCCGGCCTGGCGATTGCGATTCTGCGGCAGCGGCGGATGCGACTCAACGAGCGCATGCATCTGCAGGCGGAAGCGCGCAACGAGCTGGAGCGGCGTGTCGAGGAGCGCACGGCCGACCTTGCCCGCGTCAACAGCCGCATCGAAGAGGAAATCGCCGAGCGGCGGCTGACCGAAATACAGCTTCGCCAGACCCAGGCCGACCTCATCCAGGCAGGTAAGCTTGCCGGTCTGGGCCAGATGTCGGCGGCACTCTCCCACGAGTTCAACCAGCCGCTTGCCGCTGCAAAGACCTATACAGACAGCGCGGCCGTGCTCCTGGACCGCGGACGCACTGCAGAAGCGCAGGACAATATCCAGCGCATCGGCGGGCTTATCGACCGCATGGCATCCATCAGCAGGCATCTGCGCAACTTCGCGCGAAAGCCGAACGAGAAGCTCGGCCCGGTGCCGCTCGACGAGGCGATCCGCGATACGCTGGAGATCATCGCCTGGCGGCTGAAGGCGGCGGATGCCGACCTGCGAGTCGATCTTGGCATCCGCCCACCCGTCGTCCGTGCCGGCTCAGTTCGCTTGCAGCAGGTTTTGGTCAACGTGATATCAAATGCCGCCGATGCCGTCGAAGGGATCGAGGACCGGCGGATTGAAGTGACGGCCTGCGAGGAAAAGGGCAAGGTGGTGCTGATGGTCCGCGATCACGGACCGGGCGTGCCGGCGGCAATCGCCGAGCGCATCTTCGATCCCTTCTTCACGACCAAGGGCGTCGGCAAGGGCCTGGGCCTCGGGCTTTCGATATCCTACAACATCATCAAGGATTTCGGCGGCAGCCTGGCGGCCTCCAATCATCCGGAGGGAGGCGCCGTTTTCCGCATCGATCTGCAATCGGCGACGGGCATTATGCCGGAGGCGGCTGAGTGAGCGAACAGAAGATCCTGCTGGTGGACGACGAGGAAGAGCTGCGCCGGTCGACGGCACAGGCACTGGAGCTTTCGGGTTTCAACGTCGAGACGTTTTCCCATGCCGACCATGTGCTGGAGCTGATCGGCTATAGCTTCGCGGGGGTCGTCGTCAGCGATATCCGCATGCCGGGCACCGACGGCATGACCCTGATGCAGAAGATCCGCGAGATCGATGCGGAAGTGCCTGTCATCCTCGTTACGGGCCATGGCGACGTGCAGCTGGCAGTGAAGGCGATGCGCGAAGGCGCATATGATTTCATCGAAAAGCCATTCACCCCGCAGATGCTGGCCGGTGTGATAAGGCGGGCCATGGAACGCCGTAGCCTCGTGCTGGAAAACCGGCTGCTCAAGGCCGTTGCCGGCAAGCGTGACGATATCGAGGCCCGTTTGCCGGGTCGCACGCAGGTGATGGTGGAATTACGCTACCGCATCCGGGCAATCGGGGCGAGCGACGCCGACACCCTGATCGTTGGCGAGACCGGCGCGGGCAAGGAGGTCGTTGCCCGGGCGCTGCATGACATTAGTGCCCGGGCGAGCCGGCCGTTCATCGCGATCAACTGCGCGGCGCTGCCTGCAAACCTCATCGAGAGCGAGCTGTTCGGCCATGAGGCCGGCGCTTTTCCCGGTGCGGTGCGGCCGCGTTACGGCAAGTTCGAACACGGACGCGGCGGCACGATCCTGCTCGATGAAATCGGATCGATGCCGATTGACCTTCAGGCAAAGTTTCTTCGGGTGCTGCAGGAGCGGGTCATTTCCCGCCTCGGATCGAACGAGGTCGTGCCGCTCGACGTGCGCTTCATTGCGACCAGCAAGGTCGATCTCGAGGCCGAAGTCGCTGCGGGACGTTTCCGCGCCGATCTCCTCTACAGGCTGAATGTCGTAACGCTGCACGTTCCGGCGTTGGCGCAGCGGCGGCCCGATATCCCGCTGCTGTTCCTCCAGCTCGTCCGCGAGGCAGCCGCACGCTACGGCCGCGACGAGATGGCGGTGCCGCCCGAGGTGATTTCCGACATCGCCCAGCGGGATTGGCCAGGCAATGTGCGCGAATTGCGCAATGCAGCCGACCGCTTCGTGCTCGGCCTGGACGGCGAGCGGCAGCTGGGCGAAGTCAGCGGCCTTGCCGACCGGGTTGCCGATTTCGAGCGCAGCGTGATCGCCAGCGCCCTTGTTGCGCATGGTGGCAGCCTCAAGCCGGTCTATGAGTCGCTGCAGATTTCCCGCAAGACATTGTACGAAAAGATGCAGAAATACGGGCTGGACAAGAAGCTGCTTGTTTCCGACTAGTTAAATGGGTGGATTTCCACACATCGCCAAACCCGTTTGTGTCCGAATCGACCCATGCTGCGCCGCACCAATGCCGAATTTTGGCAAAGGGCGGAGCCGGGCAGATTGCCGTAGGCGGCTGCGGGCGTGCTAATGGCCCTATCTTCATTGGCGCGTGGGAAGCGTCGGTGGTATTTTATTTTCATCAGGGAGGAAAAAGATGAAAATCCTGAAGGCCATGCTTGGCATGACGGCGGCTGTTGCCGTTTCGCTTCTCGCAACCGGCGCATCCGCGCAGACCTATCCAGAGCGCACCATCACGATGGTCGTACCTTTCTCGGCCGGCGGCCCGACCGATACCGTTGCCCGCCTCGTGGCCGAATCCATGTCGAAGGACCTCGGTCAGCAGATCGTCGTCGAAAATGTCGGCGGTGCAGGCGGTACGCTCGGCGCGGGACGGGTGGCTGCAGCCAACCCGGATGGCTACACCATCCTGCTGCACCATATAGGCATGGCCACCAGCGCTACGCTTTACCGCAAGCTCGCCTATGACACGCTCGGCTCCTTCGAATATGTCGGCCTCGTCACCGAAGTTCCGATGACGATCGTCGCCCGCAAGGATTTCGAACCGACTGACCTCAAGAGCCTGATTGAATATGTGAAGGCCAACAAGGACAGCGTGACGGTTGCGAACGCCGGCATCGGCGCAGCCTCGCATCTTTGCGGCATGATGCTCATGAGCGCGATCCAGACACCGTTGACCACTGTTCCCTACAAGGGCACCGGCCCGGCGATGACCGATCTTCTCGGTGGCCAGGTCGACGTCATGTGCGACCAGACGACCAACACGACGAAGCAGATCAAGGGCGGCACCATCAAGGCTTACGCCGTGACCTCGCCCAAGCGCCTCGACATCATGAAGGATATCCCGACGGCGGTCGAAGCCGGCCTGCCCGGTTTTGAAGTCGGCATCTGGCACGGCGTCTACACGCCAAAGGGCACTCCCGCCGAGATCAACGAGCGTCTGTCGAAGTCGCTGCAAGTCGCTTTGAAGGACCAGAACGTGGCGGCTCGCTTTGCAGAACTGGGCACCACGCCATCGCCGGAAGCCGACGCCACGCCTGCTGCCCTGAAGGCGAAGCTTGAAAGCGAAATCGCCCGCTGGAAGCCGGTGATCGACGCTGCCGGCGAATATGCGGATTGAGGCGTAGTACCTTTGGCCCCTCACCCTAACCCTCTCCCCGCCGGGGAGAGGGTATCGTGGCAGCCTCTCGCCTTCAGGCAGAGTTGGCGCAAGCCGGTGAGGGGGAACCACTTGCGCTGAGGGAACCATCTCCAACCCACGGAGACACCATGAAACCGGTTAGTTTCGATACCACCAATGTGATCTGCGGCGCGCTGCTTGTCGCGACCGGCGCATTTTTCGCCATCCAATCCTACAGCCTCGACTTGGGCACGACGCTTCGCATGGGCCCAGGCTACTTCCCGCTGCTGCTTTCAGCGGTGCTGATCATTCTCGGCGCCGTCGTCTTCGTTCAAGCAATCCGCGTGCACGGCGAGCCGATGGGGCCGTTTGCCTGGCGGGGCATGCTGTTCATCCTGCCTGCGCCGATCTTTTTTGGGCTGACGGTCCGGGGGCTGGGATTCGTGCCTTCGATCTTCCTGACCGCTTTCATTGCCTGCTTCGCCTCGCATCGGATGACGGTACTCCACGCGATTTTGCTCTCGGTTTTGCTGACGGCCTTTTCCGTCGGCGTGTTCAGCTACGGCCTTGGATTGCCGTTCGAGCGATTTGGCCCCTGGGTCCGGTTCTAGGAGGCCGCGATGGAACTTTTCAGCAATCTTGCACTCGGTTTTGCCACGGCAGCTACTCCTGCCAACCTCTTCTTCTGTCTGATCGGCGTTCTGCTCGGTACGCTGATCGGCGTTCTGCCCGGCATTGGCGCCACGGCGACCATCGCCATGCTTTTGCCGATCACATTCCAGCTTGAGCCGGTGTCTTCGCTCATCATGCTCGCCGGCATCTACTACGGCGCCCAGTACGGCGGTTCGACGACGGCGATCCTGATCAACATGCCGGGCGAATCCTCTTCGGCGGTGACGGCCATCGATGGTTACCAGATGGCGCGGCGCGGCAGGGCAGGGCCAGCGCTTGCGATCGCCGCACTCGGTTCCTTCTTCGCCGGCACGGTCTCGACCTTCCTTGTCGCGATCTTCGCGCCGCCCCTCACAGATATCGCCCTGCGCTTCGGCGCTGCGGAATATTTCTCGCTGATGGTCGTCGGCCTGGTGTCGTCGATCGCGCTCGCCCATGGTTCCGTCGTCAAGGCATTGGCCATGGTCGTGCTCGGGTTGCTGCTTGGCCTCGTCGGAACCGATATCTATACCGGCACCCCACGCTTCACCCTCGGCATCCGCGAATATGCGGATGGCTTGAATTTTGTGGCACTTGCCGTCGGGGTCTTCGGTATCGCCGAAATTCTGCGCAACCTGGAAGGGGAGAAGACCCGGACGGTGCTGGTGGCAAAGGTCTCAGGCCTGCTGCCGTCACGCGAAGAGTTCAAGGAGATGATCGCGCCGGTGCTTCGCGGCACGGCGATCGGCTCGGCTCTCGGCATCCTGCCGGGCGGAGGTGCGATCCTCGCCTCCTTTGCCTCCTACACGGTTGAAAAGCGTATCTCTGACAAGCCCGCGGAATTCGGACAAGGTGCCGTTGCCGGCGTCGCAGGCCCGGAATCGGCGAACAATGCTGGTGCGCAGACCTCGTTCATTCCGCTTCTCACCCTCGGCATTCCGGCCAATCCGGTAATGGCGCTGATGATTGGCGCCATGATCATTCAGGGGATCGTTCCAGGGCCGAACGTTGCAACCGAGCAGCCGGCGCTCTTTTGGGGCATCATCGCCTCGATGTGGATCGGGAATCTGATGCTCGTCGTCTTGAACCTGCCGCTGATCGGGCTCTGGGTGAAGCTGTTGACGGTGCCGTATTACGTGCTATTCCCGATTATCATGGCCTTCTGCTCGATCGGGGTCTACAGCGTCAACTCCAACGTCTACGATCTCTATGCCGTCGCCTTCTTCGGCTTTATCGGCTATGTGCTTGCCAAGCTCAGATGCGAGCCCGCCCCGCTGCTGCTCGGTTTCGTGCTGGGTCCGCTGCTCGAAGAAAACCTGCGGCGGGCGATGATCCTTTCGCGCGGCGATCCGACGACCTTCGTCACGCGGCCGATCAGCGCGATACTTCTTGCGATCGCCGCGGCGGTCCTCATCGTCGTCTTCCTGCCGAGTGTGAAGAAGAAGCGCGAAGAGGTCTTCGTGGAAGAGGGTTGAAGTTCGCCGCGCATTGTTGAAAAAAGGATAACCTGACGCGGGCGCTGTTTTGGCGCCCGTTTCGTATGACAGGACATCCGGGCCCATGAACATCCCCGTGCAGATCAAGGACGATCTGGCTTTTCTCGCATCGCTGCGCCGTGACCTGCACGCCCATCCCGAGCTCGGCTTCGAGGAGGAGCGCACGAGCAGCATCGTGGCGCAGCTGCTTGAGGAGGCGGGCATCAAGGTGCATCGCGGACTAGGCGGTACGGGCGTCGTCGGCACGCTGAAGGCCGGCAGCGGCACGCGAGCGATCGGGCTTCGCGCGGATATGGATGCGCTGGCGATGCCGGAGATCGCCGAACGGTCGTACAAATCGACGGTGGCCGGCAAGATGCATGCCTGCGGGCATGACGGTCATACCGCCATGCTGCTCGGCGCTGCACGCCATCTAGCCGCGGTCAAGGGTTTTTCGGGTACCGTGCATTTCATCTTCCAGCCGGCGGAGGAAGGGCGAGGCGGCGCCAAGCGGATGGTGGAAGAGGGGCTCTTCGAGCTCTTTCCCTGCGATGCCGTCTACGGCCTGCACAATATGCCGGGCCTTGCCGTCGACGAGATCGCAGTGGTCGAAGGCCCGCAGCTTGCCTCTTCGGACAGCTGGAGGATAACCTTTCGCGGCACGGGCACGCATGGCGCAAAACCGCATCTCGGGCGCGACCCGATCACCGCTGCGGGCACCTTCCTTGCCTCGTTGCAGACGATCGTCGGGCGCGTCGTCGATCCGCTGCAGCCTGCCGTCGTTAGTGCCTGTTCGCTGCAGGCCGGTGATCCGAAGGCGCTCAACGTCATCCCGGACACGGTCGAGATCGGCGGGACGGCGCGGGCCTATTCGGCTAACGTGCGCGATCAGCTCGAAGTGGAGATCGGCCGCCTCGCGCAAGGCACGGCGGCGATGTACGGCATTGACGTGGATTATCAATTCGAACGGCGCATTCCACCGGTCGTCAACGATGCCAATGCGACGCAACAGGCCCTGGCTGCTGCACGGGCCGTGCTGGGGGACAAGGTGCGTACCAGCTTTCCGCCTTCGACGGCTGGCGATGACTTTGCCTTCTTCGCACAGAATGCGCCGGGCTGCTACGTGTGGCTCGGCAATGGCCCTGCCGTCTACGGCGCCCTCCACCATAATAGCGCCTATGACTTCAACGATGCGGCGATCGGCTATGGCGTGGCTTATTGGGTGAAGCTGGTGGAAGGGCAGCTGACGTCTCCAGCATAGGCGTCGCGGCCTCCCCTCATATGCCCGTGGAAACCTTCGTTTTGAGCGAAGAAGAAAAATAGGGGCGGACCCTCCGCTCAGGGGAAGCTGGCCCGAAGTGTCGGATGGGAGGGCAGGCAAACTCCCGCGCCGGCTACAAAATCTCCAGCACCGGGCTTTCCAGCACCTTTCCCGTCAAGACATCGGCAATCCCGCGGTCGGTCTGATGCGGGCCGGTGTTGCAGGCAAGTGTCGCGCCGAAGCAGGCCTTGAAGACAAGATAGGGCGGTTGCCAGTCGACGATCTTTTCCATTGCCTTGCGAATATCGCGGAAGCCGGAGGCGGTGTCCTTAAGCGAAGTCTCGGCGACGAGGCCGGAAAGCGGCAGTGGGAGCAATGCTGCAATCTGGCCATCCCTGGCAACGGCCATGCCACCGCCGGCCGCGATGACGGCGTTTGCGGCGAGCGCCATGTCGCCTGCATTGCCGCCGAAGACTGTGAGGTTATGGCTGTCATGCGATACAGTCGTGCAGAAAGCGCCGCGCCACTTTCCCCAGCCCTTCAAGAAGCCGGTGCGCGGGCGGCCATCCGCCCTGCCGTGGCGATGGGCGACGGCAATCATGGCGCAGTCCGGCGGCGGTACGACGAAACCGTCCTTTACCTCGGCATCGGCTGTGCCCCATTGCGTAAAACGCGGCTGGTCGATCGTGGCGATGCGGACGCGATTGCCTTTCGAGGGCACCTTGAAATCGTCTTCGGCAAGCGGCGATAGCTTGACGGAATTGGTAAGCGGCGCGGGGTCGAGCGAATGGACCGGCGAGGTAAGCCTGCCGTTCTGCGCTGCCACGCGGCCATTGGCGATGACAGTGCGGGCTTTGAAGTCCTGCAGGTCCTCGAACAGGACGATATCTGCGCGCCGTCCGGCGGCGATCAGGCCGAGGTCGCTGCGCTTCAGGCGTTCGGCGGCGTTGTACGTCGCAGCGCGAAGCGCCCATTCCGGCTTCATGCCGTAGCGCACCAGCCGGCGGATGACGTCGTCAAGGCCACCATCCCTTTCGAGTTCATCCGGAAAGACGTCGTCGGTGCAAAGCGTCACAGTTGGCGGCATATGGCCAATACTGTTCAGCGTCTCGACGAATTCCTCAAGGAGGTGATCATGCGAGCCGCGGAGCTCGATCGTCATTCCGGCGGTAAGCTTGGAGAGAAGGTCGGCGCCGGAAGTCAGCTCGTGATCGGAGGTGATGCCGGCCGCCATGAAGGCGTTGAGATCGACGCCCTCCAGCCCGCGAGCGTGGCCGCAGACGAGCTTGCCCGAGGCGAGCCCAGCTTGAACGATGGCGGTCATGCGCGGATCGCCGTCGATGACCCCGCGCATGTTCATGACTTCGGCAACGCCGCCGAGCGCAGGAAGTTGCAGCATTCCGGCCATTGCCGAAGCGTCAAAGTCGGCGCCTGCTACTTCCAGGCCCGGTGCCGAAGGAACGCAAGACGGAGCGAGCAGGATCATGTGCAAAGGCAGAGCGCGGGAAGCTTCGATCGCCCAGCGCACGCCGTCAAGGCCATGCACATTAGCGAATTCGTGCGGATCCCAGAGGATCGTCGTCACGCCGCGCGGCAGGACGGCTGCGGTATATTCGGCAGGCGTCACCATCGAGCTTTCGATATGCATGTGCGTATCGATCAGGCCGGGCGTGACGAACGTCCCGCCGGCATCGATGAATTCGGTCGCCTCGGTGCGGGTGCCCGGCGCATGCACGCTGGCGATCAGCCCGCCGACGAGGCCGATATCTGCATCACGGAAGCGGCCGGTGACTACGTCGAGCAGCTTGCCGCTTGTGATAAGCGCATCGAATGGTGCAGCACCCCTTGCTGCGGCAACGGCGCGGGCACGCAGCGACGGATCATTGATGTCTGAGGGTTCTCGCCTACGCTTTACGCTCATTTGCGGGCCTCGTTGACCAGTGCTGCAAGGATAATGGTCCGCGCCGTCTCGGCATCGATATCGGCGGCAAAATGGGCGTTGAACGTGGCATGAGTGTCGCGCGTCTCGACCACCGTGCGGCCGCGGGTCAATTCGCCTGCCAGCTCGACATCGATGCGGGCGGGGTGGAACTTCACAGCATCCGGCGCCACGAAGGCCACGGCGGCGCACGGATCGTAGATCGCCATGGCGGGGCGGCCGCGGCCGGTGCCGATGCGGATGTAACCGGCAAACATGTCGGCCAGAAGTTCGGCCCTCGTGCCGCCGGCGCCGCGCACGACTTCAGCGTCTTCCGGTCTGGCGAGCACCTTGCGGCACAGGTCGAGATCGACCATGCGCAGCGGCATGCCATGGGCGATGACGATCGCCAGCGCTTCGGGATCGGCAAAGGCGTTGAATTCCGCCGAGGCGGTATGATTGCCGGCAGTAACGCCACCACCCATCCAGGTGAGTTCGCTGATGCGGGCGGCAAGATCCGGACGCGCCAGCGCCACCGCGGCGACATTCGTCAGCGGGCCAAGCGCCAGGATGCGGCGCGGACCGTCAGCCTCCAGCCAGCGGCAAAGAGCAGTGAAGGCGTCGCTTGCTGCAAGCGCTGCTGCTTGCGGCAGGGCTCTTTCGATCGTCGGGATGCCGGTTTCGCCGAGGATCGCCTGGGCAGTCTCGAGCTTGCCAAGGACTGGTTGGGCGCGGCCGCAATGAATGGGGAATGTCCATCCGAAGGTTTGCATGGCACCGGCAGCGTTTGCCTGCACCTGGGTGAGCGGCGTGTTGCCGAAGACGAGCGAGACGCCGTCTATCTCGAGTTCGGACTGATCAACCACCAAAATGGCGGCGATGTCGTCAAAACCCATATCGGTATCGATCCAAACGCCCATGATATTACCCGAACCTCTTGAGAGTTGCCGCGGCCGCAAGCGGTAGGTCGAAGGAAAGTGCAGCGCCGATGTCGTGCGCCGGCAGGCTTGCATCCACCTCGGCCTTGATCTGTCCGAGCGGTGTATCGAGCAGATATTCGCGGGTGTTTCCGGCAAAGGAGGTGCCGCGCACGGCCCCCTGGAATGGACCGGAACCAAGTGCGACCGCGCTCGGCCGCCAGGCCAGTCCTGCTGCCTGCGGAGTAAGATGGGGAAGCTCAATGGCGCCGTTCGCCGTGACGAGCTTGCCGTTCTCCAGCTTGAAGACGTTCTCGAAGCCGACGAAATCGGCAACGAAGGCGGAGACCGGCTTGTTGTAGATTTCTTCCGGCGTGCCGATCTGCTCTATGGCGCCGTTCAGCATGACCACGATACGGTCGGCAAGGGCCAAGGCCTCGGCCTGATCGTGCGTGACGAAGATCATGGTAACGCCGGTTTCCTTCTGCACGCGCTGCAGTTCTGCCCGCATTTCAAGGCGCAGCCGCGCGTCGAGGTTGGAGAGCGGCTCGTCAAGAAGCAGCACCTTCGGCTCCATGACCATGGAACGGGCGAGCGCCACACGCTGCTGCTGGCCGCCGGAAAGTTCCGCGGGCTTGCGCGAGGCGAAACTGGAGAGGCCGACCGACTTGATCCCGGCGTTGACGCGGGTATCGAGATCCTGGCCGTTGAGACCCTTGAGGCGGAGGCCGAAGGCAACGTTCTCATAGACCGTCAGGTGCGGGAAGAGCGCGTAGGACTGGAAGACGAGGCCGACGGCGCGTTTGTTGGGCGAAACGCGCGTGATGTCGGCGCCATCGAGATTGATGCGGCCGGAGGCGGGCGCCAGCAGACCCGCAATGGAGCGCATTGTCGTCGTCTTGCCGCAGCCCGAAGGGCCGAGCAGGGCAACCAGTTCGCCCTTGGCGATCGACAGGTCAAGATCCTTCACGGCGATCGTATCGCCATAGGCCAGCGTCAGCTTGTCGAGTTGAAGATAGGCATCAGACATAACGAGACAGTCCCAGGAAACGTTCGGCGAGGAAGACGATGCCGATGGAAAGGAAGGCGAGCAGCGAGGAGAGTGCGGCGATCGAGGGGTCGTAGGTGGTCTCCATGTAGCCCAGCATGTCGATTGGCAGCGTGCGCACGCCGGGGCCGGACAGGAAGAGCGAGACCGGCACCTGGTTGAAGCTGGTGACGAAGCCGAGGATGAAGGCGGCAAGAATGCCGCCACGGATATTCGGCATCACAACACGGAAGAAGGCGCCCAGGCGCGTCGAGCCGAGCAGCACGGCGGCTTCCTCGATGTCCGAACGCAAATTATTGAGGCTTGCGGAAACGACGCGCACTGCATAGGGCAGGACGAGCGCCGTGTGGGCGAAGAAGAGCGCCAGCGTGATGTTGAAGCCGAAGGGCACGACCAGGTAACGCAGCAATGCGAGGCCGACGATGATGCCCGGGACGATGATCGGCAGCGAAACGACGGTTCGCACGGTTTCACCGAAGGGCAGCCAATAGCGCGACAGAGCGTAGGCGGCCGGAATGCCGAGCACGAGAGCGGCGAGCGTTCCGAAGACTGCGAGGAACATCGACATCGAAAAGCTGTCGCGGAAGCTCTCGATGGTGAAGACCTTGATCACCCAGCGAAGCGAAAGGCCCTGCGGCGGAAAGGCGAGCGTATCCCCGGCCGAAAGCGATGCGGCGATAATGATCAGAAATGGCCCGATGAGGAATGTCAGCACGAGGAAAAGCACGATTGGTGCGAACAGGCGGGAGGTCATCGCTTGTTCCTTGCAGTTGCCAGGCGCTTCAGCAGAATGTTCGCGGCGAAGCTCATGACGATCAGCATGAAGGCGATGACGCTTGCGGAAACGAAGTTATTGGCGACCGAGACCTGCTGGTAGAGCAGCGTTTCGAGCATCAGCACCTTTGAGCCGCCGAGCACGGCGGGCGTGATATAGGCTGTCAGCGAGCCGGTGAAGACGAGCGTGCCGCCGACGACGAGGCCCTCGCGGGTCAGCGGCAGGATGACCTTCCAGAAAACCTGGAACCAGTTGGCGCCGAGTACGCGGGCCGCCGGGATCGCATCCTTCGGCATATTCTCGAGCGCGCTGATCAGGGAAAGGATCATCAAAGGCAAGAAGAGCTGCAGCAGGCCGATGAACACGGCCGTTTCAGTAAAGAGAAGGCGTAGTGGTCCATCGCTGAGGCCCATTCCGGTCACCGCCTGGTTGACGATGCCTGTGCGGCCGAGGATGACGATCCAGGCATAAGTACGGGCAACGGGCGAGATCATCAGCGGCAGGGTAACGAGGCCGATCATCCGGCCCTTGCCCTTGGGCGGCAGGTTGACGATGGCGAAAGCTGCGGCGTAGCCGATGATCGCTGAAACGGCCGTCACCTCAAGACCAAGCTTGAAGGTGCGGATGAAGACGGTGCGGTTCAGCGTGCCGGAGAAGAAGTCACCATAGGCCGAAAGCGTCCAGGCGCCTTGAAGGCGAAAGCTTTCTGAAAGCAGGATGGAGACGGGCAGCAGAAAAACGACGGCGGCAAAGACTGCTGCGGGCAGGGCGAGCGCCAGGGCTTCTGCTCGGTTCTGAAACATGATGCGCCTTTCGGGACGACCGCGGAAGGGGCGGTCCCGGCTAGCCGGAACCGGGTGTTATCGCAGCCTTACTGGCCGACCTTGTCGTTCCATTCCTTGAGCCATGCGTCGCGATTGTCGAGCGCTGCGGCGGAGGGAATGAGCTTGAGGGTTTTGGCTGTCTCCTCGCCGTAAGTCAGGTTGTTGGCGGCGGCCTCGGATACCTTCACTTCCTTGTTTGCAGGGCTATCGATCAGCTTTTCGGCGAGTTTCGTCTGGATGTCGGTCGAGAGCCAGAAATCCATGAACTGCAGCGCCAGATCCTGGTTCTTCGAGCCCTTGGTGACGACCATGACATTCATACCGCCGGTCTGGCCTTCCTTCGGGGTCGCCCAGGCGATCGGAAGGTCGAGCTTGGTGAAGCCCGCCCAGGAGAAACGCCCGATGGGAGCGGCCCAGATTTCCTCCTGCTGCATGAGCTGTACCAGCTGCGAGGATTTCTCGTAGAAGGTGACGATGTCATCCTTCTTCTCCCCGACGGCTTCGATCGGACCCTTGAGGTCGGACGTATCCGTACCGAGCGCAAGGCCGAGCATGTAGAGCGCCGGCGGCCCCTGGTTGGTGGTCACGTTCGGAAAGGCGACGTGGCCGACATATTCCGGCTTCAGGAGATCGGCCCAGGACTCGATCTTCATCTTGTCCGAGCGGTAGGCGATAGACGTGGCATAAAACGTGTAGCCGACGCTCATGCCGTCGCCGTTCGGATCCTTGGCGAGATCGTAGAGCTTTTCGAAGTTGGTAAGCTTGGACGGATCGATCCTCTCCACCAGTCCCTTGCGGGAAGCCGACAGCGCATCCGCCATCGAGACGACAGCCATATCGACGGCCGGGTTTGCCTTGTTCGCCTCCATCTTGGCGAGGCGCTCGACGCTGTTGCCCGTCTCCACGACGAGCTTGCAGCCACATTGCTTTTCGAAGGGATCATAGACCAGCGTCTTGAAGTCGTCCTGCGCAAAGGCATAGACGGAAATGGTCAGAGTCCGATCCTGCGCCATGGCGCCGAGCGGGATTAGCGCGAGCAGCGCTGCCGATGCGATGAGGGATGTCTTCATGTCAGGAGTTCTCCATCTGCAGGTGTTCTTGAACCGGGTTCGCCGGGGCGGACGATTGGCGGATGATCAGTTGCATGGGCACGCGATCTTTCTCCGCAGTCACGAGTGCGCCCTCCCGGGTGCTGCTTGTTTTTATGTTCTTGACCAAGGCCGATACGGCGATCTCGGCAATTGCGTCCATGTCCATCTTCACCGTGGTAAGCGCAGGTGTCACGACCGCAGACCAGATCAGGTCGTCAAAACCGGTGACGCTGGCTTGGGCAGGCACGTGGATGCCATCGCGCTGCAGCTCCGTGAGCACCCGCAGCGCCTGAAGGTCGGACAAGGCGGCAAAGGCGGTGAAACCCTCGCCGACCTTTCTTGCAAGGCCGAGCGGGCAGCCGCTGCCGGCCTGATGTTCAAGTTTTTCGATCCAGAGCGTTTCGGCGCTCATGCCCGGACAAAGACCCGAACGGATGCCGCCCGCACGATCGTTCTGCACGTTCGATTCTGGATTGTTGCCGATGATGAGGATCCGCTTATGGCCGAGATCGGCGAGGTGAGCGGCAATCAGTTGGCCGCCCTGCCAGTGGTCGGCTGCAACCGTGTTGCCCGGCGTCGATGCAGTGTCGATGACGGCGACTGGGCAGCTTGCTGCGGATATGCGCGTTGCGCGGCGGGGCACGATCACCAGGCCATCGACACCGCGTTCGACAAGCCGGTTGATTGCTTCGGTCTGAGCCGAGACATTGCCGCGCGAATCGGCGATCAGCACGCCGTAGCCGGCAGAGGCGGCGGCGAATTCGATCGCCTGCGCAATCTTGGGAAAGAGGGGATTTGCGATGTCGGGAAGAACAAGTCCGAGCACGCCGCTTCGGCCGGTGCGAAGCGCCCGACCCGCCTGGCTTGGAACATATCCGAGCTCGGCGGCATGTTCCCTGATCTTTCCGACGAGCTGCTCCGAGACGCGCCCCTTGCCCGAAAGCGCGTTCGAGACTGTTGCGACCGACACGCCAAGCGACGTCGCAATCCTGCTGAGGTTCGGTCCCGGGCGCAACTGAGCCATAGTTTCATGATGCGTGTGATTAATCGTTTAATCACGCGTACCTGAAGCACAGCGGCTTGTCGAATCCATTTTGCGGGATGAGGCCTCTTCCTCACACGATTTTTTCGAAAGCAACAAAAAAGCCCCGTTGCCGGGGCTTTTGTCATTCCTAGAAATGGCTCTTTCAGCTCTTTGAGGGGCCTTTTGCCACGGTGGCGGAGACAGCGTTGACCTTGCCGCCGGGGGCATAGCCGCCGCCGATTGCGACGTTGAGGGAGACGTAGTCCCTGGCCATCTGCTGCACGGACGCCGCCAGGCTTGCCTGGGCCAGCGACACCTGGCGCTGGGCGTCGAGCACGTCGAGCAGCGAGGAGGCGCCGTCCTTGTAGCTTGCCGTCGACAGTTCCAGCGATTCCTGCGTCGTCTTGACCTGGGCGCGCAGCGCTTCCACCGTCTGGGCGTCGCGGCGCACGGCCGACAGCGCGTTCTCCACCTCCTCGACGGCGTTGAGCACCGCTGCCTTCCAGGCGAGATAGGCGGTCTTGGCGTCCGACTTGGCGATGTCGACATTGGCGCGCAGGCGGCCGCCGTCGAAGATCGGCAGGCTGAGCGTCGGGCCGAAGGACCAGGTGGTCAGGCCGCCGCCGCTGCCACCGGCCGCATTGACCCAGGTGGGCGAGATCGAGCCGGACAGCGAGATCGACGGATAAAGCTGCGATTCGGCGACGCCGATATTGGCGGTCGCCGCTGCCAGATTGCGCTCGGCCACGCGGATGTCGGGACGGTTGCGGATCAGGTCGGCCGGGATGCCGGAGATGATGCCGGCACGGTAGACCGGCTGGGCGGCTCCCTTCTGCAACTCGGCCATCAGCGAGGAGGCCGGCAGGCCGAGCAGCGTGGCGATGTGATGCGCCGAGACGCGGAAATTGGTTTCCAGGCCGGGGATTTCAGCCTGCGTCGACTGCACCAGGCCCTCGGCCTGGACGACGTCGAGCCTGGAGGCGGCACCGGCTTCCAGCTGGAACTTGGTAAGATCGTAGGTCTCCCGGCGCGATTGCAGGTTGGCCTTCGACAGCGCAATGCGCTCCTGGTAGAAGCGGGCGTCGATATAGGTCGAGACGAGATCCTGCAGGAAGGCAAGCCGGGCCACGTCGGCGCTGGCATAGGCCGAATCGAGCGAGGCAAGCGCGCTTTCCTTGGAGCGCCGGTATTGGCCGAAGAGATCGAGCAGCCAGGAGACATTGGCCTCGCCGCCAGTGGTGTTGGTCGCACCCACCCGGGTGCGCTCCGAGCCCATCTGGCCCGACACCGTGTGCGAGGCGCCGACGACAAGGCTCGGCAGCGAGCCAGCCCCGGCGACCGTCACATTGGAGGACGCCGCATTGATGCGCTCCATCGCCTGCAGAACGTCGAGGTTCTGGTCGATGCCGCGCGCAACCAGGCTGTCAAGCTGCCTGTCGCGAAACGCCGACCACCAGGCCACCGTCGCTACATCACCGATATTCTTGTTGCTGCCTTCACCGAACTTCGCCGGCAGCGGCATCTCCGGAGGCGTGTGGTCCGGTCCGCTCACGCAGCCCGCCAGCAAAAGCAATAGTGCCGGTGTAGCAAAACGAAGAGATATCATTCATTTCTTCCTGTAACTCGACCAAGTCTAATTTCTTGCCAAAAGCATCATGCTTTGCCGTCGGCCGCGCTTCGTCCCAACGAGATACACCATGTCGAAGCAATCCGCGGGCAATGTATCAATGAGTCATTCATTCTGGCAGTGCATTTTTATCACACTCACGCCACAATTTTCTTGCGCCGGGAGAAGACGCGGCGGATGACCACGAAGAAGGACGGCACAAAGAAAATCCCGAGCGCCGTGGCCGCGAGCATGCCGCCGAGGACACCGATGCCGATGGCGTTCTGGGCTGCGGAGCCCGCGCCGGTGGCCACGGCAAGAGGCACGACGCCCAAAATGAAGGCAAGCGATGTCATGATGATCGGGCGCAAACGAAGCCTTGCCGCTTCCAAAGTCGCCTCAAAGAGACCCATCCCGGTCTCCAACCGGTCCTTGGCGAATTCGACGATCAGAATCGCGTTCTTCGCTGCGAGACCTATCGTCGTCAGAAGACCGACCTTGAAGTAGACGTCGTTCGCCTGTCCGAAGAGGGTCGCAGCCACAAGCGCGCCGAGCACGCCGACGGGCACCGCCATGATCACCGAGAACGGGATCGACCAGCTTTCGTAGAGCGCCGCCAGGCAAAGGAAGACGACGAGCACCGAAATTGCATAAAGCATCGGCGCCTGCGAACCCGAGAGCCGCTCCTGATAGGATATGCCCTGCCAGGCCACCGTATAACCGCCGCCGATCTGTGCAGTAAGGGCCTCCATCTCGTTCATGGCATCGCCGGAGCTGACGCCCGGTGCCGAAGCCCCGTCGAGCGGGATCGCGCTGACGGCGTTGAAGCGGGCAAGCGTCGGGGCACCCTTGACCCATTCCGTCCTGGTGAAGGCGGAGAAGGGAACCATTTCGCCGGAGGAGTTGCGGGCATACCAGTGGTCGAGATCGGTCGGCTGCATCCGGAAGGGCGCATCGCCCTGCACGTAGACTGGCTTGATCTCGCCGTTCAGCGTGAAGTCATTGACGTCGCGGCCGGTGAAGATGACAGAGAGCATCGCATTGACCGCGGAAATATCCACGCCCATGGCGCCGATCTTCTCCTGGTCGATGACGATCCGCATCTGCGGCTCGACTTCCTTGTTGTTGTTGCGAAGGGCGACCACCTTGCCGCTGGCATTGGCCATCTGGATCAGCCGCTTGGAGGCGGTGTCGAGCGCAGCCGTGCCGTGTCCGCCGGTATCGACGAGGTACATCGAAAAGCCGCTGGACACGCCGAGACCCTGGATCGCCGGCGGCAGCAATGCGAAGACCTGCGCTTCGCGGAAGGTGAAGAAGGTCTTGAGCGCCCGCGTCACGATCGCCTGCGCGTGCTGACTGGCCTCGGTACGCAGCGAAAAATCCTTGAGCTTTGTAAAGACGATCGCGCTGTTTTGGCCGGAGCCGTTGAAGCTGAAGCCAAGGGCGCCGAAGACCGAATCGACGGAATCCTTTTCGTTTTCGCGATAATACTTTTCGACCTTCTCGACGACTGCCTGGGTCTGTTGCGTCGTCGATCCGGGCGGCGTGGTGACGATCGTCAGCAGAACGCCCTGATCTTCTTGCGGCAGGAACGAGCTCGGCAGGCGCGTGAACAGATAGGCGCAACCTGCCCCGACGAGCAGGAACACCAGCATCACCCTGATCGGACGCTTCAACAGGTAGCCGATGGTGCGGACGTAGCCGTTGGTCGAGCGCGTGAAGTTGCGGTTGAACCAGTCGCCGACGCGGTGCTTCCTGTGTTCGGAGACCGGCTTGAGCATGCTGGCGCAAAGTGCCGGCGTCAGCACGATGGCGACGAGGGCCGAAAGCAGCATGGCCGAAACGATGGTGATCGAGAACTGACGGTAGATGATGCCGGTCGAACCGCCGAAAAAGGCCATCGGAATGAAGACGGCCGTCAGAACCAGTGCGATGCCGACGATGGCGCCGGTGATTTCGCCCATCGACTTCTCCGTCGCCTCAAGCGGCGACAGCTTTTCCTCCGACATGATGCGCTCGACGTTCTCGACAACGACGATAGCATCGTCGACGAGCAGGCCGATCGCGAGAACCATGGCAAACATCGTCAGCGTATTGATCGAATATCCCGTTGCCGCCAAAATGCCGAAGGTTCCAAGCAGGACCACCGGCACGGCGATGGTCGGGATCAGCGTCGCGCGCAGGTTCTGCAGGAAGACGAGCAGAACCACGAAGACGAGAACGATCGCTTCGATGAGGGTGTGGACGACCTTTTCGATCGACAGCTCGACGAAGGGCGTTGTGTCGTAAGGATAGGTAATCTCCACGCCTTCCGGCAGGCCGTGGCCGATTGTGTCGAGCGCTGAGCGAACGCGCTCCGCGGTGTCGATGGCATTGGCGCCGATCGCAAGGTTGACGGCAAAGCCGCTCGATGGCTGGCCATTGTAGCGCGACGAGCCGCCGTAGCTTTCCTGGCCAATTTCGATACGCGAGACGTCGCTGAGGCGGACCGTCGATCCGTCCTTTTCCACTTTCAGAATGATCCGCTCGAAGTCCGCGACCGTCGTCAGCTGGCTCTGCGCGGTGATCGTGACGTTCAGCTGCTGGCCCTTGACGAGTGGCTGTGCGCCGAGGGAGCCAACGGAAACCTGCGTGTTCTGGGCCTCGATGGCCGAGGTCACGTCGCTTGGCGTCAGCTGATACTTCTGCAGTTTGAAGGGATCGAGCCAGACGCGCATTGCATAACCCGAACCGAAGATATTGATGCTGCCGACGCCTTCGAGACGCTGTATCTGGTCTTCGATCTGGTTTGACAGGATGTTGCCGAGGTCGACGGAATTCCGCTTGCCATCGGTCGAAACCAGCGATCCGACCAGCAGGATACTGGAGGTCGATCGCGTGACGCTGATGCCGGCATCGATGACGTCATCGGGAAGCTGCGATTGGACGAGCTGCAGCTTGTTCTGGACCTGCACCTGCGCGATGTCCGGATCGACGCTTGTTCCAAACGTCAGCGAGATGCTGGCCGAACCGGTAGACGAGGTCGAAGTCATGTAGGTGAGGTCATCAAGACCGGTCATGCCGTCTTCGATGATCGTCGTCACCGATTTCTCGACGGTTTCAGCGCTCGCGCCGCGATAGGTGGCGTTGATGCGCACCGTGGTGGGCGCAATGTCGGGATACTGCGAGATCGACAGCGTGAAAATGCCGAGCAAGCCTGCGAGCATGATGGTAATCGCAATGACCCAGGCAAAAATCGGGCGTCGGATGAAAAACTTGGCCATCAAATGATTCCTGTGCGGCTTTGATCGACGTTGGAGCCTGGCGCGTCCTACTGCGCGGCCGGCTTCTGGGCGTTACCGGCTGCTGCCTGCTCGCCAGCCACGACCACACCGCTTTCATTGATCTTCATGGGGACGGGCGTAACCGGCATGCCGGGCGCGATCGACTGCAGGCCGCTGACGATCAGCTGATCGCCATCCTTCACGCCGTCGGTCACGAGCCAGGAATTGTTGGAGGGCGAGGCGTTTTCGAACACACGTGTCTCGACTTTGCCATCAGCGGAGATGAACTGCGCCGTCAGACGGCCGGTCGCGTCGCGGCTGGTGGCGAGTTGCGGCAGCGCATAGCCGACCTCGGCGCCAAGCTCGACGGTCGCGCGAACATACATGCCCGGCAAGATGACGAGATCCGGATTCGGAAAGAGCACGCGGATGATGAAGGTGCCGGTTGTCTCGCTGACGATCTGCTTCGACATATCCAGCTTGCCCTTCTGGGCGTACTCCTTGCCATCTTCCAGGATGAGCCGGAAGGCGACATCGGCGCCTTCCCCTCGAACCGTGCCAGATGCCAAAGCATCACGCAGCCTGAGCAGATTGGTGCTCGATTCGGTGAGCGAAACATAAATCGGGTCAAGCTGGCGGATCGTCGTCAGCGCCGCTGTCTGATTGGCGGCAACCACGTTGCCCACGTTGTAGGCCGTCTCGTCGATGACGCCGTCGAATGGCGCGACGATCTTCGTGTGGTCGAGATCGATTTGCGCGGAGGCAAGGGTGGCCTTGGCCGATTCGACCTCAGCGTGAGCCTGGAGAAGGGTGGTCTTTGCCGTTTCGAATTCGATCTGTGTCGCGCCGCTGCCGACAAGGCGCTGGTAGCGGTCGAAATTACTCTGCGCGCTCGGCACACTGGCTTCGGCCTTGGCGATTGCCGCCTTGGCCTGTTCGACGGTTGCGACATAAGGCGCATCTTCGATCTGATAAAGGAGGTCGCCCTTTTTCACCTCGCTGCCTTCTCTGAAGGCGATTTCGCGGATGATGCCGCTGACTTGCGGACGGATGTCGGCCGTCTGAAAGGCCTCGGCCCGGCCCGGAAGGATCGTCGTGACCGGGAAGGTGTCCTTCTTCAGCGTCACGACACCGACCGGGGCTGCCTGCTGAGCCGCTGCTGCGGGCACACCGGCGCCGCCGGCCTGGTTGTTGCCGCTGTCGCTGCAGGCACAGAGCAATCCGCTCAGCACCAAAGCTGAAGAAATGATGAAGCCACGCCGTTTCATGCTGAATTCCCTTGCGATTGGCATTTGCGGATCGGATCACCGGCTCCGGCGACGGAGCGCTGCATTCCAATAAGGAGCGTGATTAGCGGGATTCAAATACCCTTCGATCCGAACTTGCGAAAAGATTCACGAAGTGACGTAATTCAATGATCGTCACTTAGCAAGCGCTATTTTGCAATGCGGTATCGACAAAACAGACGATCTCCTCGGCCCTGCGCACAAGCGTATCCTTATCGTCACGAGCGATCAGCACGGGATGGAGCACCGATGCAAGAACATCGGCAACGGTATGGGCGGCGCGGCGCGGATCGGAACATTTATAATGATCTGCGCTCACCCCCTCGCGGATGATTTCCTCGAGATTCTGCTCGATTCGCTCGCGGTAGCGAATACCTGCTTCGAGCTTCGCCTGAACTGTCGTCAGCACCATTTCGAAGATGTAGGGATTGTCTTGAATGTCCTTGAGGTGGCTATCGAGAAGCCGAAGCACGAAACGCAGCAGTTGTTCTTTGGGCGGCAGGCTTCCGTCGAAAGAGCCAAAGCGCTCGGTGGCGTTGCCGAGATGCCGTTCGGCGATGGCATCGACAAGCGCCACTTTCGAATGAAAATGCTTGAAGACATTGGCCGGCGACATGCCGAGGGACGAGGCGATGTCGGCGATCGATACGGCGACGAAACCACGCTGGCGAAACAGCAACTCGGCCGTCGACAGAATGTCTTCCCGCGTCTCCTCGGCTTTGCGCCGCGGCCTTCGTGCCATTCGTTCCCCCGCCCTGCACATGCTAATGCCTCCCGACGAAAACCCGCAAGCGCCGAGGCGGCCTTCGGGCGGTTCGTTCCGGGTTTTTAAGGGAAATAGCGCGCAAGGTTGCTTCGCACACGGGCAGCCGGGGTTTCGCCGCTGTCATCGGCAACGAAAGACTGGGCGGTAATCGCCTCATAGGCCTTGATGTAGACCTTCGATGTCTCCTCGACCAGTTCGACCGGGATCTCGGGGATCTCGTCCTTGTAGGGATCGCAACGCTCGGCCACCCAGGCCCGGACGAAGTCCTTGTCGAAGCTTGCGGGGCGCGTGCCGTCTTCAAAGGCCTGCTGATAGCTGTCCGCGATCCAGTAACGGCTGCTGTCGGGCGTGTGGATTTCGTCGGCGAGAATAATATTGCCGTCCTTGTCGGTTCCGAATTCGTATTTGGTGTCGACGAGGATGAGGCCGCGTTTCGCGGCCATTTCCTGGCCGCGCGCGAAAAGCGCGAGCGCGTATCTCGAAAGCGTTGCCCACTGTTCCGCGGTCAGCAGACCGCGGCCGACGATCTCGTCAGGCGTCAGCGGCTCGTCATGGCCGCCGTCGAATTCCTTGCTGGTCGGGGTGATCACCGGCTCGGGCAGTCGCTGGTTGTCACGCATGCCGTCCGGCAGGTGCATGCCGTACATGTCGCGCTCGCCCTTCTTATAAAGAGTGAGGATGGACGTGCCCGTGGTGCCGGCGAGATAGCCGCGGACGACGACCTCGACGGGCAGAATGTCGAGCCGCTTGCCGATGACCACGTTCGGGTCCGGATAGTCAATGACATGGTTCGGGCAGATGTCCTTGGTCTCTTCGAACCAGTAGCGCGCCGTTTGCGTCAGCACCTGGCCCTTATATGGGATGCAGGTGAGAATGCGGTCGAAAGCGCTGAGGCGGTCGGTGCTGATGATGATGCGGCTGCCATCCGGAAGGTCATAATTCTCGCGCACCTTGCCGCGGTAATAGTTCGGCAGTTCGGGGAAATGGGCTTCGGAGAGAATTCGCACGGGCTCGATAGTCCTTTGTCGCTCGGTTTCACCCTGCTCTAGTTCCATTGCAGGGGAAGTCAAGCAAATGGCGTTCAAAGCCAGAGCAGGGCAACCAGAAGAACGGTCAGAAAATAGCAAGCAAACGCCAGCGGACTGCCGGCGCGCATGAAGTCTGAGACGCGATAGCTGCCGATGCTCATCGCCAGCGTGTTGTTGTGGTGGCCGAACGGCGTCAGGAAATCGAGCGATGCGCCCGCGGCAACGGCAATCAGGTAGGCGGCCGGAGGCTGGTGCGCTGCCTCTGCGAATTCCAGCGCAACAGGACTGAGCACAATGGCCACCGTGGCGTTGTTGACGAAAGGCGTGAGCGCCATGGCGATGAAGAGCAGGAGTGCGATGCCGGCAAGCGGCATGGATATCGGCACGAGCAGGCTCAGCCAGTCGGCCACCAACTGGGCCGTGCCTGTTGCGGCAACAGCCGAGCCGATCGGGATCATCGCGGCCAGCATGATGATGATCGGCCAGTTGATGTCCGCCATGGCCTGGCGGATGTTGAGATAACCCATCAGCGCAAGAGCGAAGACGACAGCCGCAAATGCGATTTCCGCGCGGGCCGGCCCGACAGCCGAAAGCGTCACTCCAGCAGCAAAGACCAGGAAGGGCTGCCACGCATTCGAGGTCGCCTCGTCTGCAGGTTGGGAGGCGAGCGGCAGGCATTCGCATTCCTCAAGCGCTTCGGCGACTGCCTGGCGCGGGCCCTCGAGCAGAAGGATATCGCCGATCGAGAGCTGCAGATCCTCAAAGCGGCCTTCGATCCGCGGCGACCGCATGGAGAGAGCGCCAACCCGAACGCTGCGGCTTTTAAAGACCTCCAACGAGCGGATTCGCGAGCCGACCAGCGTGCTCTCGGGCATGACGACGGCTTCAATGTGGGTGAAATCCGCCTGCATGCCATTCGGATGGGCTTCCGGAACGAGCGCAGCCGAGGCGGCGAGGCCGGCAAACACCGCATCGGCGCCTTCTGCAAGCAAGATATCGCCTGCCTTGATGGTCGACTGATCGAACGGACCAAAGACGAACTGGCCGTTGCGGATCAATGCGTGCGGCTGGATGTCAAAGAGGCTGGAGCAATCGAGAAGGCGACGGCCGGCGAGCGGCGAACCCTCAGGAACGCGCCGTTCCGCCACGATGCGCCGTCGGGCCGGCGCGGCTGTGGCAGGTTGGTCGTCGGTTTCCGGAAAAAGTTGCGGCACGAGAGCGGCCATCAGCAGAATTCCGGTGATGGCGACAGGAAGGCCGACATAGGCGAAATCGAAAAAACGGAAGCCGGAACCTGTTGCCTTGGCCAATGCATCGCTGACAAGCAGATTGGCCGGCGTTCCGATCAGCGAGACGAGGCCGCCGAGAAGCGCCGCGAAGGAAATCGGCATGACGAGCTGGCGCCGCGGGATATTCATGACGCTGCTGATGCGCAGCGTTGCAGGCAGCATGATCGCGAAGGCGCCGATATTGTTCATGAAGATCGAGATGAGCCCGGTGACGGCCGAAAGACTGGCGATGACCGTGAAGCCGGACAGTCCGGCGGCTGCAAAACGTTCGGCGAGGCTGTCAAAGAGCTTTGCGCGCGCGAGCACCTGGACGATCAGTAGAATTTCGACCACCGTGATGACGACCGGACTGGCGAAACCGGCAAAGACCTGATCGGCCGGATAAAGTCGGAGCACATACCCGGCAAGCAGGCCGCCGATGGCTACAACCTCGATGCGGATACGGTTCAGGCAGAACAGAACGAGCATCGCCGAGAGAAGGATCAGCAGGGATGCTTGCTCGAACGTCATGGGCGGGCTCGCGTTTCAACCGTCAGCAAAATGTAGCCATCCGACAGGACTGTATAGGGAGAGTGCGCGGTAAGATCGATCAATCCTCATGTTGTGCGAGGTCAGGCAGTGGGCGCGCGCCAGCGGCCTTGTGCCGTTCTTTCGAGTATCGGCGTCACGAAAACCCCGACGGTGCGGTCGGGCCACCGGGCGCCTTCAGCTGCGAGCTTTTCCCTCCAGCGTTCTGATTGCAGCATCGCCGCTGCGATGACGACAGGTTCGATGTCGCAGGCGGTCATCAATTGCAGGCCCGCGACGATGGAACTGCCGCTCGAGATGACATCGTCGATCAGCGCGACACGGCGTCCCCGAAGCAACGGCAGCATGCGCGGGTCTATATATAGACGCTTGTGCGGTTCCGGCGTGGTAATCGACGACAGGGCCACGGAAAGGTCGTTGCGGTACCAGAATTTCCGGGAGGTGCCCAAGGGCACGTAGCGCGTGTGTCCGAGCTTCTGGGCGACCGCCGCAGCAAGCGTCAACCC